>NZ_RJUU01000004.1 GCF_003751445.1 Streptomyces sp. 840.1 | reverse complement strand
TGGACACCAGCACCAACGGCACCTCCTGGACCACCCCCCAGAAGTTCCCCGCCCACGGCAGCCTCGAAGGCCCCAGCCTGGCAGTCTTCAAGGACAAGCTGTACTGCGTCCACCGCGGCGCCCACGACCAGGACATACCGCACCTAACCGGGCCCCGTTGGTCTCTACAGGTACCAGCCACCGACCGTAAGGACCTTCGACCCCATGCGCTTCACTGCTGCGCTGCTCGCTGCCACCGCCCTAGCCGCCATCGGCGCCGGCACCGCCCAAGCCGACGACGGGCCCGACCCCACGTAGGGGATTTCTACCGCCCTCCTCGACACCTACCCGACCGACGCCACCGGGCTCCTGCCGAGGGAGGGTCTCGGGTACGACGTCACCACCCTCATGACCGCGGCGGAGGTGGCCAGGATGGCCAACCTCCTGAGCCCGGTGTCCCCGAGCGGCAAGCTCTAGATGGACGGCTGACCGTCGCAGCGGCTGGGACTGGGTGCTGTAGGTGGCCCAACCCGCCAAGTGGGCGCTCATCGACCACCGAACGGACGCAGCTCCAGGCGTGCCGAGGGCTTCGCCCCGGCGAGTGGTACCTGGGCCGGGTTCCGCTGCCGGCCTTCGCCCGGCCTGTCGACCCTCCCACGGATACCGGCTGGTGTCCCGGTAGCGTCCGTTCCATGGTCGCCCTCGATACGCTTGTCCGCCTCTGCCCGCCGCCCGCCAATCCGCCACCTGCGGTGGACTGGGCGCAAGCCGAGCGCACCCTCGGTCTGGCTCTGCCCGCCGACTACAAGCAGCTCGTCGAGACATACGGCGACGGCATCTTTGACGAGACGATCTGGCTGCTCGTCCCCGACTCCGCCTACGACGACTGTGACCTGCACGCGCAGACGACGGAACGGCACGAGATCCTGGCCGACCTGTGGGAGTTCGAGGACAAGCCCACTGGCCTGCAGGAGGCGGGGGCGAGGGTCCTGCCGTGGGCATTCGAGGAGGGCACGGGAGCGTTCCTGTACTGGCTCGCGCGGCCCGGTCAGCACCCCGACGACTGGACCATCCTCTACAACGAGGGGCGCGGCCCCCTATGGGAGCGCCACGACATGGGGTGCGTCGCCTTCCTCCTGGCAGTGCTCACTGAAACGGCAGAAACAGAGTACTTCGGCTACCTCTACGAAGTGCTGAAGCCGAGGGAGCACCGCTTCGCAACGTCCGACCAGACCCTTGGAACGACCGGGCAGTGACCCCGTCGGCCGCTCGCGACGACCTGGCTCGCCGCTGACGCACCCCACTGAGCGCCTATTTGGCCAGGCCGGCCAAGGAGGCGCTCAGTCGCAGCTGTTGTGACTGAGCGCGATAGGTGGTCCTTGAGCACGCTTGTTGGCCCATGTGTGCGGCAGGTGGCCCACGGCCCGAGCGGGCCCTGACCGGTAGGTCCCCGTGGACCGCCGAGAGACCCCGTCTACCCTGACCGCATGCTTGATGAGGGGGACTTCCGGGCCGGTGACGTGCTGTCGGTCGCGTGCCCCTTCACCGTTACTACGGTCGAGCAGGGTGTCACGTGGGACCACGTGTCGGTGCGGTGGCCGTGGTGGGACATCGACACCAGCAACGAGTTCGCGCACTGGAACGGGATCGTCGCCCTCGGCGTGGGCAGCGGCGGGAGCATTGCGTCTGAGGTGGAACCTGAGCTGTTCCGGACGGACCCTCCGGCCGAACAGCTGAAAGCCGGAGACGTCTGCCGGGTCGGCGTGCCGCCCACCGTGGTGCACGTAACGGTCGTCGACCACCACGACCCCCCGCTGGAGACGGCCTGGCTGCCGCATCCCACCCAGACCGTGACCGTGCTGCGCCGAGGTCTGTCCTACCGCGAGTTCCCAGATGAGAGCCATCTCGATGGCTCGGGGTACACCATCCACCCCGGCGACGGGATCCCCTTCACCTTCCACCTGCTGATGCGTCCATACGCATATCTCCAGGCGGGCGACGAAGTCGCCGACATCGCCGGCCGGGCATGGCGATTCGACGGCCCCTGGGACTGGACTGCCTTCGACGAAGAGCCGGCCGGCGAGGGCCCCGCTTGGCCGCTCGCCCTGCTCACCCGAGCAGGGACGCCGTGCTCCGTCGACGCCGCTGAAAAAGTGGCTGCAAGCACGGCGAGCGGCTCACACCAAGAGACGGTCCGAAACTGGATGGCACTCACCGAGGCCTCGCCCACACCCTGACCTTCCGGAACGTCCGCGGGATCCTCCCGTGGTGAGCCCCGAGCGGCTCGCGCCCAGGGGGAAGGTTTCGCCGGGTGCGTGGGCGGTGTAGCCGGCCCGGGTGGCGGCGAGGTCGCGGTCGACCTCGTACGAGCCGTACGGCAGGAAGTAGCCGAGCTCATGGTGGACCTGCCAGGTCCGCTTGAGGAGGGTGGCGGCGATGTCTTGGCCGCGGGCGTGTTCGGCGACGGCCAGCACGGAGAGGCGGCCGGGGTACGAACATCCCGGCCGCCTCGAACCGGAGGCGTTCTGGCCTTCGGGGTATTCCTTCCGGTTCCCGGTCAGGCCTTGATGTTCACGACCGACATGTCGTACGGGTAGCCGGAGGAACCGCAGTTGAGCGTGGCGGCCTGCTCCGTGCCACCGCTACGACGGCCGGGGGTGCCCTTGTACGGGCCGTTGACGCCTCCCGCGCCACCGCACCACGCCTGGACGTTCCACGTTCCGTTGCCCGAGTTGCACCAACCCACAGCGACGTGACTGTTGGTGGTCGACACGTAAGCGCTGCAGCCACTCGGTCCGATGGCCGCCTGTGCCGACGGAGCGACACCGAACGTCAGGCCGGCGGCCAGCAGACCGATCGCCGACGCGGTGGTGCTGAACTTCTTGACCGTGCTGATCATGCACTCTCCCCATTCGTATCAACTTTCCGACATGGAAGAATAGTTTGTCGTGATCATGACGTACGTCCTCCCTGAAGAGGATCAGACTCGCCCCCAAGACCTATTGACATGTACCGGGCGCTAGTCGCTGCTGCTGCCGTGAACAAAACCATGGTGGGCGTGGTCGAAGAGCCCGAGCTGGCCAACCTGCCCAACCCGCACGTGGCAGCCCGCAGGACCCTGCACCACATCGACAACAACCCGCGCCTGGCGACCCTGGCCGCCGAACAGCTGCACGCGGCCGCCGCCGCCCTCGTGACCCGCGGCCAGCTGCTCAGCGTGTCCGAGAAGAAGGAGGGCGACTACGAGTTCGACGGCCGTGTCCGGCGCCTCACCGAGGGCCTGGCCCTCCTCAGCGCCAACCCCGACCACCTCGCCGGGGCCTGCGCCCAGCTCGCCGCCCTGGACCAGCCGGCCGTCGTCTCCCCCACACCGAGCCCGACCGGATCCGCATCGTCGACGAAAGCCTCCTGCGCTCCGAGGTCTACCGGGCCCTGGTCAAGTCCCGACACCACACCCTTCAGCACCTGCGCCAGATCCCCGCCGATGAGGTCCTCACCCGCCACGAATCCGAGATCGCTCTGAAGATCCTGCTGGAGCACTGCGGGCGCAGCACCGGCCGGTGGGAGGCACTCGCCACCGCCATGACCTTCGACTACGACGACGAGAAGATCACCTTCGGTCAGGTCCCTTACTCCCTGGACGGCACACCCAACCAGGCGCGCACGTCCTGAGCGGACTGCGTCAGGCTTCGGGCGCCCGCACGTCCGAGTGAACCCGTCACGGTGTCACCGACCTGGCCCGGTCACCAGCTGAATGATGGGCCATGGCCCGAGGCGGGCCACGTATCCGGTCGCGGCGACGGTGCCGGCGAGGTCGCTGCCTTGTCCGGAGGGGAACGTCGCGGGGAACCGCTCGTGCAGGGCCCCGGTACGGATCTTGGCCTCGCCCTGGTTGATCCCGGCGGCCCGCACCTGTACCAGCACGTCGCGTGGGCCCAGCGGACGCGGTTCGACGTCCTCGACGCCGAGCACGTCGATGTCTCCGTAGCGGCGGAAACGTACGGCTTTCACGGGCGTCCCTCCGGCCGGATATGGCCGTTGATGAAGGCGGCGACCTGGTCGAGGGCCTGCGTCGCTTCTTCGACGAGCGGGGCGAAGCCCTGGAAGACGTGCGGCGCTCCGGGGAAGGTCCGCAGGGTGACCGGGACGTCGGCGTGGGCGGCCCGTGCGGCCAGCCGCAGGGCGTCGTCGAGCAGGATCTCCCGGCCGCCGGCCTGGATCAGCAGCGGTGGCAGTCCGCGCAGATCGGCATGGAGCGGGCTGGCCAGCGGGGTGCGTGGATCCGCCCCGGCGAGGTAGTCGGCGGCCCTGGTCTGAAGGGCCCGGCGGGTGAGCGCCGGATCCGCGTCGGCCCGGGTGGTCATGGTGCCGCCTGACTGGGTGAGGTCAGTCCATGGGGACAGGACGGTCGCGGACGACGGCTGCGGCAGCCCCGCGTCCCGGATCGCCAGCAGCAGGGCGAGGGCGAGGCCGCCGCCGGCCGACTCGCCGGTGACCGCGGTCGAGCCGGCCGGGACGCCTCGGTCGAGCAGCGCCCGGTAGGCGGCCAGTGCGTCGTCCACCGCGGCCGGGAAGGGATGTTCGGGGGCGAGCCGGTAGTCGACGGACAGTGCGGTGGCCGCGGTCCGCCGGGCGATCTCGGAGACCAGGCCGACGCTGGCGGCGGCGGAGCCGATCGCATAGGCGCCGCCGTGGAAGTACAGCACGGTGGCGGCCGTCGGCGCGGCGGCGCCGGCGCGCACCTCGACGGCGGGTACCCCGCCCAGGTCGGTGGTCCGGGTGCGGACGTCGCCGGGCAGCGGCGCGGCGCCGAGTATCTCGTCGAAGACGCGGCGCATCTTCGCCACGTCGCCGCCCAGGTCCAGCGGCGAGTTCAGCAAGAGATCGGAGACGGAGTCCAGCTGACTGCGGGTCATGTCGTCGTTTCCTTACGAGGGGAGGTGATGCGATCGGTGACAGAACGGGTGCGGACGGCCTACGCTCGGGTGACGTGCAGGACATCCTCGAAGCCCATGCGCCGCACGAAGTCCGTGCGAGCCTTGAGCACCGCGGAGTTGGCCTGCTCGACCAGGGAGTTGGTCAGGTCCACCACGCTGCGGAAAGGGCGCTCGCCGAAGGGCAGGGACAGGATCCTGGTGATCTCCTTGGCCACGACCGAGGGGTCTGCCTGCATGCCCGGGGCGAACAAGCCTTCCGTGGCCTGCTCGTTGCGGGCGACCAGCGGGTCCAGGGCCCGGTAGCCGGCGGTGACACCGGTGGCATCCGCGGGCCGTCCTGCGCTGGGGAAGTGGTTGGTGCCGTGGGTGAAGGCTCCCGGCATGACGATCACCGTCTCGATGCCGAGCGGGGCCACCTCGTAGGAGGTCACCAGGGCCAGTGCGTCCATCGCCGCCTTCGACACCACGTACGGACCGAGGAACGGCGGGGTGGTCACCGGGATGGTGCTGCCCACGTAGAGGAGGGTGCCGCTGCCCTGCCCGCGCAGGTGCGGCAGCGCGGCGCGGTTGAGCCGTTGGACGCCGAGGGTGTTGACGTCGACCAGGTGGGCGATCTCCTCGGCGGTGAAGGCCTCGACGTAGCCGGTGACCAGGTGCCCGGCGTTGTGGATGACGACGTCGAGCGCTCCCGCGTTCTCGAGCACGGCCGCCACCGCGCTGTCGGCGGACTCCTGGGAGGTGACGTCGAGTTCGATCACGTGCAGGTCGAGGCGTTCGGCCGCGGCCAGGCGGTGCAGGTCCTCGGCGCGGGCGGCGTTGCGGCCGCCGGGGGCCCGCATCGAGGCGTAGACGCGGTGGCCGGCCCGTGCCAGGGCTCGCGCGGTGAGGTTGCCAATACCGGTGGCGGCGCCCGTGATGAGCACAGTCGACATGGTGGGTCTCCTGTCGGAGGGGTGAAGGGGAGGAACGGAGAGGGAGAAGAGAGGCGGAAGGGGTGGCGAGGGTCAGGCGATGCCGCCGTTGCTGTACAGCACCTGGCCGTTGACCCAGCGGCCGGCGGACCCGGCCAGAAAGGCGACGGCCTCGGCGATGTCCTCGGGTGTGCCGAGCCGCTCCAGGGGTGCGGCGGCGGCGATCCGGGCGATCAGCTCCTCGCTCTTGCCCTCGGCGAAAAGCGGTGTCGCGGTCGGTCCGGGGGCCACCGCGTTGACGGTGACGTCCCGGCCGCGCAGTTCGCGTGCCAGGATCAGGGTCATGGCCTCGACCGCGCCCTTGGTCGCCGCGTATCCGCCGTAGCCGGGCTGCTGGAGCCGGGTCACCGAGGTGGAGAAGTTGATCAGCGCGCCGCCGGGGCGCAGCCTGTGGGCCGCGAGCCGGGAGACCACGAAGGTGCCGCGGACGTTGACCCGGTGCATCCGGTCGAAGGCTTCCAGCTCCATCTCGGCGAGCGGGGCCAGCAGCATAATCCCCGCGGTGTTGACGACCACGTCGACGCCGCCGAAACGTTCCTCGACGGCGTCGAAGAGCCCGGTCATCTCCGCCGGTTCGGCGACGTCGCCGGGCAGGGCCACCGCCGTGCCGCCGGCTGCGATCACCGACTCGACGACCGCCTCGGCCTTCGTCGCGCTACCCGCGTAGTGGACGACGACTGCCATGCCGTCCGCAGCCAGCCGGTGCGCGACCGCGCCCCCGATTCCGCCCGAGCCGCCGGTCACCACAGCCACCCGGGGCCGGCTGGTTCCGTGCTGCAATACCGCGCCGTTCATCACTGCTCCTGATCCGGCGTCCGGACGGACGCCTGGCACCGTGTGGTTCGCGGGCGGTCCGCCCGGCGACTGGATCAACCCTCCGCCGCCTGCAACTATTTGTCCAATGCATCGTCAGGATATAGATTATTCACATGACGCATATCGAACGGGTCGACCTCAATCTGCTGGCTCCGCTGGCCGCGCTGCTGGAGGAGCGGCATGTCTCGCGCGCCGCCGAAGTCGCCGGAATGAGCCAGCCTGCGATGAGCAGGGCCCTGCAGCGGCTGCGGGACACCCTCGGCGACGAGCTGCTGGTGCGCACGCCGGGCGGGTACCGCCTCACCCCGCGCGCCGAGCGCCTCCAGCGTCAGCTGCGGGCAGTCCTGCCGCGGCTGGAGAGCCTGTTCGCCCCGGAAGGGTTCGACCCCGCCGAGGCCGCCGAGACCTTTCGGGTCGCGGGGACCGACTTCACCCAGGTGTTCGCGCCCGCGGTCTTCCAGCGTGTGTTCCGGGAGTCGCCGCGCTCCACGCTGCACTTCCGCACCTGGCACGACGCCATCTACGAGGACCTCGACCGGGGGGTCGTCGACCTGGTGTTCTTCGCCAGATCAACGCCACTCCCCGCCCTGCGCACCGAACTTCTCCTCGAGGACCGGTTCGTCTGCGTACTCTCCGCCGACCACCCGCTCGCCGAACGTCCGGCGATCGCCCTGGAGGAGTACTTGGGCGCCACCCATGTCATCGTCGGCACCATCGGCGAGCGGCAGACCGCGATCGAGCAACGCCTGGAAGACCTCGGAGAGCACCGCCGGGCCGGGCTGACCGTCCCCTACCATTCGCTGGCCCTGCGCTCGGTCCCGGGCACCCGGCTGATCCTCACACTGCCCGCGCGGCTACTCGCGGAGCAACGCCCGGATCCCGGCATCCGAATCCTGCCCGCTCCCGAGGAAATCCGCCCACTGGGCTACCTGATGGCCTGGCACCCCCGGCTCGACGGCGACCTGGGGCAGCGCTGGCTCCGGAACGCCATCCGCGCCGTCACCTCCGAACTGCCGGAGCCGACCCAGCACTAGCAACTGGTTCCTGCTCCCCTGCGTGGTGCGGCGTTGGGCCGTGGAGCAGTACGACGCCGCGCTGGTGGCGGACCACGACCAGCTGGTAGCGACTGGAGCACCAGCTCGGCTCCGCGCTCCCTTCCCTCAGCAGCAACGAACGCGCCCAGGTGCCGGTCCAGGTCGACCGGTCCACGGCCGGTGACGAGCCGCTCCTGACCTCCCTGCTGGCAGCGGGGGACCTGCTCTTCGCCTACCAGTACTACCGGCACGTCCTTACTGCCCTCGGTCTGGATGCCCCGGACGATGACGAAGACCTGCGGGACGTCGTCGAAGCCGACGCCGAACAGGTCTTCACCGACTGGCGCTTCCGCTGAAACCGGCCGGACGCAGTGCAAGAGCTCACCAGGCCTGACGCAGCACGGGAGAGGCCGCGGTGGTCGACGGGGAGCACAGCAAGCTGCTGAAGCAGGCCGCCCGGGTCTCCTCCGTCGATCTGCTGTGCCATCGCGACATCTGGGAGTTCATCACCGCTCACGCCGGACGTCACCAGCACTTCCGCGTGCCGCCGCAGGGGGCCGACGCGGGCGCCGAGCGGATCAGGGCGGCGGTCTCCGGACGGTCCCTGATCGCCCTGCTGATCATGATCAGCCTGCACGCCGTACAGATCCAGGAGATCGACGCCGAGACCGTACGGCGTTCGCAGTCAATGCTGTGACGCGTCGCCGCCACTCATGCCGGGAGGAGCACCATGGAACCCCTGATCACCCTGGTCGTCGTGGCCGGCTTCACCTTTGCGGTGAACGCCCTGTGGCTCCGCCGCGCCCGGAGCCTCGAACTCGCCCTGCGCGCGGGGCTCTGCGCGATGTTCCTGCTGACGGGAACCGTCCACTTCGCCGGCATGCGCGCCGAGCTCATCGTCATGGTGCCGAGCGGGCTGCCCCGCCCGGAACTGCTCGTCACGGCAAGCGGTGTGCTCGAACTCGGCGGTGGCGCTGGGCGTGTTGGCTCCGCGTCTCGTTCCCTGGGCGGGGCTCGGGCTGAGCGCTCTCCTCGTAGCCGTGTTCCCCGCCAACGTGGCGTGGGCGCTCTCCGAGCCGGGCCTTTCGTGGTGGGACCAGCTGCTCCCCCGCACCGTCACGCAGGTTCTGTTCCTGGCGGCGACGCTCACCCTGGTCCGGCTGACGTGGCGCCGGCCGATGCGGCGCGGTGGCCTGTCATGTCCGAGCCGTAATGCCGCTTCCGGCCGGGCTGGTCCGTCGCAGCACCGCCCGGATCATAGCCGTCGTCACCCTCGAACTCGCCGCCTGACCAAGATGGAAGAGGCTCAGTGCGACAACCGGGCCCATCTCCGGAATCAGTACCCCTGGCCGACCAGGAAGGAGTCGAAGTCGAGAGCGAATGAGCGGGCTTCGGCCACGTGGCCCTCGTTGGTCCCGTCGACCAGCGCGAAGATGCAGATGCCCTGCCGGGTCCGTACCACCCACATGCTTCGGTTCCCCTCACGAAGCAGCACCAGGTCGAGTTCGGTACCGGTCACCGCATCCGTGACCTGCTCCAGGCTTTCACGGCGCCACACGACCTCGCCGAGGCGGAGGAGCGGAGGAGGTGCGTTCTCTTCGCCGGCCGTCCACAGGGCTTCGAGGCGGGAGGGGTCGAAAGCGTCTGAGCCCGGTTGTGCACCGGTCCCACCGGCGGGGGCGAAGTGCGGTCGGCCGTTCTCGCCGTCGCGGCCGGCCACGGCGAAGAATCCCGATTCGGCCGAGTAGACCGCCGCTGCCCGTACGGCAGGGAGTTCTTCACCGAGCGCGAAGTGGGTTGTGAGTACATCGGCCCATTGCTCCGTCACAGGAGACATAGATAGTGACCTTCCGTCGGCGTCGCTTCGGTTCACCGGCCCGTTCGGTTGACGTACCTGTCCGGGTCGCCGCCGGGGCGGGTCGGGCGACCCGCCACTGCGGCGTAGCCTCTCCTGCCCGTCAATACGCAGATCAGACGGGGCGAGCGGAAGACCGACCCGTGAGGTACCTCTCCCGCCCGTCACGCCTCCTACTGGCCGGGCAGCATCGCGCGTGCGGACTCGGCGGCGGAGCTCACTGCCCGGCCGGCGCCGCCGGCGGCATCGGACGCGCTCGCGCCCACCGTTTCGATCGCCGATTGCAACTGTCCGCCTGCCTTGGCCGTGGCTCTGTGGGCCTTCTTCCGGCTGGCGTGCGCCGCTGTACGAGCGCGGTAGGCCGCCGACGGTTTGCCGTGGGCATCGGCAGCGGCGAGCAGTAGCGCGCCGAACAGGCCGACGCGCCGGGCGAAGTGGAACTGTTGGTCCTTACGCAGTTCCGGGTCCTTCTCCTTCCACCACGCATGCTCGGCCAGGGTGGTCGGCACGAGGCTCGCGGCCAGGACGAGTGAGGCGGATCGAGGGAAGCGGCCCAGCGCGAGCGCTCCGCCCGCGACGATCTGGACTGCGGCGTTGAGCCGGACCAGTGTCAGCGGGTCGTCAACGGTGACGCCGAGCTGCTGCGCTCGGAGGGCAGTGCCGGTCGCGAGGGGGCGTGGGCTGCGCAGCGCGTGCTCCGCCTCGGCGATGAACGGGGTGGCCAGCAGCGGGCGGGCGATTCTTCTCAGTACAGCCATGCGTCTTCGTCTGCCCGTCGAAACAAGCGGCATACGTGGCCATACGGCATCGGCTTCCAGGAACGGTACATGCGGGCATGCCCGCGCGCGTGGGCGCCCTTATTGGCCTCGGGCTTTCATAAGGAATCCGATGGCGGCGTCGGCCGCCCCACGCGTGCGCGGTTCAGGCAGCCGGGGCCGACGCGGCGGGGACGGCGGTGGGCCTCGACCCGGCCGGTACCAGGAAGTCGCGGTACTCGCTGACCTCGCCCTGCGCGTCGAAGCGGAACTCCGCAATCAGGCCACGTGCGACGGGGCCGTCAGGGAGCGTGATGCGGGCGGTCACCCGGTCGTTCTCCGCGACCAGCGACTCGTAGCGCGCCCCGTGGTGGCCGGCGGCGAGCAGGGCTCGGGCCAGGGCCTTGTTGCGCTCCTGGACGGCCTGCGTGCTCAGCAGCCGGGACAGGGCTCCGCACACGGAGTCATGTGGTGTTGCGTCCATTCCAGGACCTCCCGTCCCCGCGGCGCACCACCGCGGGCACCGCTCCCCGACCGTGTCACACGGGGGTCGAGTGCCGATCCAGCGCCGGTACAGCCCTGGCAACGCTCTTCCCGGAGTGTCTCCGTGATCCGCCGTACCGGTCGCGGGGACACCTCCGGATGTACGCGGCGGCTCAGGAGCCGGCCGGGACTATCTCCGCAGTGCCCTGCGATCGGCTGGTCTTCTCCCCCACCTCGCCCGGCGCGACCGTACGCGGGTCGACCGCCTCGAGGGGCGAGCCGACCTTGTAGGGGCACTCGGGGTCGTCGGGCCGGTTGGGGCGGTCGTGCGGCAGCAGGTAGAACGTACGGCGGGCGAACAGTCCGCTGTCCGCGCTTCGGGGCGCCTTCGGGGCGAGGTTCGTGTAGCCGATGAGACGGCCGTCACGCTCGTACCGTGGCTTGCCCTTGCGCGTGTTGACCTTGTCCAGGGCCTGACGTACGTAGTCGAGGCCCTTCGGATCCTCGAGCCACACGATCTCGACTTCCTGGGCAACATCGCCTTCCTGGGGCAGCGCGCTCATCGGCCCTCCTGCGTGTGGGTGGCCGCGGGTCGGCCTGGCGGTGTGTCGTTCAAAGTGCTCGTGCCCGGTCCGGCGGTGCGGAACCGTCCGGGGCAACCGCCCCTATCGTACGGTCGCCCGGCAGGGGCAGGCAGGGCGCATGACGCTGCTGTCATCGAGCGCCCCCTCCATAAGCGCCGTCGGGGAGCAGCGCGAGACCCGGGTAGAGCTTGGTCGCGTTATTCTTGATCATTTCGGCGGGTGAGGCCAGACCCAGTTCCTGGCGGATGCGGCCGGCGAAGGCGCGCGGCGTGGAGGAGCGGATGCCCTCGTCCGAACACCATCGGCCGTAGGCCTCGTACAGCAGCTTCTGTTCGACGCGCAGGTCGCGGTCTTTCTCGCCCTTGGTGCAGCGTTCGGTGAGGAAGCGCCCGATGTGGTCCTCGGTGGTCTCGTACGCGGCTGTCGCGACCCGTACGGATGCGGGACCGGTGAGCGGGTCCCGGGTGGCCAGGTAGCGCTGGGCGCCTTCGATGAGCCACTGCAGAATGCCGGGGCCCTCGTCGGCGACGAGTTCGGCGGCGAGGTTGTCGATCTTGCGCTCGTCGGGAACACGCCGTTCGAAGGGGATGATGCGCATGCGGCGCCAGAACGCGTGCCCGCCCGTGCCGACCTCCGGGCGGTGGTTGCCGAGCAGCCACAGTTTGTGGGTGGGCGTGAAGGTGAAGAAGTTCTGCCGCATGCGGCGGGCGGTGATGGTGTCGCCGCCGGTGAGGAGCTTGACGCGAGCCTCGTTGAACTTGTCGTTGGGCTTGAGCTCGCTGCACACCACGATGCGCCGGCCGTGCAGTTCGGTCAGCTCGGTGGAGTGTTCGGTGAACTTGCCCTTCTCCATGAGGAATCCGGGCGGGGCGGCGTTCGCGTAGTCCCCCAGGATCTGGGTCATGACCTCCAGGAGGACGGACTTGCCGTTGGCGCCGGAGCCGTACAGGAACGGCAGGACCTGGGCGCCGACGTCGCCGGTGATGGAGTAGCCGAGCAGCAGGTGCAGGAAGCGCGTGGTCTCCAGGCCCTGGTCGTCGTCGCCGAAGGTGTCGCGCAGAAAGCTGTCCCACCTCGGGACCGGCGTCTTGAGCGGGGCGACGGTGGTGGCGCGCGAGTGCATGTCGGTGAGCGGGTTGGGCTTGCGCAGCAGTCCGGTGCGCAGGTCCACCACTCCGGAGGGGGTGCACAGGGCGTACATGTCGCCGTCGAGGACGTCGGGGTTCAGGCGCAGGCTCGGTGCTGCCTGCGCCTGGAACAGGAGGGCCTTGACTCCGGCGGTCGACTCCGAGTGGCGGCGGTGTGCGGCAAGCTGACGGTCCATGAAACGGCCGGTCGGGTCGTGGTCGGCGTACTGCTCGGCCATCTCTCCCGCAGCCCAGACAGCGGCCTCCTCGCCGCCGGTGAGTTTCCACCGGTACGTGTCCCAGGAGTGCCAGCCCATCCCGATGACGTACCGGAACCGGTCCCGGTACAGGCGCGCGAACAGCTTCGCGTTGCCTCGGTCGGTGAGGGCGGTCGGCAGTAGCCAGGTGGGCTCTGCGGGGTGCTGGGCGGGTGCCTCGTTCTGCTGGGCGGGGAGGGTGGGCTGCGGCAGGTCCAGATCGAGATCGAGGCTCTGCTGATGAATCTGCCTGGCTGCGGCTTCGGCATCGAAGCGTACGGGCTCGACGCTCATGAGCTTCCTCGCGGGTGGAGCGGGCGCTGGGCGCCGGCGGACAGAGCGGATTCGATGACCATGAGATTGCGGCGTTCCTGGTGCGGTCGGGCGGTACGGGCAGTCTCCGCAAGCAGGCTGCGCGCATCGGCCCCGGACAGGTGGCCGCCTTCGACAAGGCCACCTGCGGTGTAGGCGGCCCGGTTGAGTTTCTCGGTGAAGCTCGCTCCTTCGCTGACGGTTCGGCAGGCGGTGACTTCCGCGAGCAACGGCTCCAGGAGGCGTTCTGCTGCCCTTGTGGCGGGCCGCGAGCGGCGCATGGGGGCCGGGGCTCCTGATGGCGTGAGGGAGGGGCTGACGGCGCCTGGGACGTGCCCTGTGCGCTTCAGCTCGGCCGCCAGCCAGGCGGGCAGCGGGGCCGGTTCCCGGGCATCGCTCACGGGGGCGTAGTCGCCTGCGGTGGTTCTGACGCCGGGGGCCACGATGTAGCCGTTGTCCGCGCGGATGTCGACCTGCCAGGCCAGGGCCGTCCGCGGGCTGGAGCCGGTGGACGAGCGGTAGCGGGTCGCCGGGTGCGGGTTGCGGTACCAGATGTGCAGTCCGCCGGACGGGGTCCGCACGCGCAGTGTGGTCTCGTCGGCCGCCGGGTCCTGCTGGCCGCGAAGGGCGGCGAGCAGCGCCAGCGTGTCGAAGCCCGTGGCAAGGCCCGCCAGGTCCACCTGGGGACCGATCGGGATGCCCGGCAGCAGACGGGCTCTCTCGGGCACTTGGGCCGCGTGGGCGTCGACGTCCAGGATCACCAGGTCGGCGGGGCCGCACGAAACGCCCACCCCGAAGCGGGGCTGCGCGCTCCACCAGGCGTCGATGAGCCCGGGATCCGTGGTTGCCGCGTGGAAGCCGTGGCACCAGCGGCCCGCGTTTCTGCACGGGCAGGTTGCCGGGGCGTGGTGCCCTTTGCAGTCGGCGCAGTTGGCGGGCGGCGTCTTCTGTGCCGGGGCGAGCGGGTGTACCGGCCAGCCGGCTCGGGCGCACCAGCGCGCGATCGTGTGCCCGTCCGCCGGCCGCGAGGCAGCCGGCGGGGTGGCCGAGGCGTGGTCGGGCAACTTTTGGTCCTTGTCGGGCTCTTCGCGTGCGGTCTTGTCCCTCGCCTTCACAAACCCCCGCGCCGACGGGACTACGGGACTGAAGGGACTGAGCTTTCGAGTCAGCCGAGACAGAGCGTAGCCCACCCCGGAGGGGTGCAGGGGAGGGAGAACCGCGTGTCGCGAAAAATGAGTCCCGTCAGTCCCGTGCCTTTGCCCGGGGGGTCGGTGCCTCGCATTTCGTTCAGTCCCGTGAGGGGCTGAACGCTTCAGTCCCGTTCAGTAAAAGTGCAGGTCAGAGAAGTATCCCGCAAAGCAACGGGACTGACGGGGCTGGACCTCGTAGTTATCAGCTACAGAGAAAAAAGATGTCATGCGCGTGCGTACGCGTGTTCCTATATTTTCTTACACAGCTGATAACTACGAGGTCCAGCCCCGTCAGTCCCGTAGTTCTTCAGGAAAACGCTCTGACCTGCACTTTTGTGCGGGCCTGAACTGCGGGGCTGAACGGGGTGGGAGCGTCCGGTCCCGTTCAGCCCCGCGATGCCTTGTACCGGGACTCGGGGCCCCTTCGAGTGAGGCTCGGCCGTTCCCGGAGGGACCGGGAGGCTGCCCAGGGGCCGGCCGGAGAGGTACTCCCCCGGGCACCCGCTGTGAGCCCGCCTGAAGGGGCCAGGACGCAGCTGTGCGCCGCAACCCGGAGGACCCGGGTTGCGGCGCACAGCTGGACGGCGGAGGGCCTTCTCAGGCGTCTCTGCGCCCGGGGAGATACTGGTCGAGGACAACCGCCAGGAACTTGGTGTGGTCAGGAAGCCCGGCCTCGGTCACCAGACCGTCGATGACGGCACGCTGAGCCCTCGTCGGCTTGTACTGCAGCTGCACCGGACCGAGGCCCCGCAGGTCCGAGTTGTTCGTCGCCACGGCGAAGAGCTTGGACTGGAACTTGGGCGCCCGCCGTGCCTCCTCGACGACCTGCGTCAGCCCCTTCTCGACGGCGTCCTCCACAGCGAGGAACACGATCTGCGTATGGGTCAGGTCGCTCTGCTTGCGCAGCTTGCGGAAGCGGTTGGCCACGTTCGTCGACACGTAGAACCCGACAGGCTTGGCCGTGTCGGCATCGGAGACCGGCGATGCGGGCTCCTCGACGAGCTCCTGGGTGGGCCGTGGCACCACAGGAGGCCGCGGGACGGCCACCCCCGGCTGGGCGGCCGGTACGGCCTGCGTCGCGGGGCTCGGGGCTGCCGCCCAGCCGGCGAGCGCGCCGGACGGAGCGGCTGCCCCACCGGTGAACAGGTTGCCGACACCTTCGTCGGACATGCTCTGCTCATCGTCCTGGTCGGAGGTCTTCTTGTTCTTCGGCGGTGTCATGCCGCGGCATCCTTCCTGAGCTCCAGAGCCCTGGCGAACATCTCTTCGGTGAATCCTTCGTAGTCCGAGTCGAGCCCCACCACGGTCTCGGGGACCGAGCGATCGCCTGCCACACGCTGATCCGCCAACTCGTGTACGAGAAGGCCTCGTTTCCGTACCAGCCGAGCCACCGACTCGGTGTGGCCGATGAGGTGCTTGAACATGTGGGCTTCCTCGCCCAGCACCTTCTGCACCTGGCGTCGCACGTCGGCGTGGATGCTGCTGTAGTTCCGTCCGGTGTCGAACAGCAGTACGCCGAGCAGTGCGATGTGCGGATTGATGTGGCTGACGAACTTGACGTAGGAGAACTCCAGGCCGATCTGCGCGAGACCGTCCTCAGCGCCACCGTCGCTCTTGACCGGGATGACCAGCCACCGGGCGGCGGAGAGGGCGAGGCGCTGGAGCGAAGGGTTCTCCGGCGGGGTGTCGAGAATGATGATCTGGTACCGGTGCGCGATCGGCAGCAGACACATCAGAAGCCGCAGATACGCGTGCGGGCCTTCCTTGGCCAGAAGCGTGTGGAAGAAGATGCCGAACTCGTCGCCGAGCGCTGGGCCGCCCAGGACGACGTCGAGGTTCTCCCGCACGTTCTCGACCGGAGTCAGGGGCGCGCCGGTACGCAGCGCCTCGATGAGCCCCGCTCCCCCATCGTTCCAATCGGCCCGCTTGTACCCGAGCTCGCGCGCGATGTTGCCCTGAGCGTTGCAGTCGATGATGAGCGTGCGCAGTCCGCTGCGAGCGGCCTTGCCCGCAGCATTCGCGGAGACGGAGGACTTACCCACGCCTCCCTTGCCGTTGCCGAACATGAAGATGTGCGACAGCGACTCCCAGGGGATGCCGGCGAGCTGCGTGTCAGTGGCAGGCGCTTCGAAGGGACTGGCCATGGATCCTCTCACTCTTGTTAGGGCCCGCAATCGGGGTGTGAAACGCCCCTTTTGCTCTGGTACTGATGGTCAAGACTTCGCTCAGAACGATTCTGCGCTCCGGAGCAGCCCTGAAGGGTGTCAGGTAGGGCCCTGAACCTGCCGATCGGGGCGCCAGATCGGCTATCCGGCCACGTTGTCCCAGCTCATCGGCATACCTTGGGTTGGCAGCGCAATAAGTGCAGCTACGTGCTTCAAGGTTGCTACCACTGCTGGTCTTCACGCGTTTCACTTCGCAGCTTGGCTAGTTGACTGCCCGGCGAAGAGGCCAAGAGACGCCTTCATGCGGACAGTTACCTCCAGAAAAGTTGTGTGAACGGGAGGAGCACAAGTTACCACGAAGATCAACGTCTTAGCTGCCCGACACACGAACAAATCAGCATCCCGGCACACGTACGGGCAGACCTGGCGGTTCGTTTGGCACGCCAGGGGTCGGCCGGCTTCACCACCGACCTGTACACCTGGTTGCGTGCTTGGGTGCACGTTTGCACGCCAAGTGGTCTCCAGGCCTGCTTATGGGCCCAGTTGTCTACGAGCGGACAGGCAAAGACACACGCTGGTGGGCACCCTGGCTGGTCTTCCCGCATGCCGGGTAACCGCACTGCCAACACGCGAGCAATCTTCGTGACGGACTCCCCTGTCAATGGGGCTGCGCACACAGAACCAGGTCGGTCGTCCGGTAGGCAAAGACGCACGCACGTCTACAGCGACGCCTGCCTACTGTTGCACTTGCGAAGAGGCAGGCGACGGTATGTGCATGCAGGCTTTAGGTCGGACCCACACACCCGCCGCCGAGCAAACAAGCAGGCGATCTGACGGGCCAGTGGACGGGCACACCTGGTACCGGGCATCGCAGTCATCAGGCAGGCCTGATGACAAACAGGCGTTCTTACCGACATGAATGCCTCTTGCCAGGGCCACATGAGAACCCGCTGCCCAACGCATCCGCCTATCTGCCTGTCTTCGTGTGGGCAGGCAGATAGGCGCGCTCGCTTGGGGCTGTGCCTGCGCTCCTGCCTTCCCACGCACCGCGTATCTGGCTACTGGGCCAACCCTCGGTTCCATGTGCACAGCTGCAGGGAAACGGGCAGGCACACCTGCAACTCTGCAGACCACTCTGTGTATGAATGGGCAGGCCTGCACGTCTGCTTACGAATCTGCGGGCAGGGAAATTGGTCATCGCGCCAGCGGAGTGACCCGCCTCATCGCATGCGCACCCGCCTGTGGACCAGCTCGCAAACAGGCTGCTTTGTCCGCGTGGATGCAGGTGATCAGGCACGCGAGAGTGAAGGCCCTCCAGAATGCGTTGATCCAGGTAGGGGGAGCTACCTACAGATGCATGACTACGAAACCCTTGGTGCTCGCTCCTGTCAAAGCTAGAGCTCAGGCCGCTCTTCATGCCTCAACTCCTATGTGTCGACAAGCTTGCATCAATGTTTGCAGTGTTGTTTGTTTGCCCAGGTCAGAGGCTTTTTTTAGCGTTTCTTCTCTGCATACTAGCGTGATGATTCCTCCTTGCTCTACAACCTTCTGATCCCGTTTTGGCGAAGCAGATGGTGGGTGGCTGCTGCTCTCGATCTTTCCGGAAGGAGAACTGTCGGGACCTCTTGCAGGGGCCGGAAGGCGGCAGCCAGCAGATGGTCTGTGCCGATTATTGCTACTTCCAGCGGGTGCTGACGTGCTGGAAGTAGCAATACCGTTTGGTGATCATGAGAGGCGTGAGGTGTGCGCCTACGTCCCATCTCGGCCTCTGTGACCCGGGTGCCAGATGGCTGCGATGCGAGCGAACTTCTTCTGTTAGCTCAAGGGGGTGGGCGTCGCCGGGGGAGGATCCCAGCCGTATGGCTGAGCTTCAACGGAGTGAGCCTGGTGCGGGGTGTGGTGTCGGCGAGTGGCCACTTTGCCTGCCCAGGAACGAGGTAGCTGATGGCGTCTATGTGGGAAGAGAGCGTAGGCCGGCAGAGGATGGTTCGTTACGGATCGCTCGCAGCCAGCCCAGCGCAGGGCACGTGTGTGGTGCCGTCTCTCTGCTGTTCGGCCTGTTGAGGTAACACGGCGTGGAGAGCTCTTGAGAGTCACTCACAGCACGTTCCGGGCCGAATATTCCTGATCACCTGTCCTTCTGGTACAGGATCAGAGCCTCTGGTCCTGTCGCCGCCAAGGGACCGGAACGCCTCCGTCCGCCTCTGGGGGGTGCTCTCCCTTTGGAGTCCGAGCATGCGACCCGGTTCGCCGTATCGGCACTTCCGGAGCGTCGATACGACGAACCACGAGAATGGCTCCCATATGTTCCGGCGATGCCCCGGTTCGTCTGGAGCTCTGCCTGTGAAGTTGTCTGTAGCCCGCGCGACAAGGACGCCTGCCCGTGGGATTCGGATCCACCCCGGGGCTCTAGGCGCATCTACTGGGGTCCGACCCGGTGCTCGTCGGGCAGAGGCCTACGGGGCTTCTCACCGAGGAACGTGCCGTACACCAGGGGAGAGGCCAGTCGATCTCGCACCTGGATTCGACGTGCAACGGTGTTGCCGACCACTGACCGGGCGGCAGCCGACAGACGGCCCGCGCGCCGTGCCTCTCGTAGTTGCTGGCTACGCCGCGACCACCCGCCGGCGAACCGCGAGCGCGGCCTGGGGCTCCGCCTCCGCACTGCCGGCGACGAGACGCTTTCGGCCGGATCCCGCTGCGAGCACAACGGCTGATCCGGCGCGGGGGAGTCGGGCGACAGCAGGAACCCGGGCAGCACGGCCCAGCCCAGGCCGGTACCTGTGCGGAGTCGCGGGGGCCCTTCGTGTCCAGGGGCCGCACCACCCGGCAGGGGGCCTGGGCCGATCCTCAAACAGCGGCCACCTCCCTCGGACCGCCAGCGATGGGGAGCTGTCGGGGCGCCGCAGGTTGTGACGGCCGAGGCACCTCCCGGCGGCGGGGTGTGTACCCCTGCGCGGGGAGAAGGCCGGTTCGGCAAGGAGCGCCATGGACCGGTGGGGGAGGGGAGCTCCGGCCCGGGGCTGGGACCTGCGGGAGAGGGCGTTCGCCGGGCCGGGGGCCGTAAGGGGCCGCCTGAGCCCGTAAAACCCGATTCTCGCGCGACGGCGGCTTACGGGAGAACGGCTCTCACAGAAGCCGGTCAGCCACGTGTCCACCTGGTGCGCGGGCACGTCCCGCCGAGATAGCTGCCCGGGGTCCGGAGGAGGAACGGCGGCGCAGGGGCCGTGGAGGGGCCGTGGCCCCTCCACGGGCATTCCAGCGTTGCGCGAAGGATCCTCGTGCGCGGGGCCGCATGGTGGAGGATCCGAGCAATCGAAGGAGTCCCCGTGCGTATGGCGGTGACCGGAACCATCGAGGTCAGGGGCCGACATGACGACGCTGCGTGAGATCCTCGTCCGGCCCGCCGCCTCGTTCTCCTTCGAGTTCTTCCCGGCGGGGACCCCGGCCGGGATGCGCGCCCTGTGGCAGGCGATCCGCCAGGTCGAGCGCCTCGCACCGGACTTCGTCTCCGTCACGTACGGGGCGGGCGGCTCCTCGCGAGAGCGCACCATCGAGGTGACCAAGCGGATCGTCGCGGAGACGACGATGCGCCCGGTCGCCCATCTCACCGCGGTCGGCCACTCGGTGGCAGAGTTGCGCCACATCATCGGCCAGTACGCCGACGCCGGCGTACGTGACGTCCTCGTCCTGCGCGGGGACCCGCCCGGCGATCCGAACGCACCGTGGATCCCGCACCCCGAGGGGTTCCGGTACGCCCATGAACTGGTCTCGCTCGTCCGGGAGCTCGGCGACTTCAGCATCGGGGTGGCGGCCTTTCCCGAACGGCATCCTCGCTCGTCCGACTGGGAGAGCGACATCAGGCATTTCATCGCCAAGTGCCGGGCAGGCGCCGACTATGCCCTTACTCAGATGTTCTTCCAGGTCGAGGACTACCTGCGGTTGCGTGACCGGGTGGCCGCAGCGGGCTGCGACATCCCGATCATCCCGGAGATCATGCCGGCCACCGACGCCCGCCAGATCAGCCGCTTCGCCGAGCTGAGCGGCGCGGCGTTCCCCGAGGACCTGGCACACCGTCTGAACGCCGCCCGCGAGGACCCGGCGCTGGGGTACCGCATCGGCGTCGAGTACGCCACTGCCATGGCCGAGCGGCTGCTGGCCGAAGGTGCCCCGGGGTTGCACTACATCACGCTCAACCGATCGACGGCGGCGCTTGAGATCCACCGTGCCGTGACCGGTTCGAGGAGTGTCCGGCGAGTGGAGATGCTCCATGGCTGACACTTCACCGACCTGCTGAGACGGAGGACCACGTGCAGGACATCAAGGAACAGGACATCGGGTTCGGATTTGGATTCGTTCACGAGGCAGCGGACTTCACCCCGGGGTCGATCCCACCGCTGCGGCTCGCGGGCATCGACGAGGACGACATCGCCGAACCGCACGTCGTACGCGGTATCGACTGACACCTGAACCGGACCCGGGCCACGGGCCGGGCGGGGAACGCCGCTGACGGTCATGACGAACCTGTTCGACAGGGGCGGGGCTCGTGCGTCAGAGTTCCGAAAGCGGACAAGCGGAGCGACCGAAGCGACTCTGCCTCCGAGTTGGGTCTCCGGCACCGCGTACCCGGGGCGCCACGGCTGAGCGGAACCGGTCGGCGACTCGTCCAGCGACGCGGTCGCGCACCTGCGTCAAAACTGCGTGGCCTGCTGCTGGAGCGGCGTGATCGTGCTGACGTCAGGATGGCGGCCATCGACCGGGAGATGTCCTCGACGGCTTTCCCTCACTTGCGGGATGGCCGACGCGATCGGCGCCCGCACTGCACCCGTGCCCATCCCGTGGGACTGCGTTGACGGCCTGTTCGAGGCGTACTGGCGCAGACTGGGGGCGTACCTGGAGGAGCACGTCCGCCACGCGATGTCGGTGTGGACGAGGGCCGGGCCCGGCACCGGGCAGCGGGCGCTGCGAAGCCTCCGCGACGACCTCGACTCCGGCCGGTGGGCCGAGCGCAACAGCGACCTCGCCCACCTGGACACGGCAGACCTCGGCCTCCGCCTGCTCATCGCCTGAATCGGCAACGGCGGTCCGGACTGACCCACGCGACTCCTCTTCACGGCGCCGCCATGCCCGAGCCGCTGCGCGCCCTTGGACGCCAGCGGCAGACGCGTCCCCTGTGTCAGTCGGCCATGGTCAGGCCCGGTCGCTCTGCTTCGGTCGCTGGGCTCCAGGCCGCCAGCGACCGAAGCAGAGCGACCGAAGAACTTCTTGGTCGCTCGCTCAGTTTTCAGAAAACACCAGGTCAGGGCAGGTTCACTGGAGGGAAAGCGACTGAAGCGACCCACGGTGCGGGTATATAAGGACATTCGCGTGTGTGCGTGTGCGTTATATATAGAGGCGTTGAGTCGCTTCAGTCGCTGTTCTGGTTCTTGCAGACTTCTGACCTGCAGATTTTTAGAGCTACTGGAGCAGCGACCGAAACGCCCCGAGTCGCTGGTGTTCGGACGCTTCGGTCGCTGATGGCTTCTTTGACGGGCTGATGGCCCTGTCCTCCGACACGATGACCCCGTTTCCTGCCCGGAGACCCCCGGCCGCCGGTGCTTCGATAACCTATGTTCGTCGTTGAGTCGCTTTGGTCGCTGATGGGGGTGCGCATGGCTCATGAGCTGGACGTTTCAAGCAGCGACTCAGGGCAGCCCGGGGCCTTGGCCGCAGCGGGGCCGCCGAGTATCGCGCTCGCCAGATGGTGTGCGAGCCGGGGCTGGCCGGTTCATCCGCTGGCTCCGGGACGCAAGACGCCGACGGCGAACTGCGAGGCGTGCCGGCAGCCCGGCCACGTCCGCACCGGGTGTGCCTGTCTCCTGGCCGGGCGCTGGTGCCATGGCTTCCACGCGGCCACCCTGGACTTCGCCCGCATCGAGGAATGGTGGTCCGCCCGTCCCGGTCTCGGGGTCGGGGTCGCCTGTGGACCCGCCAACCTCGTCGTCATCGACATCGACGCGCACGGACAGCCCCCTCCGGACCGGGACCGACTGCTGCCGGGCATCCCGATTCCGCGCAGCGTGGACCTGAGCGGACTGGCCAACGGATTCCACACGCTGGGCGTACTGGCCGCTCTGCGGGGCGAGGTGAGCCCGGCGGACGACGAAACGACCCTGCGCGTACGCACACCGTCCGGAGGCCTCCACGTGTGGTACCGCGCCCACGGCAGCCACCGCTGGCAGTGCTCCACCGGGTCCAGCAGCCCCCGGGCCCTTGCCTGGCAGGTCGATGTCCGGGCCCACGGCGGGTACATCGTCGTCCCGGGTACCACCACAACCGCCGGGACCTACACGGCGGTCGGTCCGACCCGCGAGCCCGCGGCACTTCCGAGCTGGCTGGCGCAGGAGCTCGCCCGCACCGGGCACCTTCCGCCCGCTCATGTGCCCGCTCCGCGGCCTGTTCCGCCCCGGGCGCGTCAGGCTGTCATCGCGGCGGGCGGAGGCCGCGACGCCTCCGGAGGGGCCCTTTCCAGGGTCCTGAGCGAAGTGACGGCCTGTGCGGCTGTCCCGGAAGGCGCCGCCTTCTCCGCGAAGCTCAACCGGGCCGCGTACACCGCCGGGGGACTGGTCGCCGGCGGTCACCTCTCGGAGGCCGCCGCAGAGCAGGCGTTGAGAGCGGCGGCCGAGCAGGCCCGCCCCGGTCAGGACCGCCGTTACGGAGCCATCATCCGCAGTGGCCTCGACGCCGGTCTGCTGCGCCCGCTGTTCCTGGGAGGCCGTGCGTGATCTCCGGGGACGACAACGCCCTTTTCGACGCGCAGGCGGTCGCCGCGCAGATCCTCGCGCAGGCCCCCGTATCGCTGCCCGCGCAGGGAGGCGAAACAGCGGCGGGCCAGGCCCCTGCCGGTGAGGCGACGGCGGCGGGGCTGCTGCCGGACACCCTCACCGACCGGGGCAACGCCAAGCTGTTCGTCAAGCTGTACGCCAACGACTACCGGCACGTACCGGGCCTCGGCTGGTACCGCTGGGACAGCACCCGCTGGCAGATCGACGAGGACGACACGGTGATCTGGGCCGCGGGAGACCTGGCCGAGAGCATCGCCGTCACCGATCCGCGCGGCGTGTTCACCGGCGCCGCGCTGCACCGGCACCGCAGCCGCGCCCTGAGCACCAGCGGTATGAACGCGATGCTCACGCAGGCCAAGGCCGCCCCCGGCATGGTGCTCAACGCCGCGCGGCTGGACGCCGATCCGTACGCACTGTGCACCCCGGCCGGCATCGTCGATCTGCGCACGGGGCTCATCCGGAAACCCGACCCGGACAAGGACTTCCACTCCCGTTCCACCAGTGCAGCGCCGCAGTCCGTGGCGACGCCGCGCTGGCACCGGTTCCTCACCGACACCTTCGGTGAGGATGCCGACGGCGCGGAGATGGTCGACTTTCTGCACCTGCTGCTCGGCTACTCCATCACCGGAGATGTCGGCGGCCAGGTCATGCCCTTCCTCTTCGGTTCCGGCAAGAACGGCAAGTCGGTCCTGCTCGACGTCCTGATGAAGCTGCTCGGCGACTACGCCGACGCTGCCCCGCCCGGCTTCCTGATGGCCCGCCCCTACGAGGGGCACCCCACCGACCTGGCCGAACTGCATGGCCGGCGGGTGATCGTGTGCAGCGAGGTCAAGCCCGGGGACAAGTTCGACGAGGCCAGGGTCAAGCTGCTGACCGGTGGTGACCGCATCAAGGCGCGCCGTATGAGGCAGGACTTCTTCAGTTTCGAGCCGACGCACAAGCTCTGGCTGCTGGGCAACCACCGCCCCGAGGTCGGCACCGGCGGCTTCGCGTTCTGGCGGCGCATGCGGCTCATCCCGTTCGAACGTGTCGTCTCCGACGACCGCAAGATCGACAACCTGGCGGACATCCTCGTCACGGAGGAGGGGCCGGGCATCCTGAACTGGCTCATCGAGGGCGCCCGTCGGTACCTGACCGGTGAGAAGGTCCTGACCGGCCCCGAACGGGTCCGGATCGCCACGACCGCCTACGCCGAGACCGAGGACCACACAGGGCGCTTCATCAGCGAATCCTGTCGGGTCGACGGGGGTCTGAGAGTGGAACAAGCCACGCTCTACGCGGCCTATAAGTCCTGGTGTCACAATGAGGGTGCCCCGGCTGTTTCGTCCCGAGCTTTTGCGGCCAGGGTTCGTGAAGCGGTCGGGCTGGCATCCCCCAAGGAGATGATCCTGTCCAACCAGCGGAAGTACTACCCGGGCATTGGACTGTTCGCTGATCAGGAGACAGCATGAGCGCCCTCATCGCAGAGGACGAGATCAGCCACGAAGTCGACTTCGTCTGGCTCGAGGACATCGGTGATCTCGACTACGTACGACAGAGCCTCGACCGGTTGCCGACCCGCCGGGGGAAGCCCGCCTATCACCGGGACGGCCGCATGGTCGGGTACACCTTGCTGGGGCCGCAGGCCAAGCCGTCGCGTTCGTCCGGTACGTTCCGGCGCCGGGTCTTCTGGCTGCTTCCGCACGACCGTGACAGCGCACCTGACGGTCTGTACGCCACCGGAGCGCCCGCCGAGGGCGTGGACCCGCGCACGCTGATGCCAGGACACAAGGGGCGCAAGACCGCCCGCTCCGAGGGCAGGCCCCCTTCTCTGGCGGTGCAGGAAACAGGCAAGACCCTGCCGCTGTAGCCGGCAGGGTCTGGGCCCGTCCTCGGCCCCCGGGCCCGGGGCAGGTCTGCGGGCCGGTACGGGCGTCCGGGCATTGTGTTCGAGGTGTTCCAGGTGTTCCGGCCGGTGAGCTCAGTAACCAACCCGTCGAGGAAACAGACCGATACGCTGCTTCGTCGGTGCTCCGAACGCCCCTCCGCCATCGGGTATGTCCCGTTTCTTCTCGCCTCATGAGCCGAACCGGTCTCCTCCGGTGAGATTCCTGCTCCGGGCCTGAGGCGGAAGGCCGTTGCAAAGAACCGTCCAACCGGTATATTTCTCGGCGGAGAGGTGTTCGCGAGAAGAACGGGGCGAAGCCCTCTCCTGCGTTTCCGTATGTGGTCCGTTGATGACCAGGGGCGTGGGGACGCTCCGGGCGCAAAGAGGGGGAGGCCCAGGATGACTGGCCGGATATCTGCACAGGTGATGGTTGTCGGGGGAGGCCCGGTCGGCATGCTGGTCGCGGCGCAGCTGGCCGCGCAGGGTGTCGACACGGTGATCCTCGAATCCGAGGCCGCCACCTCGGAGAGACCCAAGGCCACGACCCTGCACGCCAGAGCGGTTCAGTGTCTGGCCCGGCGTGGCTACTTCTTCGCACCGGCGTCCCTGCCCTCCGGCCGGACAGCCACCATGCCCTTCCACTTCGCCGGCATCCCGGGCCTGTCCATCACGGCCCCGGAGGCGGAGCCCGACCCGATCCTGAAGTGCCCTCAGGCTGAACTCGAGCGGGTCTTCGAGAGCCGGGCGCTGTCCAACGGTGCGCGGGTGCTGCGCGAACACCGGGTGACGGAGATGGTGCAGGACCGCGACGGGGTGCGGGTCACCGCGCAGAGCCCGCAGGGGCGTAGGACGTTCGCCGTCGCTTACGTGGTGGGGGCGGACGGGGCCCGCAGCACAGTCCGGGAGATGGCGGGAATCGCCTCCGACGTCAGCCCGCCGACCATGTCCGCGATGATGGGCCTGGTCCGTATCCCGGCCGACCAGGCGATCCCCGTGGGCTGGCACCGCACGCCCAGGGGCTGGCTGATAGCCAAGAAGGGCCCCGACGGCCACACCCTCGTCCACACGCTCGCCTGCGGAGACGGTTCTTCCAGCCGGCATGTCCCGCTCACTCTGGACGAGTTGAGCAGTCAGGTGTCGTGGATCGTCGGACACCCGATCACGATGACCGCCCCCCGCTGGCTCAGCCGGTTCAGCGACTTCACCCGGCTCGCCCGGACGTACCGTGCCGGACGTTTCTTCCTGGCCGGGGACGCCGCGCACGTGCATTTCCCGATCGGCGGGCAGGGCCTGAGCACCGGGGTGCTGGACGCCCTCAACCTGAGCTGGAAACTCGGTCTCGTGGTGCGGGGCGCCGCGGCCGACGGGCTCCTCGACACCTACGGCCAGGAGCGTCGGCCCGCTGCCCAGAAGGTCATCGACAACACCCGTGCCCAGGTCGCCCTGATGGGCCCCGGCACCGAGCTGGACTCGCTGCGGACGCTGCTCACCGGGCTCCTGGAGTCAGGCAGGGGAAACGCCTTCCTCAGCGGGATGATCAGTGCCCAGGACACCGTCCTTCCCATGAGCCCGCGCCTTCGGTCTCCGCAGGAAGGAACCTTTCTGCACAACGTCGAACTGACCACCGCCAAGGGCCCGTCGGACGTGATCGGGCTGCTGGGGGAGGGCGGTGAACCCCTCCTGCTGCTCTTCGGCGAGGGAGGGAGGCGCTACGCGGACACGGCGCGGGCCTGGGAGCAGTCGCTGCGTGTGGCTCATTGCCTGCCGACGCGCTCCGTGCCCTTCTCGGCGGTACTCGTGCGCCCCGACGGGTATGTCGCCTGGGCGTCGGACGGTGGCGGACCACTGGCCGACGCACTGGCGGCGTTGTTCGGGATGGACGCGGACCCGGGGCCGGTGGCGGCCCCGGACCTGGAGAGCGTGCCGGTCTAGGGTCTTTCGTTTGGATCAGGCCGGGCTCGCGGTGTCCGGCCTGATCCAAACGAGAGGCCCTAGACCACCGCGGCGACGGCCTCCTCGTCGACGACCCCGGTCAGCTCGGTGAATACCGCCACGCCTCGGGTGCGTGAGATGTCCACCGAGGCCAGGACGGACGCGAGCACCACATTGGGCAGCAGGTGGCGCAGCAGGGAGCAGACCCGCTCGGCGAGGTCCTGGTACTTGCTGAGCGCCTGCGACATCGCCTGGACACCTGCGAAGCACCCCACCAGGACGTCGGAGGTCTCCCTGGGCACTACGTGCGGGAGGAGCTCCCCCTGGGCCTGCGCCTGGTCGAGGAGCCCTCGCAGGACCTCGCCCCAGTTCAGGAAG
The DNA here is from genome assembly GCF_003751445.1 of Streptomyces sp. 840.1. Lineage (NCBI taxonomy): Bacteria > Bacillati > Actinomycetota > Actinomycetes > Kitasatosporales > Streptomycetaceae > Streptomyces > Streptomyces sp. 840.1. The sequence goes on along the minus strand of NZ_RJUU01000004.1, from coordinate 175,469 downwards.
GGGCCACTGCGGTCGAGATCGTGCGCCTGCTGGTCCAGGGACAGCCGCACGCCGGCGCGGACCATGGGGTCCGTCTGCAGGCGGTAGGCGTGCAGCATGATGACGTCCACGAGCTCCTGGGTCTTGCAGGCGTGTTCGGGGACGCCCAGGCGCTGTTCCTGCTCGCTGAGCACACCCTGGGCCAGCTCTTCCTTGGACTGGAAGTGGAAGTACAGGGCCCCCTTGGTGACTTGCGCCTCGCTCAGTATCTCGGCGATCGTGGCTGCCTGGTAACCGTGCTTTTCGAACACGTTTGCCGCTGCCGACAGGATCGTCTGACGTGTACGGATGGCTCGATCCTGCTTCGCCACTCTCGCCTCCTCCATTTACGTGACTACTGCATCGAAGACACCGTAGCGCATGAAAAAAACCGGCTAGTATGTATCTTACAGTGGTCGGCGCCCACAGCGAATGGGGGGAGAGCATGATCGATTCACACCGCGGAACCGAAGCCACCTCGAACCCCGGCGCGGCGGTCTGCTTCCCCGCCCCTGTCGGGAGGCCGGGTCGGAGAGGGAGGGTGCCCGATGATTCTGGTGACAGGTGCGACAGGGACGGTCGGTCGGGAAGTGGTGCGTTCCTTCCCGCCCGGAGTGCCGCTGCGTCTCATGACCAGGAACCCCGCAGGCGTCACGGTCACGCGGCCCGGGGCGCAGGCAGTGGCCGGGGACTACGCCAGCATTGACTCGCTGACCCCGGCGCTGCGCGGGGTGCGTAAGGCCTTCCTCGTCACGAGCCGGGTCGCCGGTGACGAAGGCGCCGTCTTTCTCCGGGCGGCGCGGGCGGCAGGTGTGCGCCACGTCGTGACGTTGTCCGCTGCCTCCGTCACCGATGCGCGGGCGGACGACCTGGTCACCCGTTGGCAGCGTGCCAATGAGGAACTCCTGCGGCAGTCCGGGATGGCCTGGACCCTGCTGCGGCCTCGTTCGTTCATGTCCAACTGCCTGTCCTGGGCAGGGACGGTCCGCTCGGAGCGCGTCGTGCGGGCTCTGTACGGGACGTCGGTGAACGCGTGTGTCGACCCGCGCGACATCGCCGAGGTGGCGGTGCGGGCGCTCACCGAGGACGGACACGAGGGCGCGGCGTACACGCTGACCGGGCCGGAGGCGATCAGCGCGGCCGAACAGACACGGTTGCTCGCGCAGGTGCTCGGGGTGTCGCTGCGTTTCGAGGAACTGGCGCCGGAGGACGCGCGCGCCGCACTGCTGCGCCGCCACCCGCCCGAACTGGCGGACGCGTTGCTGTGCAGTGCGCGGCGGCAGCGGGACGGGGCCAAAGCAGCCGTGGGAAGCGGGGTCCGCGAGGTGACGGGGCGGCCCGCCCGGTCGTTCGCCCAGTGGGCCGCGGACCATGCCGATGCCTTCGCCCCGAGGCGGCCTCATGAGGGCGAAGACATCGGCACGGGCGGATCAGCTCTCGGGTGACAGTGTCTTCACCGTGGAGGTGAACACGAGGTCCCCGTCCTGGTGGGCGGTCACCAGCACCGACTTCTCGACGCCGGCCGTACCGGGCAGGTGCTGCGCCTGGATCATGCAGGGCGAGTCCAGTTCGGCGTACCGGTGGAACTCGCTCACGATGCCGACGGGCAGCATCGAGGAGTTGTCGAGGGCCGCTGCGGCCGCCTGCCGGGCTGCCTCCAGGAGCACCATTCCCGGGACGTGGTCGACCGGGTGGTCGAAGAGGACGTGGTGGCGGGTGTCGGCTCTCAACTGCCAGCGGTTCGTCTCCCCGACGGGGGAGAGCACCACGTCGATGGGCGACATACGGCCCACTCTCTGGGGCGAGGCGGGGGCCATGAGGGGGAGCCGGGGCCGGTCCTCGGCGGTGCAGCGGTCTCCCCGGAGCCTGCGGTACACGGCCGGTGTGGTGCAGGTGAAGGCCCCGCCTCCCCGCACGGCCGGCTTCCCGTCGCGGTGGATCACCGCTTCGTAGCGCAGTCCGGTCAGGGCGTTGCCGCGCCGCTTGACCTCGGTGCAGGTGACGTCGATGTCGAGTGATGCGGGTGTGCCGCCGATGAGCATCTGGTCGGGCTCGACGGCGTACTCGAGGTCCCACATCAGGAACTGGTGGCCGAACGGAACGCCGAACTCCGCGTGGGCGAGGAGCGAGCCCACCTGACGTATCGTCTCGGCCGCCAGCAGCGGGTCGTGGTGTGCGCCGATGGGGCTGAAGAAGCTGTGCCCGCGGGGCCACTGGGCCGTCACCTTGAAGTGGACGTCATCTTCGCGCTTCCAGTCGGTGAGCATGACTTCGGCGACGGCGGCCCGGTGGACGAACTCCTTGGGGACCGTGGTCGTCAGTGACGGGAAGCGGAACAGAGGAGGCGCGATCGATGAAGCTGACCGGTCCCGTGCAGATGCCTCGTTCGTGAGCGGGTGAGCAAGCTGGATCGTTGCAGCAGTCATTTTTCCCCCAAAACAACGGTAACGAAAACCGGTGAGCCCCTCGCGGGACACCAAAGATACATACCAACCGGTTTAATTTCTAGCGCCCTTTGGTGCTCCGTAGAAGCGAAACCGCGAGCTCCGCTTGAGAGTGTGATGCTGCCTTCACAACTCGCCCCCGGCCGGGGAGCGTCCCCCGCGATTGCCGCTCGACCGCCGCTCCAGTTTGTTGCTCCAGGGTTTCCTGACGAGGAAGGAGGCCTTCATGAGTGGATTCCGCCTTGACGCAGCCGGGGTGGCGCGAGTGGAGCGCGGTAGGGCGAACCAGGACGAACTGAGCGCACTCAACGAGGCTTTGCTCTCGGTGCTCGCGCGCAACCGGGTCGTGGCCCCCGCGCGCAGGAGTGGTGTGGAGGGTCGCCCGGTCGTGTGGCGGCGCTGGGAACAGGCCCCGTACAGGGCGCCGCAGAGCTGGCGTTAGCGCCACCGGAAGCGCGTTCCCGCAGTCAGGCAGCCCGTAGGCAGAAAACCGCTTAGGTGGTTTGTTACGCTTGGTTCAAAGCCGAGAGGCAACATCGAGAGGGGCTGTGGCATGTCGGTGGGGAGGCCCGCCGGGGCCGGTGAACCGAGCGATACCCGTGGCCGTGTGGCCGAACTGCTGGCGCTGCGTGAGCAGGCGCGGCGTGGGCCGAGTGACCGGGCGACCGAGGCGCAGCACGCGAAGGGCAAGCTGACGGCGCGTGAGCGCATTGAGCTGCTGGTGGATCCGGGTTCGTTCCGGGAGGTCGAGCAGTTGCGTCGGCATCGGGCGACGGGGTTCGGTCTGGAGGCGAAGAAGCCGTATACGGATGGTGTCATCACCGGCTGGGGCACGGTGGAGGGCCGTACGGTCTTCGTCTACGCGCACGATTTCCGGATTTTCGGTGGGGCGCTGGGTGAGGCTCACGCGACGAAGATCCATAAGATCATGGACATGGCCATCTCGGCGGGTGCGCCGCTGGTCTCGCTGAACGACGGTGCCGGCGCCCGTATCCAGGAGGGCGTGTCGGCGCTCGCCGGGTACGGCGGTATTTTCCAGCGCAACACGCGGGCTTCGGGTGTGATCCCGCAGATCAGCGTGATGCTCGGCCCGTGTGCGGGTGGTGCGGCCTACAGCCCGGCGCTGACGGATTTTGTGTTCATGGTCCGTGAGACCTCGCAGATGTTCATCACCGGACCGGACGTCGTGAAGGCGGTCACGGGTGAGGAGATCACCCAGAACGGTCTGGGCGGTGCCGATGTGCACGCGGAGACCTCGGGTGTCGCGCACTTCGCGTACGACGACGAGGAGACGTGCATCGCGGAGGTCCGGTACCTGATCGGGATGCTGCCCTCGAACAACCGTGAGAACCCGCCGGTGGCGGAGAGTGATGATCCGGCCGACCGGCGTGGTGACGTCCTGCTGGACCTGGTCCCGGCCGACGGCAACCGCCCGTACGACATGCACAAGGTCATCGAGGAGCTCGTCGACGAGGGCGACTACCTGGAGATCCACGAGCGCTGGGCCCGCAACATCATCTGCGCGCTGGCCCGCCTGGACGGCCAGGTCGTCGGCATCGTCGCCAACCAGCCGCAGGCCCTGGCCGGTGTCCTGGACATCGAGGCGTCCGAGAAGGCCGCCAGGTTCGTCCAGATGTGCGACGCCTTCAACATCCCCATCATCACCCTTTTGGACGTACCCGGCTTCCTGCCCGGTGTGGATCAGGAGCACGGTGGAATCATCCGGCACGGGGCGAAGCTGCTCTACGCCTACTGCAACGCCACGGTGCCGAGGATCTCGTTGATCCTGCGCAAGGCCTACGGCGGTGCGTACATCGTCATGGACAGCCAGTCCATCGGCGCCGACCTCACCTATGCCTGGCCGACCAACGAGATCGCGGTGATGGGCGCCGAGGGCGCCGCCAACGTCATCTTCCGCCGGCAGATCGCCGACGCCGAGGACCCCGAGGCCATGCGGACCCGCATGGTCAAGGAGTACAAGGCCGAACTGATGCACCCCTACTACGCCGCCGAGCGCGGCCTGGTCGACGACGTCATCGACCCCGCCCAGACCCGCGAAGTCCTGATCGCCTCACTGGCCATGCTCCGCTCCAAGCACGCAGACCTGCCGTCCCGCAAACACGGCAACCCTCCGCAGTAAGTCAAGAACGGCGGGGCGCGGTGGGTCCGCTCCCTTGGGGGCCAAGCCGCTGAGCCCTGTAATCAGGAGACATTTGATGGTCAAGCAGGACCGTGCGGCGCGCACACGTCAGTCGTTGATCCATGCCGCCGCCGAAGTGTTCGCGCAGGAGGGCTTCGCCCCCGCCTCGCTCGCTGCGATCAGCCGCCGGGCCGGAGTGAGCAACGGTGCGCTGCACTTCCACTTCGAGAACAAGAAGATGCTCGCCCAGGCCGTCGAGGACGAGGCGGCGGAGACCGTGCGCCGGATCATCGAAGAGGCGGTGAACGGGGGAGACTGCGCTCTGCAGGTACTTGTGGACACCACGCACGAGCTGATGAGCAGGCTGGCCGACGACATCGTGATCCAGGCCGGCTTCGAGCTGGGCGGGGACCTGGCCTGGCGGGCGGAGGCCCGGCTCCGGCAGCGGTGGCAGCGCTGGATCGAGGACATGCTGCGGCGTGCCGACGCGGAAGGCGGACTCGCCGAAGGGGTGTCACCTGCCGACGCCTCGCCCGCCATCGTGGCAGTGACCGTGGGCCTCGAGGTGCTCGGCAGCGAGGACAAGGAATGGCTGTCCACGGAGACGATCGCCGGATTCTGGGATCTGATGCTGCCGAGACTGGCGAGTCAGCAGAGTCCGTGCAGGTCGGTTCCGTCCCCGAGAGACCCCCTCCGGGGCACCGTGACATCGGCCGCGTCAGCAACGGACTGATCATGCTGTTTTGAGGGTCTGGCAGCACGAAGACCCGTCGGGCCTCCCCTCCGCACCCTGGGTGCGGAGGGTTCTCTGTTTTGTGCGATCTGTGAACGTCCTGGTCAGCGACGCGAGATGGGCTCGGCTGCGGCCAAATAAAACAGCGTGGACGGTTTGATATTGACAAACCGTGTGTCCTGTTTTTTACTCAAGGTACTTCCGAGTGGCTCACGATTCATGCACGAATAGGGGAAACGGCGTGGATATCGATGTATTGGGCGCGTTGGCCGTCCGCGAGAACGGGCTCTCGGTGACGCCGACGGCGCCGAAGCCACGTCAGGTGCTGGCCCTGCTTGCGTTGCACGCCGACCAGGTCGTGCCCGTGGCCACGCTGATCGAGGAACTGTGGAGTGACCGCCCACCACGCAGCGCCCGCACCACACTGCAGACCTACGTACTGCAGCTGCGGGACCTGATCGCGACCGCACTTCTGCGGGACCCGGAAGGGGCCGCGCCGCGCTCCGCCAAGGACGTGCTCGTCACCACGCCGGGGGGCTACCTGCTCAACACCGCCGGTGGCGCCAGCGATGTGCGCGAGTTCGAGCGGCTGGCGGGCCTGGGTTACCGGGCGATGGACGCGGGGGACTTCCCGGGCGCGGCCCGGCAGTTGGGCGAGGCGCTCTCGCTGTGGACCGGCTCCGCGCTGGCCGACATCCAGGCCGGGACGCAGCTGGAGATGGAGATCCGGCGGCTGGAGGAGACCCAGCTCTGCGCGCTCGACCAGCGCATCGAAGCCGATCTTCGGCTGGGCCGGCACCGCGAGATCCTGGGTGAGCTGAGCGTGCTGGTCAGCCGCTACCGCACCCACGAGAACCTGCACGGCCAGTTCATGCTGGCGCTGCACCGCTCCGGGCGCCGCAGCGAGGCGCTCGACGCCTATCAGCGACTGCGCTCCGTTCTGGTGCGGGAGTTGGGGTTCGAGCCCTCCGCCGGACTGCGGCGGCTGCAGCGTTCGATCCTGATGTCAGGTCCGGAGCCCACCCTCGATCCGGTTGCTGCCGGTGGCGAGCGTCTCAGCCGGGTCGGCTGAGGAGAAGGCGGTCGAGATGCAGGCCAGATCGCAGCGGACCCGCCAGAGGCTGGTCCACGCGGGCGCTGAGATGTTCAACCGGAACGGCTATGCCAACGCGACGCTGGGACAGATCGCCGTGGCCGCAGGGATGACGAAGGGCGCGCTGTACTTCCACTTCTCCTCCAAGGACGGGCTCGCCGACGCGGTGCAGGAGCGCGGGCGCGCCATGCTGCAAGGCTTCGTCAGGGAGCGCTGGGAGGCGGGCGTACCGCCGGTGCAGATGCTCATCGACATGACGCACTGGCTGGCCAGGACGCTCCACGACGACCCGGTCATCCGGGCCAGCTTCCGGATCACCAATGAGTGCGCCGGGCGGCAGCCACCCGTCACCGACTTCCACCAGGACTGGATCACCGAGGTGCTGCGGCTCCTGGACCAGGCCCGCGAGGCGGGGGCGCTGCGGGCCCGTGCGACGGGCAACGGGCCCGCGACGCTGCTGTCCGCGACGGTGTGCGGCATCGGGGTGCTGGCCGGCACCGGTATGCCGTATCCGCTGCTGAGTGACCGGGTCGCCGCGCTGTGGGAGCCGCTGCTGTCGGCTCTGGTGCCGCCGGAGGACGTCGTGAACTATCGCACCAGCCCGCCGGTCCCTGCCGCGAGCGCCCCCTCGGCGCCGGAAGCCGAGGCGGCGGACGCGCGGCCCGAGACACCCTGCGCTCCGCGTACGACGACAGGGCTCGCTCGTACGACGTAGCCGCGAGGGAACGGCTCTCCCCGGGACCAGGCCGCGGTCGCACAGTTTCAGCACGGGCGGCGCCTTCACCCTGTTCGGACGCACCTTCGCATACTTTCCTCGCCGGTCGGCCGGGACAGACACTTTGGAGCCCATCCATGCCCCACGAACGTCGAACTCCCCTCAGGACGGGTGCCGTTGTGCCGCCCCGCGACATGGTGACCGATCTCGTCGCGGCGCTCGCCGACGCGCTGCGGCTGAAGCCCGAGAAGATCGATCCCGAGCAGACCTTCCGGTCGCTGGGCGTCGACTCGCTGCTGACCGTGGAGTTCGTCGCCACGGTGAACGCCCGGTACGGCACCGCCGTGAAGGCCTCTGTGCTGCTCGACCATCCGACCCCGCTGGACTTCGCCCGGCACATGGCGCGTGAGCTGGGGGTGCGGGCCTCGCAGGCTGCGGAGAGCCCGTCGTCCGGGCCCGGGACCCGGGCCGTGCCCCCGACCATGCCGTGGCCGGTCCCGGTGCCCGTGCCGGCGCCTGCGTCCGTTGCCGGGCCTGCGCCCCTGCCGGGCGGGCCGGTTGCGGCGCCCGCACCCCCCGGCCCGGGGGCGCGGATGATCCTCGACCTCCTGCGTGAGGAACTCGCCCGCCTCCTGTGCTGCGACCCCTGGGACATCGACCCCACCGCCGCCTTCGGTCTGCTGGGGGTGGACTCCATCATCGGCGCGCAGTTCGTGGCGGTCGTCAACCGTACGTACGGCATGAGCGAGCGGGCGGTCACGCTCTACGACCACCCCGACCTTGCCGCCCTCGCCTCCCACATCGCCTCGCACATCGCCTCCGCAGACGGTGCCCCGGCACCCGTGCAGGCGCCGGTGACGGCGGTTTCGGGGGCGGCCGCTCCCGAAACCGAGCCACTGGGGGTACGGGCGCTGCTCGACGCGGTACGCGACGACCGGCTCACCATCGACGAGGCGCTCACGCTGCTGCCCGGCCGGGCTTGAACAGGCGGGCTCGAACAGGCGGAAGACCATGGACGAACGAGAAATACTCATCCGGTTCAAAGCCGGGACCCTGGAGCGCGGGCAGGCCGTACAGCTGCTGGCCGGACTGGAGGCCGCGCCCGGACCCGGCCCGGCGCCGGCTGCGGACCCGGCCCCTTCGCGGGGCCCCGGTCCGGGGACGCCGCAGACACCGTCGGCGCTCCCGCAGCAGCTGCCGGCGCAGCCTCCGTACAGCGCCGACGCCTTGGACACCGACGACCGGTTCGCCGTCGTCGGCATGGCCGGCCGGTATCCGCTCGCCCCCGATCTGCGTTTCTACTGGCAGAACGTGCGCGAGGGACGGGACACCTCGTCGGCCGCGCCGCTCACCCGCCCCGGCGGGTCGCCGCTCGGCGCGGGGCAGCGCGGACACTTCCTGGACGGGGTCGCCGACTTCGACGCGGAGTTCTGGGGGCTGACCGGGCAGCGGGCGAGCCTGATCGACCCTCAGGAACGGCTCTTCCTCGAAACCGCCTGGGAGGCGCTGGAGGACGCCGGCTGCACCGGCACCCGGCTCGACTCCCTGACCGGCCCCGATGGGGCGCCGCGCGGCCTCGGGGTGTTCGTCGGGGTCAGCTCCGCCGACTACGCGTTGGTGGCCGCCGAGGCCTGGGCGCGTGGCGGCCGGGAGATGCCGGAGAGCGGTCACTGGAGTCTGGCGGGCAGGCTGTCCGGCCTGCTCGGACTGAGCGGCCCGGCGCAGGCCGTCGACACCGCCGAGTCCTCCGCGCTCGTCGCGGTGCACCTTGCCGTCGGTGCGCTGCGGCGTGGCGAGTGCGCGGCGGCCGTGGCGGGCGGGGTGGAGTTGCTGCTGCATCCCTCGCGCGGGCGGCAGGGCGCGGGGGAGGGCGTGGGCGCGGTGGTGCTCAAGCCGCTCGCCCGCGCCCTCGCCGACGGTGACCATGTGCATGCCGTCGTACGTTCCACCTCGACGGGCGCCGGCGCCAGGACCGGCACACCGGGCGGGCGCGGGACGACCGGTACACCGGGCGTGCGCGAGACCCGGGAGACCACCGCCTGCCGGGTGGGCCACGCCGGGGCCGTCACCGGTCTCGCGGCCCTGACCGCCGCTGTGCTCCAGCTGCGGTACGGCACGCTCGCGCCCGCCCGGGGCAGGGACACCGCAACGTCCTGGCCCCGGCCCCGCGACGCTTCGGGCCGGGAGCTTCCCCGGGTGGCCGTCGTCGAGGTCGCCGGTGCGGGCGGCCCGTTCGACGCCCGTGCCGTCCTGGAGGAGTTCGTCCCGGGCCGGCATCCGCGGTCCGGCCGCGACGAGGCGTGGGACGACACCGTCGAACGCGACGAGCTGATCCTGCTGTCCGCCCCCACCCCCGGCCATCTCGCCGCCACCGCCGCCCGGCTCGCCGACTGGCTCGCCTCGGACAACGGCGGGAGCGGGAACACCGCCACCGGTGACGAACGGGTGGCACTCCCGGATGTGGCCCGCGCCCTGCGGGCCGGCCGCGTCGCACAACCCTGCCGGATCGCGTTCCTGGCCCGCGACATCCCCCAACTGGTGAGCTTGCTGAGGGGGTTCGTGGGCTGGAGCACAGAGGCCGGGGAAGCCGGCGGCGAGGTGCGCGACAGCCGTGCCCGGCACGGTTGTGTCCCTGACAGCGGTGTGCGTTACGTGGATCTGCGCACGGGCGGATCGGATGCGCTGGGCCTGGGCGAGGCGCCGGAGACCCGCGACTTCCTCGGCGCCCTGTGGCGCGGTGGCCGCATCGAGCAGCTGACGCGCCTGTGGCTGTCCGGGCTCGACGTCGACTGGGCGGCCCTGGAGTCCCGGCCGGGCCCCGGCGGCGCCTTGGTGCCGCTGCCCCCTTCGGCCTTCCTGCGCCGCCCCCTGTGGATCGGACTCCAGGTGGCCGCGCGGGAGACGGGGAAGGACGGATGACCGGCCTCGCAGTGGCGGGGCACTCCGTCACCGGGTTCGAGCCCGACCGGCCCGAACCCGTCAAACTGTGGTTCTGCCCCAACGACGAACTCGCTCCCGGGATCGCCACCACTCTGGCCGCACACTGGCTGGACGAGCACGAGCGGGAGATCGCGAGCCAGTTCCTGTTCGAGCGCGACCGGCGTCAGTACCTCGTCGCCCACACACTCGTACGCCGGGTACTGGCGCTGGAGGGCGGGGTGCCCGAGGCGGAGGCCGTGATCTGGCGGTCCTCGCGGGGGCGGCCGTTCCTCCAGAAGCCCGTGGAAGGGCTCCCGCGAGGCGGCCGGGAGCTGGACTTCAACCTGTCCCACACCACCGGCCACAACTTCCTCGGCGTGGTCCGGCGCCATCGGATCGGGGTGGACGTGGAGCGCCTCGACCGAGGCGACCAGGGATTCGAGGCGATCGTGGAGACCTTCGCGGACGAGGAACAGGCCTGGGTGGCGCTGGCGGCACCGGGCCGCCCCCGTAACCGCCGGGTGCTGCGGCTGTGGACGCTGAAGGAGGCGTACTCCAAGGCGCGCGGCCTCGGGCTGGGGCTGCCCTTCGACAGCTTCGCGTTCACCCTGGCCGAGGACCGGGGTGTGCGGGGATTCCGGCCGCCCGGGACCGAGGGCGCGCTGCCGTGGCGGTTCATCGAGCTGGAGCCGGTGCCCGATGTGCTGGCGGCCGTCGCCGTGGCGGCCGATGCCGATGTGCCGTCCGTCTTCCACCTGCACCACGGTTTCCCGTGGGACCGGAGCGCCCCCCGGCTGCTGGCACTGCCGGAGCCGGTGGCCGTGCCGGCGGTGCCGTTCTAGGAGACGGCGGGCAGGCCGCTCCCGGCACCGGCCGGGATTCACCGCCGGCTCGGTCCCCAGGGCGATCAGGACCCGCTGCCCGGCAGCCCGGCCGGGGCGCTCACCAGCGGCTCGACCGGGGCTCCGGTCCGGTACCAGCGGGGCTTCCACGGTCCTGTGCAGACTTTCCAGGAGATGACGGCGGCCATCACAGTGGCCCGGAGACGAGGGGGCGGCCGGTGCGGCTGGCGCGGCAGGGCGAACAACTCGGCCTGCTCGGGGAGCTGTTCGAAGCTGCCCGGCGGGGCGACGGCCGCGCTGTGCTCGTCACCGGCAGCCCCGGCACCGGCAAGAGCGGCCTGCTGCGGGCCTTCGCGCAGGAGGCCGGGCGCACGGGCGCGCTGGTGCTGAACGCGTCCGCGTCCCCGGCCGAGACCGATCTGCCGTCGGGGGTCGTGGGGCAGCTGCTCAGCGGCGCCGGACCGGAGGCCGAACGCCACCTGCGGGCACGGGGCCCCGCAGCGGGGCGAGGCACCTCGGCGCGCGAGGAGCGCGGTGACGACCCGGCCGTGCTCCACGAGGCCCTGCGCGAACTCGCCTCGGACATCCCCGTGGTGATCCTCGTCGACGATGTGCACCACATGGACGAGGCCTCCGCGCGGTGCCTGCTGTATGTGTGCGGACGGCTCGCGACGAGCCGGATCCTGCTGGTGATGAGCGGGGCCCCGCAGCCCTGCTCCCGGCCCCCGCTGTCACTGCCGCTGGCCGAGCTGCTGAGACATCCCCGCTGCGAGGCCGTACCGCTCACGACGTTGGACAGCGACGGGGTCGCCGACTTCCTGGCCGCGTCCTCGGGCGGCGCGATGGAGCTGCCGACGGCGCGGCGCCTCGCCCCCGACTGGCACCGCTTCACCGGCGGGAACCTGCGGCTGCTGCGCGGGCTGCTCGACGACCACCGGGCCTGTGAACCGGTGCGCCCCTCCCGTCCGGTGGCCGGCACCGCGTTCCGGCGCGGCGTCACCGGCTGCCTGCGGGGAGCCGGAGCACCCGCGGTGTCGGCCGCGCGCGGGCTGGCCGTGCTCGCCGAGGCCTCGACGCTCACCCTGCTCGCCCGGCTGCTGGAGACCCCCGAACGCGCTGTCGGCCCCTGCCTGGACGAACTCGACGCGATCGGGCTGCTCGACGGCGGACGGCTGCGCCACGAGGGCGTCCGGGCGGCCGTGCTGGAGGAGCTGTCCGCCGAGGAGTCCCACCGGCTGCACACCGCGGCCGGCCGGATGCTGTACGAGAACGGCGCAGAACCGGCCTCGGTCGCCCGCCACCTGGTCGCCGCCGATACGGCCGGCGGCCTGCCCGGTCCGGCGTGGGCCGCCGAAGTGCTCGCCGAAGCGGCCCGGCACACGATGAGCTGCGGCGGGGCGCGGCAGGCCGCGGACTTCCTGCGTGCCGCACACCGGGCCGGCGGCCACGAGGAGGCCGGGCTGCTGACGATGCTGGCCCGCGCCGAGTGGGAGAGCGATCCGGCAGCCGTGATCCGGCACCTGCCCGACCTCGAACGGAGCCTCGGCGCCGGGGCGGGGGCCGCCACGGACACGGAGGACGCGGTGGGGCTGCTGCTCTGGCACGGGCGTCCGGCCGGCGCGGCGCGGGCCCTGCCGGAACCGCACGGCCCCGGATGGCCGGGCGCGCCGGCCGAGGCGCTGGCGTACGTCTACCCGGGCACGGGCACCGGGCCGTTCCCGCACGGTGCGCCGGGGACCGGCCGGGAGCCGGCCGAAGGCGCGGCCGAGCAGCGGGACGAAGCAGCCGAGCGGGTGCTGGAGTCAATCGTCTACGACCACGCGCCACCGGCGCCCGTCGCCGCCGTCCTGTCGGCGCTGCTGCACACGGGGGAGACCGGACGGGTCGCCCGGTGGTGTGAGCTGCTCGCCGGCGGGGACCGGACCCGGGCGACCCCGGCCCGCCGGGCGGTGGCCGCCGCCGCCTCGGCCGTGGTGCACGGGCGCGCCGGCGAGCACGACCTCGCGGCCGGGCACGCGGGCCGGGCGCTGTCGCTGCTGTCGCCGGGGGCCTGGGGGGTGGCCATCGGGATGCCGCTGTCCGCCGCGGTGCTGGCGGCGACCCGCCGGGGTGCGTACGAGGAGGCGGCGGCGCGGCTGCGTGTCCCGGTGCCCGCCGCGATGTTCCGCACCCGGGCCGGGCTGCACTATCTGCTGGCCAGGGGCCACTACCAGCTGGCCGTGGGGCGTCCCGAGGCCGCCCTCGGCGACTTCCACGCCTGCCGGGACCTGCTGGCCGGCTGGCGGCTCGAGCCGCAGGGCGCCGCCGGCTGGAGCACCCCCGCCGCCGTCGCTCTGCGCGCCCTGCGCGGCGATGACACCGCGCCCGGCGATCCGATCGCCGGGCTGACCGATGCCGAGCGGCGGGTCGCGGTGCTGGCGGCCGGCGGCTGCACCAACCGGGCCATCGCGGCCCGGCTGTACGTCACCACCAGCACGGTGGAGCAGCACCTCACCCGGATCTACCGCAAGTTGCGCGTGAAGTCCCGCCGGGACCTGGCGGAGCTCGTGGCGGCGCGGCCCCCGGCCCGCGGGACGGGCCCCGGGGCCGGGGAACGGTCAGCGACGTGGGACCGAGGTGCGCAGCCCCCGTCCGTTCTTGCGGCCGAGCAGTCCCGCGGCCACCAACTCTTCCAGTACAGCGGCCGGTTCGTGCTCGGGTGTCTTGAAGGACTCGTACAGCCGGTTCTGGATGGCGAGTGAGACGTCGAGGCCGATGGTGTCGAGCAGCGCGAACGGCCCCATGGGGTAGCCGAATCCGGACCGGATCGCGTGGTCAGTCTCCTCGATGTCCACGTCGGGCCGCTCCAGCAGGGCGAGGGCCGCGCCGAGGTAGGGGAACAGCAGGCTGTTGACGATGAAGCCGGTGCGGTCCGGGCACGCCACCGTCGTCTTGCCGAGGGTGCGGCAGAAGGCACGGGCCGTGGCGAGGATCTGCTGGTCCACCGTCTCGGTGTGCGCCAGCTCCACCAGTCGCATCACCGGCGCGGGGTTGAAGAAGTGGATCCCGACGACGTCGGCCGGCCGTCCGGCCGCATCGGCGCAGGTGGCGACGGAGAGGCTCGATGTGGTGGTGGCCAGCACGGTGCCGGGTGCGCAGACCTCTGCGAGCGCTGCGAACATCGCGCGCTTGACGTCGATGTCCTCGGCCACCGCCTCGATCACCAGATCGCAGCCGGCCAGGGCCGTCATGTCATGGGCGCCGGTGAGCAGTTCCCGGGCGGAGTCCCTGGTCTGCACGGTGACCCGGCCGCGCCGGATGCCCCGGGTGAGGGACTCCTCGACGGCCCGCAGCGCCTGGTCGGCCTTCTCCGCGGTGCGGGCCACCAGGACCGTGGGGTACCCGGCGGCCGCCGTGACCTCGGCGATCCCGCGCGCCATCGCGCCGGAGCCGAGCACACCGACGCGCCGCACGGCTGCGGCACCCGGGTCGCCGGGGCCGTCGGCCGTACAGCCGGTCGCGGTGCCGGTCTCGTCGTAGGTGTAGAACCCGTCGCCGCTCGTGCGGCCGAGCCGGCCGGCCGCGACCATGCGGCTGAGCAGCGGGGCGGGTTCGAAGGCGCAGTCGCCGGTGCGCCGCCACAGCTCCGTCAGCGCGGTGTGCGCGGTCTTGAGGCCGATGTGGTCGAGCGTCTCCAGGGGGCCCGCCGGCAGTCCGCAGCCGAGCCGCATGGCGGTGTCGATGTCGTACTGGGTGGCGTACCCCTCGTCGAAGAGGATGACGGCCCGGTTGAGGAACCCGAGGATCAGCGCGGTGGCGTCGGCGGCGGGCCGGGCGCCGACCGCGACCGGGCTCAGTCCGGCCGAGGCCACCAGCGCGTCCACGGCGGCGGCGGTGTCCGGGGAGGTCAGCGCCGTCCGTACCGGTTCGACGGGGCTGCCGGCGACGGGCGGGGTGAACAGCCGCAGCCCCGCGATGTCGTCCGGCCGGCCGGTGGCGACGGCCAGCCGTGCGACGGACAGCGACGCCGTGGTGGTCACCACGGGGGTGCCGGGCGGACAGGCCGCGACGATCCTGCCGAGCACGTCGTGCTTGACGGCCGGGTCGTCCGGCACCGCCTCGATGACCAGGCCGGCCGCGCGCAGCGCCCCGTGATCGGCGGTGAAGGTGACACCGGGGCGCTCCGGGCCGTCCTCGGCGGCGAGGGCGGCCTTCAGGCGGCCTGCCGTCCGGGCCAGGACGTCGAGGTCGGTGTCCACGGCGACGACGGTGTGGCCCGCGCGGTGCAGCAGACGCAGGAGAGCCTCGCCCGTCGAGCCCAGGCCGACGATGCCCGTCACGGGTGTGGTGGTCTGTTGCGCAGTCATGAGGTCCGCGCCTCCTCTTGCCGGAAACGATTGATGGCGTCGATGTGCTTCTCGCGCAGTTCCCCGTTCCGTACGCCGAGCCCCTCGCGCGGGGCGAGCGCCAGGACGCCGACCTTGCCCTGGTGGAGGTTGCGGTGGACCTCGTACGCGGCCTGGCCGGTGTCCTCCAGCGGGTACGTCTTCGAGAGCGTCGGGTGGATCTTCCCCTTGGCGACGAGGCGGTTGGCCTCCCACGCCTCGCGGTAGTTGGCGAAGTGCGAGCCCACGATTCTCTTCAGCGACATCCACAGGTAGCGGTTGTCGTACTCGTGGGTGAAGCCCGAGGTCGAGGCACAGGTGACGATCGTGCCGCCCTTGCGCGCCACGTACACGCTCGCGCCGAAGGTCTCGCGGCCCGGGTGCTCGAAGACGATGTCGACGTCCTCGCCGCCGGTCAGTTCGCGGATGCGCTTGCCGAAGCGCTTCCACTCGCGCGGGTCCTGCTCGTGCTCGTCCTTCCAGAACCTGTAGCCCTCGGCGTTGCGGTCGATGATCGCCTCGGCGCCCATCTTCCGGCAGATCTCCGCCTTCTGGTCGCTGGAGACGACACAGACCGGGTTGGCGCCACCGGCCAGGGCCAGCTGGGTCGCGTACGAGCCGAGTCCGCCGCTCGCCCCCCAGATCAGCACGTTGTCGCCCTGCTTCATCCCGGCGCCGTTGCGCGAGACGAGCTGGCGGTACGCGGTGGAGTTGACCAGCCCCGGGGACGCGGCCTCCTCCCAGGTCAGGTGCTCGGGCTTGGGCATCAGCTGGTTCGACTTCACGAGCGCGAGCTGCGCCAGGCCGCCGAAGTTGGTCTCGAAGCCCCAGATGCGCTGCTCGGGGTCGAGCATCGTGTCGTTGTGGCCGTCGGAGGACTCCAGCTCGACCGAGAGGCAGTGCGCGACGACCCGGTCGCCGGGATGCCAGGCGTTGACGCCGGGACCGGTGCGCAGCACCACGCCCGCCAGGTCGGAGCCGAGGACGTGGTACGGCTGGTCGTGGCGGGCGGCGCCCGGGAAGCGTCTGGCGTACCGCTCCAGGAACCCGAAGGTCGGCAGCGGCTCGAAGATCGACGACCACACGGTGTTGTAGTTGATGGCGCTGGCCATGACGGCGACGAGGGCCTCGCCCGGACCCGGTTCGGGGGTCGGCACATCCTGCAGGTGCAGTGACTTGCGCGGATCCTTGTCCACGGAGGCCATCCCCTCGAAGATGCCGGCGTCCTCCTTCCGGACAACGGTGCCGCGATAGGTCTCCGGGAGCCGAAGACCCGCGAAGTCCTGGGGCGTCGCGTCCTCGGAGAGAAGGGCGTTGATGATCTCGTCCACGTGAATTCCCTGATTCTCTTGAGAGCCGAGGAGGGCGAAGCCGGCCGCAGTTCATCAGCGTGGGACACGGCGCCGCCGCGGAGCACCCCTGTCCGCCCCCTGAACGCGCACCCCCAGCCCCTAGGGGCCGGTTAGGGGAAGCCCTGGGGTGGTGGACACGGCCATCCTGAGCCTGTATCGCGGCTTCGCTCGGACCGGCTAGGAGATCTCATGACGGCAATCCCCGACAGCCCCTGGTTCAGGAACTACCGTCCCTCTCCAGACGCACCCGTACGTCTGGTCTGCCTGCCCCACGCCGGTGGTTCGGCCAGCTTCTACTTCCCGGTGGCGCGGGAGCTCGCACCGCAGGTGGAGGTCCTGGCCGTCCAGTACCCCGGCCGGCAGGACCGCCGCGCCGAGCCGGCCGTCACCCGCCTGGAGACGATGGCCGACCGGATCGCCGAGGAGCTGGGGCCGTGGGCGGACCGGCCCTACGCGCTGTTCGGGCACAGCATGGGCGCCGCCATCGGCTTCGAGGTGGCCCGCCGGATGGAAGCGGCGGGCCACGGCCCCACCGCTCTGTTCGTCTCCGGCCGCCGCGCTCCCTCGCTGGACCGCGCCGACGAGTGGCAGCCCGGCACCGACGAGGAGGTCGTCGCGGAGATCCGGAAGCTGAACGGGACCGGCGGCGCCCTGCTCGACGACGAGGAGACCCTGCGCATGATCCTGCCCGCGCTGCGCGCCGACTACGGGGCGCTGCGCGGCTACCGCTACCGGCCGGGGGAGCCCCTGGACTGCCCCGTCACCGCGTTCACCGGCGACCAGGACCCCAAGGCGCGCGTCGAGGACGTCCGGGCATGGATGGACCACACCCGGTCCGGCTTCGGCCTGCGGGTCCTGCCCGGCGGGCACTTCTTCCTCGTCGAGCAGCAGGACGAGGTGCTCCGCACGATCCGGGAGCAGCTGGCCGGTACGCCGGTGGCGGCGCCGGCATGACCGTGTACTCGCCCGCCCCGGGCGGCATCGGGATCCTCGGCACCGGTTCGTACCTGCCCGAACGGGTCGTCACCAACGAGACCGTCGCCGCCCGTGCCGGGGTCACCGCCGAATGGGTCGAGCGCAAGACCGGCATCCGGGAGCGGCGCTACGCCGCGGATCACGAAGCCGCATCCGATCTCGCGACCGAGGCCGCGGTACGGGCCCTGGCCGACGCCGGGGCGCGGCCCGAGGATCTCGCCTGGATCGTCGTAGCGACCTCGACCCCCGACCACCCGCAGCCGGCCACGGCCGCGTTCGTGCAGCACCGCCTCGGCGCATCCGGGGCGGCGGCCTTCGACGTGAACGCGGTGTGTGCCGGGTTCATCGCCGCGCTGCACACCGGCTCTCGGCTGCTGGCCGGGCCCGAGGCCGATGGGCGCCGGCGCCTGGCGCTCGTCATCGGCAGCGAGGTCTACTCACGCATCATCGACCCCGAGGACCGCAGAACCGCGCCACTGTTCGGGGACGGGGCGGGTGCCGTGGTGCTCGGGCCGGTGGCCGGGGGCCGGGGGCTCCTGGGGACGGGCATGCGCACCGACGGCCATCTGCACGGGCTGATCGGTGTCGCCGCGGGCGGCAGCAGGCAGCCCGCGTCGGAGAAGACCGTCGCCCGCGGGGACCACTTCTTCCGGATGCGGGGCCGGGACGTACGGGCCTTCGTGGAGCGGGAGCTGCCGGACGCCGTCGCGGGCACCCTCGACGCCTTCGGGGTGAGGGCCGACGCGGTCGACCACTTCGTCCCGCACCAGGCCAACGGCGAAATGCTGCGGAGCGTGGCCGCCGGGCTCGGGCTGGTCTCGGCGCGTGTGCACCTCCCGGTGGAGCGGCACGGGAACACCGGAGCCGCCTCGATACCGCTGGCCCTGGACGAGGCCCGGCGCGCGGGTGAGCCGTCCGACGGCGACCTGGTGCTGCTGGCGGGGTTCGGCGGCGGCATGACAGTGGGCACCGCTCTGCTGCGCTGGGGCCGCTGACGGCCTTGGGACTGGTCAGCCCGCATGTTGAGGTGTCGCGCATTCAGCGGGTAGGGCCGATTTCGATTGCGGCGACAAGGAGGAGGGGCGGTTTCGCGCCCCGGCGGGCGGGGCCGGTCGGCGCGGGCGCGCGGCAAAGGTAGACGCGGCCCCACTCCCCGATGTCGGTCACTGGTTCGATCGCCATGCGCTCCCTTCCGTCCGACCCTGCCGCATGAAATGCGTACACCCCACGCCGACTGCCGGACTGGCCTGTGAGGTTCCCCCGGTGTGTGGGAGGTACTGATCAGCTGGTCAGTACCTCCCACACACATCGCGCCGCTTGAGCTGCGAGCTCGGGGTCACGTTTCCCCGACTGACCCGGAAGACCTCCCCAGGGCCAATATCAGCGCAGCCGCATGGCGGTCGGCTCTTCGCCCGCCGACCACCCTCACCGCGCCGCACCGGTGGCTTGAGCCCCTGCGTACTCCCCTGCGGCAAACGACCACCGGCCCCCTTCACTACCCCGGCCCCCGGCCGCCCGCCACGACGAAAGCCGCCGCGCGGTATGCGGCGCGCGGGAGGCTCGGCCCGGCTCCACCGGCCCCGGCCACGCCTCCATGCTTGTGACGTCACGGTTTGCGCCACCCGAGACGCAGCAACGCTGCTGCCGCCTACGGTCCGCGGGTGAGTACGCTGCCGCGCGCGGAGCCTGCTCAGCCAGACGACTCCCACCTCCCACCCGCGGTCGCCGACGGGCCGTAGTTCCTTGTTGCTGCTGGTCTGCCCGCGCCTGGTGCGGCCGAAGGTGCGCGCCGGCATCGGGCCAAGGCGTGGGTGGTTGAGGACGTGGGGCTGGTGTGGTAAACGCGCGCGCGTTTACTGACAGAAGGGCACAGTGCCTCTGACCTGCGAAAACGTGAGGCTAAGGGGCGAAAAACCGCCCCGTAGGGGGCGAAAAATAGCCCCTTAGCTGATGCTCTGTCTGCGGCCGTCGAGCGGCATGGCAGCACGAAGGGGCCGGCGACTGGCCTTAGTCGACCAGGACACGGGTGAGGTGATCGAACAGAAGCCCAGAGTGCCGCACCAGTTCGAGGGAAACGGCTACACCCTGCAGTCCACGGGCAGCGAGGTCCCGCTCTACAAGCTGGGCCTCACCGGCGCGGAGTGGGCGACGCTGGACTGGCTGCGCGAGCACGGTGCCGCGAGCGCGGCGATCCGCGTCACCCCGGAGACGCTGGCCGAGGAGATCGACACGAACGCCTCGACGTGCAAGAAGGCGCTGGCGCGGCTGACGAAGATGGCGCTGCTGCTGAAGCCGTCCCCGCGCGCCGCCGCCTACCAGTTGACACCCCTCCGATACTGGGAGGGCGCCGGGAGCACCCACGTCACCGCCTGCAAGCGGCTGGCCCCGCCCAGGGCGGTACCCGACGAGAAGGCCCGAGCGAGGACCGCGGACGCCAAGGCGGCCCGGTTCAGGACCGGGAAGGCTGCGGAGCCGGCGACGCCGATCCGCCGAACTGCTGGAGAGACGAGCTGATGGCCACAGCACCCGCCCCGTTCGACCCCGAGCAGGAATTCGTCACCCCGCCGCTCTACGCGCTGAACCTGAGCGCCGCCCAGCGCTGCGTGCTCGACTGGATAGAGCGTCAGGGCGGCCTCTTCGCGTACATCACCGTCCCGGTCGAGGAAGCCGCGGACGACATGGAGCTCGCCGAGTCCACCGTCTATGAGGCCCTGGCCCGGCTCACCGCCATCGGCCTGCTGGTGCGCGACGATGCTGGCGGCCACCGCATCAACGCCCGGTACTTCTTCTCTGCCAACCCCGATCTGCGCCGCTTGGTCGCGGCGGCGCTGGTTGACCCGCCGATCACCCCCGACGCTCGCGCGGCCGCGCCCCGGAAGGTCGGCAACACCGACGCTCGGCGACGGCGCTCGATCCGCTCCGTCTAGGGCCTGTCCGGGGGCGCTACAGGCCGGGGCGGGACCGTCACGGTCTTGTCCTCCACCCGGAGATCAATTCGGACACTGACGCCCACTGCTCGTAGGCCCAGACGCGGCCCGTCTGGCGGTACTCCTCGACGGGGACCGGTTCGACGCCTGCCAGCGCGGTCCGCAGCGGGGCAGCCTCGGCGGTCATGGACGTCTCGGTGCCCCACACGACGGGGCCCAGGCCGACGGGGAAGGCCAGCTGGACTTCGAGGTGCTCGGTGGGCAGGCGGACCGCGCGCTGGAACCACCGGCCCCACTTCTCATCACTCACCGGGTACGCGTACTCGATCCACACCGACTCGCCCTGATGCCTCTCAGATCAAGCGGTACACCGAGTGGAAGACGGCGGCGTACGAGCACGCGTGGGGGATACGTGAGGCGTACGGCTACCACGCGTACGAGAACTAGGGACGTCGGTGTCCATCAGCACCCCCGCGGTGGCTGTTCGTTGGAGGGCCGCTCGAACGCAGGTCGAGGTCTGTGGGCGTGTGGGGCGAACGGGGCTAGCGTCGGAACGCCAACAGCTTCTGGCCAGGGCCCCGTCCGCCTTCGATCCGTCGGACAGGCCTGGGGAATCGACCGGGCAACGGGGAGGAAATCGTGGAGATTCAGGTTCTGGGCCCGCTGAGTGCCGACGTCAACGGGGTGTCGATCGTTCCGACCGCGGGAAAGCCGCGGCAGATTCTGTCGCTGCTCGCCTTCTACCCGGGCCGGGTCATGCCCGTGCCCACGCTCATGGAGGAGCTCTGGGGCACCAACCTGCCCCAGAGCGCGATGACCACCCTGCAGACGTACATCCTCCAGCTGCGCCGCAGGCTGGGCACCGCGATGGGACCGGACGCGCCCGGCACCGTCAAGGAGGTGCTCGCGACCCGGCACGGCGGCTACCTGCTGCAGATCCCGCAGGAGTCCGTCGACGTGCACCGCTACGAGCAACTGGTGTCGGCGGGGCAGAGCGCCTTCGACGAGGGCGAGGACGGGCGGGCCGCGAGCCTGTACCGCGAGGCGCTGGGGATGTGGAACGGGCCGGTGCTCGTGGACGTACGGGTCGGGCCGATCCTGGAGATCGAGGTCCTGCGCCTGGAGGAGAGCCGCCTGGTGACCGTGGAGCGGCGCATCGACGCCGACCTGCGGACGGGCCGGCACACCGAAATCCTCGCCGAGCTCACCGATCTGATGGCACGTCATCCCCAGCACGAGGGGCTGCACTCGCAGGCGATGGTGGCGCTGTACCGCTCCGGCCGCCAGGCCACCGCGCTGGACGTCTACCGCAGGCTGCGTGCCCGACTCATCGAGGACCTGGGCGTTGAGCCCTCGCCGCAGCTGCAGCGGCTGCACCAGGCGATGCTCACCGTCGACCCGGCGCTGGACACGCTCAGCGGATCGCGCCGCAGCTCCACCTTCGATCTCTACGCGGCCTGATCCGGTCAGGTGTCCAGGCACCGGCAAGGAGGATCGGCGACCTTGAGGCCGATCGGCGAACCCACCCAGGAGGCAGGACAGATGTACGAGGAACAGCCGCCGGTACAACTCCACTGCTTCGCGCATGCCGGAGCCGGTGTCTCGGCCTTCTACAACTGGCCCGGTGATCTGGGCCCCGGGGTCGAGACGCTGCCCGGACTGCTGCCGGGCCGCGATGCCAGGCGCCGCGAGCCCCGTGTCACCGGGCGCGAGGGGCTGCTGGCCGATGTGATGGACACCTTCGCCCAGGCACCGGACGCCTCCTACGTGCTGTACGGGCACAGCCTCGGCGCGATGGTCGCCTACACCGTCACCCGCGCCCTGCACGAGGCCGGGCTGCCCGGTCCGGCGCTCCTCGCCCTCGGCGCCTGCCCGCCCCCCGACGCCCCCTCCCTGCTGTCGGACGCCGCCTGGGGGCCCGAGGACGAGCTGCTGGAACTGCTCGACGAGACCGGCACCCTCCCGCAGGGGGCCAAGCCCGGCGGACTCTGGCACCGGGCCGTGCTGCCGGTGCTGCGCGACGACCTGGCCCTCGCCCACGAACTGCGGATCAACGCCCACGAACAGGTGGTGGGCCCGCCGCTGTCCGTGCCGGTGCTGATCGTCTCCGGCGCGGACGACCCGCTGGCGCGGCCGGACGTGATGGCGGGCTGGCGGCGCTGGAGCACGGGGCCGGTCGTGACCCGGACCGTGCCCGGGGACCACTTCTTCGTACGCGGCCACGAGCTGCCCCGGCTGCTCGGGCGCGCCTGCCGGGTCGTCCGGCGCACCCGGCCGGCCCGCGCCATGGCCTCGGCCCGCGGCTGACCGCCGCCGATCACAGGAGGACAGACATGAGGGACAGCCGATGAGACGCGCCGTCATCACCGGGATAGGGGTGGTCGCCCCCGGCGGGGTCGGCACCAAGGCGTTCTGGTCACTGCTGACCGAGGGCCGCACCGCGACCCGCCGCATCACCCTCTTCGACGCCTCCTCGTTCCGCTCGCAGATCGCGGCCGAGGCCGACTTCGACCCGGCCGACCACGGCTTCGGCCCGCAGGAGGCACGACGCCTGGACCGTGCGGCCCAGTTCGCGCTCGTCGCCGCCCGTGAGGCCGTCGCCGACAGCGGACTGTCAGCGGGGCTACGGGCCGAACGTACCGGGGTCACCCTGGGCACCGCCGTCGGCTGCAGCAGCGGACTCGACGAGAGCTACGCGCACGTCAGCGAGCACGGCAGCCACTGGCTGCTGGACCACACCCGGGCCGAGCCGAGGCTCACCGACTACCTCGTGCCCAGCTCCATCGCCGCCGAGGTGGCGCGTGACGTCGGCGCACAGGGGCCCGTCGCGGTCGTCTCCACGGGCTGCACCTCCGGCCTGGACTCGCTCGGCCACGCCGTCGAGCTCATCCGCGAGGGCAGTGCCGACGTGATGGTGGCGGGCGCCGCGGAGGCACCGGTCACCCCGATCACCCTGGCGTCCTTCGACGCGATCCGCGCCACCTCCCCGCGCAACGACGAGCCGGAGACCGCCTCCCGCCCCTTCGACCGCAGCCGTAACGGCTTCGTGCTCGGCGAGGGCAGCGCGGTGCTGATCCTGGAGGAGTACGGGCACGCCCTGCGGCGCGGCGCCCATGTGTACGCCGAGATCGCGGGCTTCGCGAGCCGGTCCAACGCGTACCACATGACGGGACTGCGCCTGGACGGGCACGAGATGGCCGAGGCGATCAGGACCGCCCTCGACGAGGCACGGATCGACGGCGCGCACGTCGACTACGTCAACGCCCACGGATCGGGCACCAAGCAGAACGACAAGCACGAGACGGCGGCGTTCAAGCGCAGCCTGGGCGAGCACGCCCACCGGGTGCCGGTCAGCTCGATCAAGTCGATGATCGGTCACTCGCTCGGCGCGATCGGTTCCCTGGAGATCGCCGCCAGCGCCCTGGCCATCGAGCACGGAGTCGTGCCGCCGACGGCCAATCTGCACGATCCGGATCCCGCCTGCGACCTCGACTACACACCGCTGGTCGCACGGGAGCAGCGCACCGAGACGGTGCTCAGCGTCGGCAGCGGATTCGGCGGCTTCCAGAGCGCGATGGTGCTGACCACCCGCCGGCTGGGGGTGGCCGCATGACCGCCGTGGCCCCCGAGGACGCCGGGCTGATCGGTGTCCGGGGCGTGGAGGCGGCCGTCACCGGCATCGGTGTCGTCGCGCCCGGCGGCGTCGGCGCCGAACAGTGGTGGGCGGCGGTGCTGCGGGGCGAGAACGCCATCGGGCCCGTCACCCGCTTCGACGCCTCCGGCTATCCCGCGCGCCTGGCCGGGGAGGTGACCGGGTTCGTCGACGCGGACCACGTCGCGAGCCGGCTGCTGCCCCAGACCGACCGGGTGACCCGGTTCTCGCTCGCCGCGGCGGCCGAGGCCCTGGGCGACGCGGGCCTCGACCCGGCCCGGCTGCCCGACTACGCGGTGGGCGTGGTCACCGCCAACGGCAGCGGCGGTTTCGCGTTCGGCCAGCACGAACTCCAGGCGCTGTGGAGCAAGGGCAGCCGGCACGTCGGGGCCTACCAGTCGTTCGCCTGGTTCTACGCCGCCAACTCCGGCCAGATCTCCATCCGGCACGGGCTGCGCGGCCCCAGCGGAGTCATCGTCTCCGAGCAGGCGGGCGGCCTCGACGCCGTCGCCCAGGCCCGCCGCCAGTTGCGCAAGGGGATACGGGCCGTGGTCACCGGCGGAGTCGACTCGGCGCTCTGCCCCTGGGGCTGGACGGCCCATCTGGCCGACGGCGCACTGAGTACCGTCGACGATCCCGGCCGCGCCTATCTGCCCTTCGACGCCGAGGCCTCGGGCCATGTCGTCGGCGAGGGCGGCGCCCTGTTCGTCCTTGAGGACGGGGACGCCGCGCGCGGTCGCGGCGCCACCGTCCACGGCACGATCGCGGGCTGCGCCGCCACCTTCGACCCGGCGCCCGGCACCGGGGAGCCCCGGCTGCGGGCCGCCGCCGAACTGGCCCTGGCGGACGCCGGTGTCACCCCGGGCGACATCGACGTCGTCTTCGCCGACGGGGCGGGCGAACGAAACGCCGACCGGGCCGAAGCACAGGCGCTGGCCGCGCTGTTCGGCCCGAACGGGGTGCCGGTCACCGCACCCAAGTCGATGACCGGCCGGCTCTCGGCGGGCGGCTCCGCCCTCGACCTGGCGGCCGCCCTGCTCGCCCTGCGCGACCAGGTGATCCCCCCGACGACCGGCACCGCCCGGGTCGACGCGGACTGCCCCGTCGACCTGGTGACCGGCAGTCCGCGCCCGGCCGTGCTGCGCACCGCACTGGTACTGGCCCGGGGCCGGGGCGGCTTCAACGCGGCCACCGTGGTGCGCGCCGCGCGCTGACCACGTCCCCGCTGCCGGACGTTCTGAATCAACCCCGAGGAGAAAGGCACTTCTGTGGACCGGCTGGAGCTCACCGAACTGACCACCCTGCTGCGCGCCTGCGCGGGCGAGGGGGAGGGCATCGACCTGGACGGCGACGTACTGGACACGCTCTTCCTCGACCTGGGCTACGACTCGCTCGCCCTCCTGCAGACCACCGGCGTGATCGAGCGCGACTACGACGTGCTGCTGGACGAGGAGGCTCTGGACGACGCCGAGACCCCGCGCCAGTACCTCGACCTGGTCAACCGTGCCCTGGCCGCCCGGATCGCCGCCTGATGAGCGGCGACTGTCCGCAGCGGCCGCGCACGGGCGCGTGCGCCGTCGCGGCCACGCCGAGGAGCTGAACGTGTCACACACCCGCCCCGCCGCGCAGGCGGCGGCGCCCCGGCTCACGGAGCTCGCCGACGGCGTCTTCGCCTACGTCCAGCCGGACGGCGGCTGGTGCCTCAACAACGCCGGAGTGATCGTCGACGGCGGCACCGGCCTGCTCGTCGACACCGTCGCCACCGAGGCACGGGCCAGACGGCTGCGCGCCGAGGCGCTGCGGGTCGCGGGCGGCCCGCCGCGTCTGGTGGTCAGCACCCACTTCCACGGCGACCACACCTTCGGCAACTTCGTCTTCCCCGAGGCCGTCGTCATCGGCCACGAACGGGCGCGCGCCGACATCGCGGCGGCCGGGCTGCACATGGCCGGGCTGTGGCCCGACGTGTGCTGGGGCGACCTGGAGGTGGTGCCCCCGAGCATCACCTACAGCGACCGCATGACGCTGTACGCGGGTGCCCTGCGGGCCGAACTGATCCACCCGGGGACCGCGCACACCACCGGCGACACCGTCGTGTGGCTGCCCGAGCAGCGGGTGGTGTTCACCGGCGACCTGGTCATGTCGGGCGTCACGCCGTTCTGCCCGATGGGTTCGGTCGCCGGCTCCCTGGCCGCGCTGCGGACCCTGCGCACACTCGGCGCCCGTACGGTCGTGCCGGGCCACGGACCGGTGGGCGGCCCAGGCCTGCTGGACGACAACGAGGGGTACCTGCTGCGCCTCCAGCAGCTCGCCAGGGACGGGGTGGCCGCCCGGCTCACCCCGCTCCAGGTCGCGCGCGAGGCGGGCCCCGGCGCGTACGCCGATCTGCTGGACGCCGAGCGGCTGGTGCCCAACCTGCACCGCGCCTACGCGGAGGAGCTCGGCGCGGCGCCCGGCGATCCGCTGGACATTCCCGCGCTGTTCCGCGAGATGTCCGAACACCACGGCGGGCGGCCGGCCTGCCACGCCTGAGAGGGCGTCAGAACGACTGGTGGTCGGGGGTGACGCGCCGCTCACGCGTGCGCAGCTCCCCGTCCTCGTACACCAGCACGTCCTCCACCACACCGCTCGGCGCGATGACCGGCGCCGGGTCCCAGGGGCGGCTGACCACCACCAGCGTGTAGTAGTGCGTGACCAGGGTGCCGTCCGGTCCGGGGTCCACGCGCAGCATGTTGTGCCAGTGCCGGCACCGCACGGGCTCGGTGCCGAAGCGCCGGGTGTGCGCGGTGTGCAGCGCCGCCGCGATGGCCTCGCGGCCGTGCACCGGCGGGATACCGGGTGACGTTGCGAACACCCCGTCCTCGGTGAACGTGGCGGCGAACTCCTCCGCCCGCAGATCGTCCAGCAGCCGGACCTGCCGGGCGTAGAACTGCTGGACCTCCACGTAGAGCGCGGTCCGGTCGGTGCCGAGCCGCGGCTCGGTCGCGTACGTCGTCATACTGCGTCTCCTGGTCTTGAGGCCGTCCTGGCCGGCTGCCGGTCGTAGGTGACCACGCTCAGCCGAGGTCGTCGCGGGTCACGACGCGGTGGCGGGTGCGCCACTTGCCCCGCGAGCGGACGAGCACGTCCTCCATGACACACACCCGGTGCACCGCCGAACCGCCCTGGCCGGGTGTCACGTACACCAGCGCGTAGCAGCGCGTGTGCAGCGTCCCGTCGGCCTGCGGCCGCAGGTCGAGCATGCCGATCCAGTGCCTGAACCGTTCCCCGCTGCGGGCCTGCTGGGCCTGGTTGCGCCGCACGTTCGACGCCAGAGCGAGGCGTCCGCGCACCGGCTCGTCCAGTGTGGGTACGTCGAAGACGGCGTCCTCGGTGAAGGTTCCCGCCCAGCGCTCGGCCTCGTGCCGGTCGAAGAGCTGCATCTGGCGTCCGTAGAACTGCTGGATGTGCGCGTACAGGACGCCGAACTCCGCCTCGCCGAGCACCTCTGTGGGTGCCTCGAAGACGGCTGCGGTGTCGGGTGTGGTGGCGACTCGGGTGCGGCTGAGCATCTCGGTGGTCATGTGACCGGCCCTCCGTTCCATCGGATACGGACACTCTCTGCGGCACAGATCGAGCGCTCTTCGAAGATTCCTCAAGCGTCCTGGTCGAACGTGTGAACCGCAGCCAGTGAGACGGCGGCCGCGCCCCGACCAGCCGGAGGAGAACGAGCATGCCGAACTTTGCCTTTCCGGACCTTCCGCTGGACGGCCTGCTGCGCAGTGCGGCGGTGCGCGACCCCGACGGCATCGCCGTGCGGACCACGGACACGGCCCTGGCCTTCGGCGAGCTGGACACGCTGACCGATCGCGTCGCCGCCTGGCTGCAGCGGGAGAACGGGGGCCGGACCGGTGTGCGTACCGGCGTCGCCCATGTCCTGGACCCGGTCTTCGTCGCCACCTACTACGGCACGGTCCGCAGCGGTGCGACGGCGGTGCTGGTCAACCCGCTGATGGGGGAGACCGGGCTGCGGCACGTCTTCGCCACCGCCGGGGTGGAGGTGGCGTTCGTCCCCGCCGCCACCGCCGAACTGCTCACCAAGCTGCGCGGCGTGCTGCCCCGGCTCCGCACGATCGTGGTGACCGACGCACCGGACGGGGTGACACCGGGCGACACGGTCTCGCTGCACATGGAACTGGAGTCGGCCCCGCAGGCCTGCGGACACCGCCCGTCCGACCCTGGCTCGATCGCCTGCATCCAGTTCACCACCGGCACCACCGGCCGCCCCAAGGGCGTCCTGCTGACCCACCGCAACCTGGTCGCCAACGCCAAGCAGACCGCCCTCGCGCACGGACTCGGCCCGGCCTCCGTCACCCTCAACCATCTGCCGCTGTACCACGTCATGCATCTCAACTCAGCGGTGTACGCCGGGTCGTGCCAGGTGCTCTGCCAGGACCCCGATCCGTTCGCCTCGCTCGCCGCGGCCGCCGAGGCCGACGCCACCCACTACTACGGACTCCCCGCCCGGCTGCACCGCCTCGCCACCGACGAACGCCTGGCCGCCGCCCCCGGGCCCCCGCCCGGCGGCGCCCGGCTGACGGCCGTGCTCTCCGGCGGCTCCGGGCTGCGTCCCCAGGCGGCGCGCGCCCTGCGCGACCGGCTCGGCGTCCCCGTCATCCAGGGCTACGGCATGGCCGAGCTCTCCCCGCTCACGCACTGCCAGCGGCCCGAGCGCTACCGGACGGGTGAGGTCGGCGGGACCGTCCCCGGGACCGAGTGCCGTCTCGTCGACGTGGACTCCCGCACCCCGGTCGAGGTCTGGTCCACCGGAGAGGTCCAGGTCAGAGGCCCGCAGCTGATGGCCGGCTACCTCGGTGACGCACAGCCGTCCCGGATCGACGAGGACGGCTGGTTCTCCACCGGCGACGTCGGCTACCTCGACGACGACGGGGAGCTGCGCCTGGTGGACCGGCTCGACGACATCTTCAAGTACGACAACGAGATCGTCTCGCCGAGCCAGGTCGAACGGGTCATCGGCGAGGACCCGCGGGTCGCCGACTGCATCGTCGCCGACTGGCCCGACGACGTGCACGGCGGCCTCGTCTGGGCCGGGATCGTGCTGCGTGAGGACCCCGTCGGCGCGGACGCCGGACCCGCGCCCGGACACCCGGGATCCGGGCGCGCCCCGGGGCCCGACGTCCTCGCATCGGTCACCGAACGCGCCAACGAGCGGCTCGCGCACTTCGAACGGATCCGCCTGACCGAGGCGCTGGAGGCGGTGCCCCGCACCCCCACCGGAAAGCCCGAACGACGCGCGCTGCGGCAGCGGCTGAAGACACGCGCCGCCGCATGAACGCCCGCATCCCGCCCCACCACCAGGAGCAGACCATGGCGACCTTCGTCAACAGGCCGACCGCGCACGGCGGCATCGACCCCTTCCGCACCGACACGGGCCACGCGCCGCCGGCGATGCCCGAGGAGAGCGCATGACCGCCGGCCGGCCCGACGCGATCGTCGCGGGCGCCGGACCCGTCGGCCTGACCGCCGCCCACGAACTGGCCCGCAGGGGCCTGCGGGTACGGCTCATCGACGCCGCCGCCGGCCCCGCCCGCACCAGCAGGGCCGTGGCCACGCACCCGCGCACCCTGGAGACGTACGACCAGATGGGCATCGTCGACGACATGCTCGTACGGGGCCGCCGCAACCGCGCGTTCACCATGTACGCCGAAGGGCGCCGGCTGGTGCGGCTGGAGGCCGACTACGCCACCATGCCGACTTCGTACCCGTACACCCTCGTCATCGGCCAGACCGAGACGGAAGAGGTGCTGCGCGAGGCCGTGGCCCGTCTCGGTGTCGAGGTCGAGTGGGGGGTGCGCCTCACCGGCTTCGAGCAGGACCCCGATTCGGTGCGGGTGACCCTGAGCGGGCCGGACGGCACCGAGGAGAGCGTGGAGACGTCCTGGCTCGTGGGCTGCGACGGAGGCCACAGCACCGTACGCAAACTGCTCGGACTCGAACTGCTCGGCGGGGCCGGGGAGACCTGGATGCTCGCCGACGCACCGGTCGCCACCGACCTGCCGCCCGACACCATCTACTGGGCCCACACCGGCGGACACGCGCTGATGATGGTGCCCTACGCCCGGGAGGGGCACTGGCGGCTGCTGGACACCGCACCCGTCGGGCGGGGCACCGACCCGCGCCCCGTCGAGGAGCGGCTGACCGAGAAGCTGACGGCCGGGCTCGGCCGCCCGGTCCGGGTCGGGGAGAGCGAGTGGACCTCGGTCTTCACCTTCCAGCAGCGGATGGTGGAGCGGATGCGCGAGGGCCGCGTCCTCGTCGCCGGGGACGCCGCGCACGTGCACAGCCCCGCCTCCGGACAGGGCATGAACACCGGCATCCAGGAGGCGTACAACCTCGGCTGGAAGCTGGCCATGGTCGAGCACGGCCACGCGGGCCCGGAACTCCTGGACACCTACGGCCAGGAACGGGTGCCCATCGGCCGGGCGCTGCTCGGCTCCACCCGGGCCGCCACCTTCCTCGTCCAGCTGAAGAACATGTTCGCCTCCGTGGCGCTGCCCGTCGTCTTCACCTTCGTGCGCAACGTGACCCCGCTGCGCCGCGCTGTTCAGCGCAAGGTGCTCGGCGGCATGTCCGGGCTGCGCATCGGCTACGGCGACTCGCCCCTGACCACCGCAGACGCCTCCCGTCGCAGGCGCGGCGCCGGTCCCGCCCCGGTACCCGGACCCGGCGAGCGGATCGCGCAGGCCCCGGTCCACGACCCGGACGACTCCGGCTGCGCGGGACTGCGCGCCGAACTCCGCGACCCCCGCTGGTCCCTGCTGCTCGCTGCGGGCGGCACCGGGCCCGGCGACGTCCCGGTGGGCGTGGCCGTCACGGCCGCCGCCCAGTACTCCGAGTGGCTGTCGGTGCGCACCGTCGGCGGCACCGGCCCCGACGGGCCCGCCCCGCTCGCCGACCCGGACGGACGGCTGCGCGCGGCACTCGGCCTGGCGCCGGGCAACTGGCTGCTGGTGCGCCCCGACGGCTACACCGCCGCGCGCGCCGGCGCCCTGACCCGGGCTGCCCTGGGCCGGGCGCTCGCCCCGCTGCGGCCGGCCCGGCCGCTCGCCGACGAGGCCAGGACCGAACCGGGACTCGCCCTCCCCGCCCCCACCCACCGGCTGAAGGAGCACTGACCGTGGCCGACAACGACCCCGTAGCCCTGATCACAGGAGCCACCAGCGGCATCGGACTGGCGGTGGCCCGTCAGCTCGGCCGGTCCGGGCACCGCGTCTTCCTGTGCGCACGCACCGAACTGGACGTCAAGCAGACCGTCGAGGACCTCCGGGACGAGGGCCTGGAGGCCGACGGACTGGCGGCCGACGTCCGCTCCCGGGAGTCCGTGGCCGCGCTCGTGAGCGCCGCCGTCGCGACGTACGGACGTGTCGACGTGCTGGTCAACAACGCCGGGCGCAGCGGCGGCGGCGTGACCGCCGACATCACCGACGAGCTCTGGCACGACGTCATCGACACCAACCTCAACAGCGTGTTCCTGGTGACGCGCGAGGTGCTGAAAAACGGCGGCCTCACGGGCACCGGACGCGGGCGGATCATCAACATCGCCTCGACGGCCGGCAAGCAGGGCGTGCTGCTCGGCGCCCCGTACAGCGCCTCCAAGCACGGGGTCGTCGGCTTCACCAAGGCGCTGGGCAGGGAGCTGGCCCCCTCGGGCGTCACGGTCAACGCGGTCTGCCCCGGCTACGTCGAGACGCCGATGGCGCAGCGGGTGCGTCAGGGGTACGCGGCGGCCTGGGACACCACCGAGGACGTCGTGCAGGAGCAGTTCGAGGCGAAGATTCCGCTCGGCCGCTACTCCACCCCGGAAGAGGTCGCGGGACTGGTCGGCTATCTGGCCTCCGCATCCGCCGCATCGATCACCGCACAGGCGCTCAACGTCTGTGGCGGACTTGGCAATTTCTGAATCTGTGAGGAAGAGGTGATGTGTGGTGTCGAGTGAGCGTGTGTACCGCACGGCGCATTCGGTCGAGGTGGCCGCACCGGCGGGGGTCGCGTACGGGCTGATCTCGAACGCGGTGCAGTGGCCGCTGTTCCTCCCGCCGAACGTCCATGTGGAGCGGCTGGACTTCGACGGGCGCAACGAACGGCTGCGGATGTGGGCCACGGCCAACGGGCAGGTCCGGTCCTGGATCTCCCGGCGCGTGCAGGACCCGCAGGCGCGGCGGATCACCTTCCGCCAGCAGCATCCGCAGGCCCCGGTCGAGACGATGAACGGGACCTGGACCGTCGAGGAGCGGCCGGGCGGCACCAGTGTGCTGACTCTGCTGCACGACTTCACGGTGACCGGTGACCGGCCCGAGGACGCGGCGTGGGTGGAGCGGGCGATCGACACCAACTCGGGCGCGGAGCTGGACCATGTGAAGCGGCTGGCCGAGCGCTGGTCCCGGCTCGACGAACTCGTCCTGTCCTTCGAGGACGCCGTACGGGTCAAGGGCCCGGCCGAGCTGGTCTACGACTTCCTGTACCGGGTGAGCGACTGGCCGGAGCTCGTTCCGCACGTGGCCCGCCTCGAACTGACGGAGGACACCCCCGGCGTCCAGGTCATGGCGATGGACACCCGCACCGCGGACGGCTCGACCCACACCACGGAGTCGGTACGGGTCTGCTTCCCGCAGGCGGGCCGTATCGTCTACAAGCAGACCACCACCCCCGCGCTGATGGACGCGCACACCGGTGAGTGGTCGGTGCTGCCCGACGAGACCGGCGTGACGGTCATCTCCCAGCACAGTGTGGTGCTGCGCGAGGAGGCCATCGAGAGCGTGCTCGGTGCGGGCGCCGACCTGGCACAGGCCCGCCGCTTCGTACGCGAGGCGCTCGGCCGGAACTCGACGGCCACCCTCAACCTGGCCAAACGCCATGCGGAGTCCGCGATCCGCGTGCTGTGAGCGGACCCTCCCGCCGTGCCGGGGCCGAACGCCCCGGTACGGCCGATGTCCACCGCTGCTCCGGCCCCGCTCCAGTTGCCGCTGTGAGGCTTGCCGCTACGGACGTTCCCCGGAGGGGAACGGGGCGGCAGCAGTGGCGGGCCGGGCTCTCTTCGGACGGCCGGCGGGCCAGTGGTGCGTGTACTGGCCACTGACCCTTCGGCCGGCCACCGGCGCCGCGCTCCACGACATCAGGACGGATGAAGAGATGAGCACGGACAACAGAGCCCGGATCGCGGAATACCTGTCCCGTTTCTTCCCGGTTCAGGACCTGAAGGCGGACGACGACATCTTCGCGCTCGGCTTCGTCAGCTCGGTGTTCGCGATGCGGCTCGTCTCCTTCGTGGAGCACGAGTTCGGCATCACCGTCGAGAACGAGGACCTGGAGCTGGAGTACTTCTGCTCCATCGCCGCCCTCGACGCGTTCGTCGCACGCAAGCTGTCCGTCCCGGTCCCGGTCGCGGGGTAGCGGGGACGGCACGGGAGGGGCCGGCGGCTCCGCCGGGTCTCACCCCGAATACTTCTGCAGTCCGCTCGAATCCGGCTCGAACCGCAGATGAGCCGCGCTCGGAGGAGAGCCGGGCAACGGCTGGGAGCCGGCTCCGGGTGACTCGGCGAACGATCGAGAAATGGCAGACGACGCGTCGAGTACGGCTCCGGTGCCGCACGAGGCGTGCCCGTCACAGTCGTGCGTACCGGCGCGATATGTGGCGCGCACCCTGCGACGACGGAGCTGACTCCCGCTGCCATGACCATCACCGCCGATCTCACCGGAACCACGGCCACCGGTCACAGCTGGTGGGAGTCCGACGCACGCGCACGGGCATCCCGGCTCGAAGCGCAGCTCGGCGACCCCTACGACCCCGCGAACCCGCACGGGCTGCGCGCCCTGTTCGCCGCCGACGCCCGGAGCGCCCCGCCCGCCGCCACCGAGGACCTCCTGGCCGGCACGGACCTGGGCGCCGAGTTCGTCCCCGTCGAATACGGCGGCCGGCTCACCCGGGCCGACCTGCTCGCCCGCGTCCTGCGGCCGGTCTTCCGCCGTGACGTCGCCCTCGGCTTCGGCTACGGCATCACCTCGCTGTTCGCCACCGGAGCGATCTGGGCGGCCGGCACCCCCGCGCAGCGACGCAGCACCGCCGACCTGCTGCTCGGCGGAGGCCGGGCCACGATCCTCCACCACGAACTGGCCCACTCCAACGCGATCCTGCGGCACGAGTTCACCGCCGGCACCACCCCCGACGGCTATCGGCTGAACGGGCGCAAGGACGTGATCATCAACGCCTCGCGCGCCGACGCCCAGGTCGTCTACGCCCGCACCGACCCGGCCCCCGGACCGCACAGCCACTCGGTGCTGCTCCTGGACGACGCCTGGCGGGACAGCCCGTCCGTGCGGCACCTGTCGCGAGTCCCCACCCCCGGCATGCGCGGGGCGCTGTTCTCCGGGCTGGAGTTCACCGACCACACCGTCCCCGGCGACGCCCGCGTCGGCAGCACGGGCGAGGGCGTCGCACTCGCCCTGCGCACCTTCCAGGTCAACCGGAGCCTCATCTGCGGTGTCGTCACCGCCGCAGCGGACACCGTCCTGCACTCCGCGGTACGGGCCGCGACCACCGGCCGCAAGGCCCCGATCGCGCGCCGCTGGCACAAGCCGCTGGCCGGAGTCTTCGCCGACCTGCTGGCCTGCGACAGCATGGCCACCGTCGTCCTGCGCGCCCTGAGCCTGCTGCCCGACCGGGCCCATGTCTTCGCCGCCGCCGTCAAGTACGTGGTGCCCGACCTGCTGCGCGAGAACCTGGAGGAGCTCGCCACCGTCCTGGGGGCGCGCGGCTACGAGCACGACAGCCCGCAGTACGGCGCGCTCGGCAAGCTCGTACGGGACCTGCCGGTCGCCGGACTCGGCCATGCCGGAACCGCCTCCTGCCAGTCCGTGATCGTCCCCCAGCTGCGCGGCCTGGCCGAACACTCCTGGTTCCAGGAGGAGGAACCACCGCCCGAGCTGTTCCGCCAGGGAGCCGAACTCCCGGTGCTGGACTACCGGTTGCTGGGCCTCGCGGGCGGCGGCGACTTCATGGCCGCCTCCCTTGTGGGCTCCGCCGCCCGCCTCTCCTCGTACCGGGGCCTGGGCGGCCAGATCGCCGCGCTCGCCGAACTGGCCGAGGGCTTCGTCACCGAACTGCGCGCCCTGCGCGAGGAGTGCCGCCGGCTGCCCGCCTACGGCACCACGGCGCTCGCCGACCCCGCCGTCTGCGTACTCAGCGACCGCTACAGCCTGATCGTCGCAGCCGCCGCGGTACTCGGCGTGTGGGAGGGCCAGGACGGCCGGGACCCGTTCCTCGCCAATTCGGCCTGGGCGGTGCTGGCGCTGTCCCGCCTCGGCGAGCGGCTCGCCATCCCCGTGCCCGAACTGCCCGAGGGCTGTCTGGCACAGGTCATGGAGGAACTGGTCCGCCGCTTCCGGACGGGCCGCAGCTGCGACCTGGACGGCATCACCCTCGCCCAGTGAGCCGGCGGCACCCGCACCCGAGGACGGGGACGGGGCGGACGACAACGACACAGGGAAGGAAAGACCGTTGACGCAGACAGAGCTGATGACCGCGGCGCCGGACGCCGCAGCACGTATCACCGAGCCGATCCACGTCAGCGGCCCCGACGGGCCATGGGACCTGGTGCGCGAAGGCATGGACCTGTACGGCAACGCCGTGGTGCACACCACCTGGGGCGAGTGGCTCACCGGAGCCGTCGCCGACCCCTCGCTGCGCCCGCTGCTCGGCCGGGACTGGCAGCGCTACCGCCGCACCGCCGACCCCACCATCCGCTACCGCTTCGTCGCCTCCCGGCTGGCCACCAAGTTCACGGCCGCGGCCGCGCTGGGCACCAGGCCCGCCGAACTCGACCTCGCGTACAAGATCGGCGGACGGCCCTATCTGAGAGGGCTCGACCAGATCGATGTGAGCCTCACCCACACCGACGACCTGATCGCCGTCGGCATCAGCCGCTGCGGCAGGATCGGGGTAGACGCCGAACCGGCCGACCGGCACATGTCGTTCGAACTCCTCCAGGACCATGTCTGCACACCCGCCGAACGCGCCGATCTCGTGACGCTGTCCGAGGACGAACAGAGGGCTCAGCTGCTCCGGCTGTGGACCCTGAAGGAGGCGTACACCAAGGCGCTCGGCCAAGGCCTGCGCCTCGGCTTCACCGAATTCGGCTTCGGCGCCGGCGAGGGCGGCCTGCTCGCCCCCGACGGGACACCGGCCGCCCGCGACGAATGGGCGTTCACCACCCGCCGGGTGCTGGGCCGCTATCTGCTGAGCGTGGCCTGCCACGACTCCGGACTGGACACCTCACGCGACACGGCGGCCCGCACCATGCTCGACGGAGGGTTCATGGGAGCCGTCGCCGGACTCCTCGACCACGTATGACACCGCCGCGACGTTCGCGGATCCGTCCAGAGCCGGTGGAGAAATCCGGCCTTGCTCCGCTGCGCGGCTAACGTGCCGGAAGACGGCTCCGAGCGCCGTATCAGGCCCGTATGGGCGGGCCTCGTATACCCGTTCCGTGCTCGCAGAGAGGGGAGGGAGGGGGTGCGCGCCCCGAACACACCATGACCGCCGATCATCTCTCACGTATGTCCCCGGACGGACCGATCACCGTCGTCGTCGATCCCGGAGGACCGCCCTACGACGCTCCGCCGTTCCTGGAGCTCCGCGGCCCCCTGGACACCCGGCGCCTCGAATCCGCGCTGGACCGGATCGCCGCCGGCCGTCCGGACGGCCCGGCCTGGCAGCACCGGCTCCGGCCCCACGGGCCCGGCCTGCACACCTTGACTCTCACCATGAGCGCCCCCGGGGAGTTCCCGGCCGGCCTGCTGGCCGACCTGCTCACGGACCCGCCGGCCGGCCGCTCGGTATGCGCCGTCGCGCCGAGCCCGCTCCAGCACGAGATGCTCGCCGACGCCGACGCCCACCCGGGCCCCGGCCGCCACGTCGAACAGCTCAGCTGGGTCTGGCACGGGCCGCTGGACCCCGAACGCTTCACCGCCGCCTGGCAGTCGCTCTTCGACCGGGAGAGCGTGCTGCGTTCCGCCTTCGCCGACGGCCCCGAGCCGCAGATCGTCGTGCACGACCGGGTCAGGGCCGAAGTGCTACGGCTGCCGCACAGCGCCGGGGACTGGGCAAGCGTGGTCGAGTACGACCGGTGCCGAGGCCTCGACCCGCGCCGTCCCGGACCGCTGCGCGTGACCGTGCTGGGCGGCGATCCCGTCGTATCGGCCACGGCCCAGCCCACCCGGGTGCTGCTCACCTTCCACCACGCGCTGCTCGACGGCTGGAGCGCGCGCCTGCTGCTGCGCGAGTTCTACCGCGCCTACCTGGCCGGCGGCCGTCTGCCGGGCGGTGAACGCCGCCCCGACATGGGCGACTACGCGCAGTGGCTTGCCGCCCAGGACACCGGCCCCGCACGCACGTTCTGGACGGATGCCACACCACCGCCCGGCGTCACGCATTCGCCCCTGCCCGCAGCCGCCGTCCGCGCTCCCGTGCCCGGGGGGACCGGGACCGGGACCGGGCGCACCCGGCTGCGGCTGACCGCCGTGCAGACGGCACGGCTCGGCGCCTGGGCGGCCGGCTGGGGCAGCACCGAGAGCGGTGCGCTGCAAGCCGTCTGGGCCCTGCTGCTCTACCGGGCCGCCGGAAGCGCCGACGCGGAGCCGGTCCGCTTCAGCGTGACGGTGTCCGGACGCGGCATCCTGCTCGACGGGGTGGAGCGCCTGCCGGGCGCCCTGCGCAACCCGCTGCCGATCTCCGTCGTCGTCGACCCGCGGGCGAGCGTTCCGGAGCTGCTCGGCCTGCTGCGTGACCGGGCCCTGGACATGGCCGCGTACGAGTGGGTCTCGGCGGGCCAGATCCGTACCTGGACCGAGGACCGGGCCGAGGCGCCCGACGCGCTGGGCAGCCTGGTCGCCTTCGAGGGCGGTCCGGACGGCCCGGACGAACTCATCCGGGAACTCGCCGCCCAGGGAGTCCGTGTGGACCCACCGGAGACGCTCGGCGCCCGAACCGGCTTCCCGCTCACCCTCGCCGCCCACCACGACGCCGACGGCGGGCTCATCGTGACCGTCTCCTACGACCACACCCAGCCCGCAGGAATCGGCGGTGTCCTGGCGCACGCCGCATTCCTGCTGGACGAACTCCCCCGTGTGGCGGGCGCGTCCACCACCATCGCCGAGGTGCTGGCGCGGCTGGCCCACGCGGATGCGGACGCGGAGCCGGACACGGACACGGACACCGGTACGGGCACGGAGGCCGGTACGCCCCCGGCCACGTCGGCGGACCGTCCGGCCCGCACCTGCACCGACGCGCCCGCGCTCATCACCCTGCGACCGGCTCGGAACCCCGGCGCGGGCACCGTCTGCCTCGTACCGTCGCACGGCACCCCCCGCTTCTGCTACGAACTGCTCGCGCGCTCGTACCAGGGCCCCGAAGCCCTCGTACTGCTGAGCGCCGCGCTCGACGACAGAGCCGGGTACGACGCGCTCGGGCCGCTCATCGACGCGGGCGGGCACCTCGTGCTCGGCGGATTCTCCGGCTGCGGAGTCGCCGCGTACCGGATCACCCGGCTCATCGCGGCGAACGGCGGCCGGCCGCCGCTCATCGTGCTCACCGGCGCCGCGACGTCCGCCCGCGATCTCGCCCGGCTGCTCGAATCCGCCTCCGAACGCGCCGGATGACGCACACGTCGGACGGCCACCCGGCCGGCCGCGGACGCTCGACCGTTCAACGGACCTCACACCTCTGGAGAGCCATGTCCCGCCGCCTGTTCACCTCGGAATCCGTGACCGAGGGCCACCCCGACAAGATCGCCGACCAGATCAGCGACGCGATCCTCGACGCACTGCTGAGCCAGGACCCGTCCTCCCGGGTCGCCGTCGAGACACTGATCGCCACCGGCCAGGTGCACATCGCCGGTGAGGTGACGACCAAGGCGTACGCCGACATCCCCGGTCTCGTCCGCGAGACGATTCTGGGCATCGGCTACGACTCGTCGGCCAAGGGATTCGACGGCGCCACCTGCGGAGTCTCGGTGTCCATCGGCGCGCAGTCGCCGGACATCGCGCAGGGCGTCGACATCGCGTACGAGAAGCGCGTGGGGGGTGCCGCGGCAGACGGGGAGGGGGACGATCTCGACAAGCAGGGCGCCGGCGACCAGGGCCTGATGTTCGGCTACGCCACGAACGAGACCCCGTCCCTGATGCCGCTGCCGATCGAGCTGGCCCACCGGCTCTCACGCCGGCTGACCGAGGTCCGCAAGGACGGCACCGTCCCCTACCTCCGCCCCGACGGGAAGACGCAGGTCACCATCGAGTACAGCGGCAGCCGCCCGGTCCGTCTCGACACCGTTGTCGTCTCCTCGCAGCACGCCTCCGACATCGACCTCGACAACCTGCTGAGCCCGGACATCCGCCACCACGTCGTCGAGCACGTACTGACCGAACTCGCCGAGGACGGCATCAAGCTGGAGTCCGACGACTACCGGCTGCTGGTCAACCCGACCGGACGCTTCGAGATCGGCGGCCCGATGGGCGACGCGGGTCTGACCGGCCGCAAGATCATCATCGACACCTACGGCGGCATGGCCCGCCACGGCGGCGGCGCCTTCTCGGGCAAGGACCCGTCGAAGGTGGACCGCTCGGCCGCCTACGCGATGCGCTGGGTCGCCAAGAACGTCGTCGCGGCGGGCCTCGCGGACCGGTGCGAGGTCCAGGTCGCGTACGCCATCGGCAAGGCCGAGCCGGTCGGCCTGTTCGTCGAGACCTTCGGCACCGGCGCCGTCGCCCAGAACCGCATCGAGCAGGCGATCAGGGAGGTCTTCGACCTGCGCCCGGCCGCCATCGTCCGTGACCTCGACCTGCTGCGGCCGATCTACTTCCGGACCGCCGCCTACGGCCACTTCGGACGCGAACTGCCCGACTTCACCTGGGAGCGGACCGACCGCGCCCAGCAGCTGAAGGCCGCGGCCGGTCTCTGACCGGCCGGCTCCTTCGTCCTTCGTGCTCCGTACTCCCGAGGAGAGCCCGACGTGCGCATCGTTGTCACCGGTTCCATCGCCGCGGACGCGG
The DNA here is from genome assembly GCF_003751445.1 of Streptomyces sp. 840.1. Lineage (NCBI taxonomy): Bacteria > Bacillati > Actinomycetota > Actinomycetes > Kitasatosporales > Streptomycetaceae > Streptomyces > Streptomyces sp. 840.1. The sequence goes on along the minus strand of NZ_RJUU01000004.1, from coordinate 135,197 downwards.
CCGGACTGTTCGCACCTGCCCCGGACCACCGGTCATGAAGGGCACCCGATCCGCAGCGCTCCGTGAGGCGCTCGCCACCCGGGTGGTGGTGGCCGACGGTGCCATGGGCACCATGCTGCAGGCCCAGGACCCCACGCTGGAGGACTTCGAGAACCTCGAGGGCTGCAACGAGATCCTGAACCTCACCCGGCCCGACATCGTGCGTTCCGTGCATGAGGAGTACTTCGCGGTCGGCGTGGACTGTGTGGAGACGAACACCTTCGGCGCGAACAGCGCGGCGCTGGGTGAGTACGACATTCCCGAGCGGGTGTATGAGCTCTCGGAGTCGGGTGCGCGTATCGCCCGTGAGGTGGCGGACGAGTTCACGGCCTCGACGGGGCAGCAGCGCTGGGTCCTGGGCTCGATGGGGCCCGGCACGAAGCTTCCGACGCTGGGGCACGCCCCGTACGTGAAGCTGCGTGACGGGTTCCAGCGGAACGCGGAGGGGCTGATCGCGGGCGGCGCCGACGCGCTGATCGTGGAGACGACGCAGGACCTCCTGCAGACGAAGGCCGGCATTCTGGGGGCGCGGCGCGCGCTGGAGGCTCTGGGCAGCGATCTGCCGTTGCTGGTGTCGTTGGCCTTCGAGACGACCGGGACGATGCTGCTCGGCTCCGAGATCGGCGCCGCGCTGACCGCCCTGGAGCCGCTGGGCATCGACATGATCGGCCTGAACTGCTCGACCGGTCCGGCGGAGATGAGCGAGCACCTGCGCTATCTGACCCGTCACTCCCGTATCCCGTTGCTCTGTATGCCGAACGCCGGTCTGCCGGTGCTGACGAAGGACGGGGCGCACTTCCCGCTCGGTCCCGAGGGGCTGGCGGATGCGCAGGAGACGTTCGTTCAGGAGTACGGGCTGTCGCTGGTGGGCGGTTGCTGCGGTACGACTCCGGAGCACCTGCGCCAGGTCGTCGACCGGGTCCGCGGGTCCGCCATCACCGCCCGGGACCCGCGCCCGGAGCCGGGTGCGGCGTCGCTCTACCAGACCGTGCCCTTCCGGCAGGACACCTCGTACCTCGCCATCGGTGAGCGGACGAACGCCAACGGGTCGAAGAAGTTCCGTGAGGCGATGCTGGAGGCGCGGTGGGACGACTGTGTGGAGATGGCGCGTGACCAGATCCGCGAGGGCGCGCACCTGCTCGATCTCTGCGTCGACTACGTGGGCCGTGACGGGGTCGCGGACATGGCGGAGCTGGCCGGACGGTTCGCCACGGCCTCCACGCTGCCGATCGTGCTGGACTCCACCGAGCTGCCCGTGCTGCGGGCCGGCCTGGAGAAGCTCGGCGGGCGCGCGGTCCTGAACTCGGTGAACTACGAGGACGGTGACGGGCCCGAGTCCCGGTTCGTGCAGGTGACCAGGCTGGCCGCCGAGCACGGTGCCGCACTGATCGCCCTGACGATCGACGAGGAGGGCCAGGCCCGCACGGTCGAGCACAAGGTGGCCATCGCGGAGCGCCTGATCGAGGACCTCACCGGCAACTGGGGCATTCACGAGTCGGACATCCTCATCGACTGCCTGACCTTCACCATCTGCACGGGGCAGGAGGAGTCGCGCAAGGACGGCATCGCCACCATCGGGGCGATCCGTGAGCTGAAGAAGCGCCACCCCGACGTCCAGACCACGCTTGGCCTCTCGAACATCTCCTTCGGTCTCAACCCGGCGGCCCGCGTCGTCCTGAACTCGGTCTTCCTCGACGAGTGTGTGAAGGCGGGGCTGGACTCCGCGATCGTGCACGCGTCGAAGATCCTGCCGATCGCGCGGCTGGACGAGGAGCAGGTCAAGGTCGCCCACGACCTGATCTACGACCGTCGCGCCGAGGACTACGACCCGCTGCAGCGGCTCATGGAGCTCTTCGAGGGCGTCAACATGAAGTCGATGAAGGAGGGCAAGGCCGAGGAACTCCTCGCGCTGCCTCTGGACGAGCGGCTTCAGCGCCGGATCATCGACGGCGAGAAGAAGGGGCTGGAGGCCGACCTCGACGAGGCCCTGCAGACGCGTCCCGCGCTCGACATCGTCAACGACACCCTGCTGGAGGGCATGAAGGTCGTCGGCGAGCTGTTCGGCTCCGGCCAGATGCAGTTGCCCTTCGTGCTCCAGTCCGCCGAGGTCATGAAGACCGCGGTGGCCCACCTGGAGCCGCACATGGAGAAGTCGGACGCCGAGGGCAAGGGCACCATCGTGCTGGCCACCGTCCGCGGCGACGTCCACGACATCGGCAAGAACCTCGTCGACATCATCCTGTCCAACAACGGGTTCAACGTCGTGAACATCGGTATCAAGCAGCCCGTCTCCGCGATCCTGGACGCCGCCGAGGAACACAAGGCCGACGTCATCGGCATGTCCGGCCTCCTGGTCAAGTCCACCGTGATCATGAAGGAGAACCTCCAGGAGCTCAACCAGCGCAAGCTGGCCGCCGAGTACCCGGTCATCCTGGGCGGCGCCGCCCTGACCCGCGCCTACGTCGAACAGGACCTCCACGAGATCTACGAGGGCGAGGTCCGCTACGCCCGCGACGCCTTCGAGGGCCTGCGGCTGATGGACGCGCTGATCGCGGTCAAGCGCGGCGTTCCCGGAGCCTCTCTGCCTGAGCTGAAGCAGCGTCGGGTGCCCAAGCGGGAGACCGCCGTGCTGGAGGTCGAGGAGCCGGAGGAGGGCGTGCGTTCCGACGTCTCGGTCACCAACCCCGTCCCCGAGCCCCCGTTCTGGGGCACCCGGGTCGTCAAGGGCATCCAGCTCAAGGAGTACGCCTCCTGGCTCGACGAGGGCGCACTCTTCAAGGGCCAGTGGGGCCTCAAGCAGGCCCGCGCCGGCGACGGACCCACGTACGAGGAGCTGGTCGAGACCGAGGGCCGGCCGCACCTGCGGGGCTGGCTCGACAAGCTGCACACCGAGAACCTGCTGGAAGCGGCCGTCGTCTACGGCTACTTCCCCTGCGTCTCCAAGGGCGACGACCTGATCCTGCTGCACGAGGACGGCTCGGAGCGCACCCGCTTCACCTTCCCGCGCCAGCGCCGCGGCCGCCGCCTCTGCCTCGCCGACTTCTTCCGCCCCGAGGAGTCCGGCGAGACGGACGTCATCGGCCTCCAGGTCGTCACCGTCGGATCGCGGATCGGCGGCGAGACCGCCAAGCTCTTCGAGGCCAACGCCTACCGCGACTACCTGGAGCTGCACGGCCTCTCCGTCCAGCTGGCCGAGGCCCTCGCCGAGTACTGGCACGCCCGGGTCCGCGCCGAACTGGGCATCGCGGGGGCCGAGCCCGCCGCGCTGGACGGCATGTTCCGCACCGAGTACCAGGGCTGCCGCTACTCCCTGGGCTACCCCGCCTGCCCCGATCTGGAGGACCGCGCCAAGATCGCCGCGCTGCTTCGGCCCGAGCGGATCGGAGTCGTCCTGTCGGAGGAATTCCAGCTCCACCCCGAGCAGTCCACCGACGCGATCGTGCTGCACCACCCCGAGGCCGGTTACTTCAACGCGGGAGGCCGCCGGCCATGACCACGCAGCGCTGTGCGAGGCGGTCCGCCGCGTAGAGGCGCTGTCCCGGCCCGCGCACCCCCGGACCTGCCCCGCATCACGCCCGACCGGTCCACAGCGACACCCCCGGATACACCGGAACATTCAGAACTCAAGGAGTGCACATGCCCTCGCAGCCGCCCGCCGACTTCACGGACTTCAAGGTCGCCGACCTCTCCCTCGCGGCGTTCGGCCGCAAGGAGATCACGCTGGCCGAGCACGAGATGCCCGGTCTGATGTCGATCCGCAGGGAGTACGCCGCCGCGCAGCCGCTGGCCGGTGCCCGTATCACCGGTTCGCTGCACATGACTGTGCAGACGGCGGTGCTGATCGAGACCCTGGTCGCCCTCGGCGCCGAGGTCCGCTGGGCCTCCTGCAACATCTACTCGACCCAGGACCACGCGGCCGCCGCTGTGGCTGCGGCGGGTGTCCCGGTCTTCGCCTGGAAGGGTGAGTCGCTGGAGGAGTACTGGTGGTGCACGGAGCAGGCTTTGACCTGGCCGAACACCCCTACCGGTGGTCCGAACATGATTCTCGACGACGGTGGTGACGCCACTCTCCTCGTCCACAAGGGCGTCGAGTTCGAGAAGGAGGGGGCGGCTCCGGATCCGTCGACCGCGGACAGTGAGGAGTACGCCCATATCCTCGCGACGCTGAACCGTACGCTCGGTGAGTCCCCGCAGAAGTGGACGCAGCTGGCGTCGGAGATCCGTGGTGTCACGGAGGAGACCACGACGGGTGTGCACCGGCTGTACGAGATGCACCGCGACGGGACTCTGCTGTTCCCGGCGATCAATGTGAATGACGCGGTCACGAAGTCGAAGTTCGACAACAAGTACGGGTGCCGGCACTCGCTGATCGACGGCATCAACCGGGCCACGGACGTGCTGATCGGTGGCAAGACGGCCGTGGTGTGTGGTTACGGCGATGTGGGCAAGGGGTGTGCGGAGTCGCTGCGGGGTCAGGGTGCCCGGGTGATCATCACGGAGATCGACCCGATCTGCGCGCTGCAGGCGGCGATGGACGGTTACCAGGTCGCCACGCTCGATGATGTGGTGGAGCAGGCGGACATCTTCGTCACGACGACGGGCAACAAGGACATCATCATGGCCTCCGACATGGCCCGGATGAAGCACCAGGCGATCGTCGGGAACATCGGTCACTTCGACAACGAGATCGACATGGCGGGTCTCGCGAAGATCGACGGGATCGTCAAGGACGAGGTCAAGCCGCAGGTCCACACCTGGACGTTCCCGGACGGCAGGGTCCTGATCGTGCTGTCCGAGGGCCGCCTGCTGAACCTGGGCAACGCGACCGGCCACCCCTCGTTCGTGATGTCGAACAGCTTCGCGGACCAGACGCTGGCCCAGATCGAGCTGTTCACCAAGCCCGAGGAGTACCCGACCGACGTCTACGTGCTGCCCAAGCACCTCGACGAGAAGGTCGCCCGCCTCCACCTCGCCGCACTCGGCGTGCGGCTCACAACGCTACGCCCGGAGCAGGCGGCGTACATCGGTGTCGAGGTCGACGGCCCGTACAAGTCCGACCACTACCGCTACTGACCCGGACTCCGGTCCACCCGTAGGGGAGGGAAGTAGAGAGCGGCTCGACAGACGCTGGAGGATTCCGGGCCCGTCCCCGTTGCTTCGCTACCGTTCGTCGGCGAGGCCCGAAAAATCGATGCGAACTCGACCACGTGCGGAGGAAACCGTGAAGATTCAGGTTCTGGGTCCGTTGAGTGCCGAGGTCAACGGGGGCTCGATTGTTCCGACGGCAGGGAAGCCGCGCCAGATCCTGGCTCTTCTCGCGTTGTACCCGGGACGGGTGATCCCCGTACCGACGCTCATGGAGGAGATCTGGGGAACCGGACTCCCGCCGAGCGCCCTCACCACCCTGCAGACCTACATCCTCCAACTGCGCCGGCGGCTGGGCACGGCCATGGGGCCGGGCGCCCCCGGCGGGGCCAAGGACGTGCTCGCCACCCGCCACGGCGGCTACCTGATGCAGATCGAACCCGGCTCGGTCGACGTGCACGAGTACGAAGGACTGGTCGCCAAGGGGCAGCGGGCCTTCGAGGCCGGCGAGGACCAGCAGGCCGCCGGGCTGCTGCGCACGGCGCTCGCCCTGTGGCAGGGCCCCGCGCTGGTCGACGTGCGCGTCGGCCCGATCCTGGAGATAGAGGTCATGCGGCTGGAGGAGAGCCGGCTGGTGACCGTCGAGCGCCGCATCGACGCGGACCTCCGCCTGGGCCGGCACACCGAACTCATCGTCGAGCTGGCCGAACTGATAGCACGTCACCCGCAGCACGAGGGCCTGCACTCGCAGGCCATGGTGGCGCTCTACCGCTCCGGCCGCCAGGCGACGGCGCTCGACGTCTACCGGCGCCTGCGCACCCGGCTCATCGACGACCTCGGTGTCGAGCCCTCGCCACAACTCCAGCGCCTGCACCGGGCGATGCTCATGGTGGACCCCGCACTGGACATGGCCTCCGGACCACGCCGCAGCTCCACGTTCGACCTCTACGCCGCATAGAATGCCGCCCGGGGCAACGGGTTCGAGCGGATCTCGAGCGCGGTGTGCAAAGGTCCGGCCAAGGGCCGACGCCAACGGCCGCACCGAGCCGGAGAACCTGCGTACACCGGCCCCGGGCTCGTCCCCGGCCTCAAGGACCCCCGTCCTCGTCGGCGGACCGGTCGAGGCGGTCCGCGAGTTCCTCCACCGCGTCCAGGCCCCCCCGGCACAGCGCGGTCTTGCGGGAGAGGAAGGCCGTACGGAAGATCCTCGGTGCGGGCGCCCAGGACGGCGCCGGCCCGTACCTACGTCAGGGAGGCACCCGGCCGCAACGAAACCGCGACGCGCAACCTCGCCAAGCAGTTCGCGGAGAGTCCGGTCCCCGCTCTCCGACCCCGCACCACCAGGAGTACGCATATGCGCATGTCCTCGCCCACGGCATCACGGGCGCATTCCCAGCTCACGCTGGAGGAGGTCATCAAGCGGTACGACGACCACGTCGTGCTCGACCGGGTGTCCCTCACCGTCAAGCCGGGTGAGAAGGCCGGCGTCATCGGTGACAACGGCTCGGGCAAGTCCACCCTGCTCCGGCTGATCGCCGGAGCCGAGGCCGCGGACAACGGCGAGGTGACCGTCACCGCCCCCGGCGGCGTCGGCTACCTGCCGCAGCGACTCGACATGCCGGCCGGAGCCACCGTCAGGGATGTCCTCGACCGCGCCTTCGCGGACCTGCGTGCCCTGGAGAAGCGCCTCCACGAGGTCGAGGACTCGCTGGTGGACGACGATCCGGCGCTTCTCGCCGAGTACGGGAACCTGCTCGCGGAGTTCGAGGACCGAGGCGGTTACGAGGCCGACGCACGGGCGGACACGGCCCTGCACGGCCTCGGCCTGCCCGGACTCGACCGCGACCGCCCGGTGGACACCCTCTCCGGCGGCGAGCGCTCCCGGCTCGCGCTGGCCGCCACCCTGGCCGCCGCCCCCGAGCTGCTGCTTCTCGACGAGCCCACCAACGACCTCGACGACCAGGCCGTGGACTGGCTGGAGAAGCGGCTCCAGGACCACCGCGGCACCATCGTCGTCATCACCCACGACCGCGCCTTCCTGGAGGCCGTCACCTCCGCCATCCTGGAGGTCGACCCCGACCGGAAGACCGTCAACCGGTACGGCAACGGCTACCAGGGCTACCTCGCCGCCAAGGCCGCCGCCCGCGCCCGCTGGGAGCGGGAGTACGAGGAGCACCTCGCCGAGATCGAACGGCAGGAGACCCGCGCGGCCACCGCGGGAAGGATGCTGGCCTCCATCGCCAAGAAGGGCCCCTGGGCCTTCAGCGGTTCCGAGCACCACCGGGCCAGGTCCTCCTCGTCCTCGACCTCCAGCAAGGCCCGCAACGCCAACGAGCGGCTGAACCGCCTCCACACCGACCCGGTACCGAAGCCGCCCGAGCCGCTGCGCTTCACCGCCGACATCGCGGTGGGCGACGAGACCGCCGAGGTTCCCCAGGGACCCATCACCGAGGTCTCCGGGCTGCGCGTCGACGGCCGGCTCGCCCTCGACTCGCTGTCCCTCGCCCATGGTGAGCGGCTGCTGATCACCGGCCCCAACGGCGCGGGCAAGAGCACCCTGCTGCGGGTGCTCGCCGGCGACCTGGAGCCCGACGCGGGCACCGTGCGGCGGGCCGGGCGGATCGGCTGGCTGCGCCAGGACGAACTGCCCAAGGACCCCCGGCGCTCGGTGCTCGCGGAGTTCGCCGAGGGCCGCCTCGGCCACGCCGACGAGTACACCGAGCAACTGCTCTCCCTGGGCCTGTTCCGGGAGTCCGAGTTCAGCCTTCCGGTCGGCTCCCTGTCCGTGGGCCAGCGCCGCCGCATCGACCTGGCCCGCCTGGTCACCCGGCCCGTGGACCTGCTGCTCCTCGACGAGCCCACCAACCACTTGTCCCCGCTGCTCGTCGAGGAGCTGGAACAGGCACTGGTGGACTACACGGGGACCGTGGTGGTCGTCACGCATGACCGGCGGATGCGCCGGGCCTTCCGGGGCTCGCACCTCGAACTGAGCGGGAAGGCCGCCGTCAGCGGCTGACGCGGACCGCCGCCGCGCGGATCTCGTCCAGCAGCCCGGCCTGCCGCCGCGACTCCTCGCCGAGGAGCGGCAGGCCGGGCCGCCGCGCTTCCGGTGCGCGCACGGACGCGGCGAAGAACCGCAGTACCGCCTCGAAATGGTCCTCGGCGGGCACCCGGATCTTCGTCCGCCCGGTGCCGGTCGCCAGCCGGATCACCGGCTCGTGATCGGGCGCCGTCGTGTACACGTGGTCCACGGACAGGGTGCCGGCGCTGCCCTGGATCTCGTACCAGGACCGGTAGTGGTGCTCCATGCCGAACCGGAGCTGCGCCACCGCGCCCTCCGGGGCGGCCAGCAGTACGGCCCCGGACAGGTCCACGCCGTGCTCCTCGTCGGTGCGCAGCACCGCGCCGGCCACGGTCAGGCCGCAGCCGAGGAAGCGCAGGGCGGCCCGCAGCGGGTAGACCCCGCTGTCGAGCAGGGCCCCGCCGCCGGTGCGCGGGTCGTAGCGGGTGTCACCCGGCGGGCGCGGCGGGATCGTGAACGCGGCGGAGACGGCGCGCACTTCGCCCAGGGCCCCGTCCGTGAGGAGGCCCGCGACCCGCCGCTGGGTGCCGTGGTGGAGGAACATGAAGTTCTCCAGCAGCACCAGGCCGCGCTCCCGCGCCAGTTCGTACAGGGCCTCGGCCTGCGCACCGCAGGTCGCGAGCGGCTTCTCCACCAGGACGTGCTTGCCGGCGCGCAGGGCACGTTCGGCCCAGGCGGCGTGGTGCATGGTGGGCAGGCAGAGGTAGACGGCGTCCACGTCGGCGCGCCCGAGCAGGTCCTCGTACGAGGGCGCGGGGGTGCCGCCGAACCGGTCAGCGAACGCCGCGGCCCGCGCGGGGTCCCGCGCGGCGGTGGCGGCCAGTTCCAGTCCGGGGGTGCGCAGCAGCGCGGGCAGGGTGCGGCGCGCGGCGATGTCGCCGCAGCCGAGGAGTCCCAGGCGCAGGGGAGCGGGCATGACGTCCTCGGTGGGAGGGGCAGGGGCGGTCGGCAGCGGGAACGGTCAGTACATGGTGTGGGCGCAGACGACGAGTGTGCGCAGTTCGACGTTGAGGTAGTTGCCGTGCGCCATCAGCTCGGTGAGCTGGGAGAAGGTCAGCCAGGCGTAGTCGCGCGGCACGTCCTCGCCGAACTCCTCGGGCACCTCGATGATCGTGTACCTGTTCTCCGCGTGGTAGAAGCGGCCGCCCTCCTCGGACTGCACCGCGTCGTAGTGGATCCGCGCCGTCGGGGCAGCCAGCACGTCGGCGAGGAAGGGCGGGTACGGGTCGGTTCCCGGGCCGGTGTGGTCGGCCGGCCGGCAGTGCACGGTCGGCGCCAGTTCGGCGACGTTCAGGTGCCCGACGTCGACCCGGGCCTGCACCAGGGCGTGCAGGGTGCCGTTGATCCGCTTGACGATCAGGGCCATCAGGCCCGGCACCTGAGGCTGGATCAGGGGCTGCGTCCAGGAGGCGACCTCGCGGTTGCTCGCCGAGATGTCGGCCCCGATCACCCGGAACCGGCGTCCGCCGGTGTGCCCGATCTCCTCGTCCGTGAACGTCCAGCCGTCCTCGGCGACCTCGGCGAGCGGCACCCGGCGCTGGACCAGCTCGCGCAGCGCCCGTATGCCGGTGAGCCAGCTGAGCACCTCGCTCGTGTCGTGCACCGAGGGGGCCGACAGATCGTGGAAGGAGCGCAGGACCGGGTCGACGTCCACGCCGTCCGGTTCGGCGCCCGCCGTGGGCAGGCAGGCCAGGATGGAGCGGGTGTCCATGTTGACCACGTTGTCCAGCCGCAGCAGGCGCAGCAGCTGTCCGAAGGTGAGCCAGCGGAAGCCGTCGCCGATGTCCCCGGTTTCGGTGTCCTCGTCGATCTCGATGATCATGTTGCGGTTGCGCTTGGCGAGGAACCAGTCGGCCTGCTCGGACTGGAGCACGTCCACGAGGACCCGCGCCCGCCCCCGTTCCAGGAACAGGTCGAGGAACGGGATGCCGAGGCCCTGGTGGACCCCCGTGAAGTTGCTGCGCGTGGCCTGCACGGTGGGGGAGAGCTGGAGCGTGTTGATGTTGCCCGGCTCCATTTTGGCCTGCATCAGGAAGTGCAGGACGCCGTCGATCTCCTTGACGACGATTCCGAGCAGGCCGACCTCCGGCTGCACGATGATCGGCTGCTTCCAGCCCCGCTCCGGCAGCCCGTCCGCGGTGACGTGCAGGCCCTCCACGGCGAAGAAGCGGCCCGACTCGTGGCGCAGGTTGCCGTCGCCGTCGAAGTGCCAGCCCCGCAGCGCGGCGAACGGCACCCGGGTGACCCGGAAGCTTCCCGCGCGGGCCTGTTCGGCCAGCCAGCCCAGCACCTGGTCCATGGGCGTGGCCGCGCTGTCGGGGGTACGGGCCGACACCAGCAGGCGGTGCGCGGTGTCCGTTCGGTCTGCGGTCCGGGCCAGGGTGTCAGCGGACATGGTCCAGCGCCTCCTCGATGATGTGGCAGACGGTTTCCGAGCGGTCGTTGAGGAAGAAGTGCCCGCCCGGAAGCACGCGCAGGTCCACCGGACCCCCGGCCACCTCCGACCAGCGCCGCGCGTCGTCGACGGACACGTTGGGGTCGCTGTCCCCGGTGAGCACCGTCAGCGGCACGGACAGCGGCGCTCCGGCGCGGTGCCGGTAGCCGCCCGCCATCCCGTAGTCGTTGCGGAGCGCCGGCAGCACCATCCGGAGCAGCTCCTCGTCCTGGAGGAGCGCCGGATCGGTGCCCTGCAGCGCGGAGATCCGGGAGATCAGGGCCCGGTCGTCCAGCAGGTGCGCGGTGTCCGTGCGCGGCACGGTGGGCGCGCGACGGCCGGATACGAACAGGTGCACGGGCTCCTCGCCCGTTCCGGTCAGCCGGCGCGCGGTCTCGTAGGCGAGGGTGCCGCCCAGGCTGTGCCCGAACAGGGCGAACGGGCTGCGGGTCCATTCCCGCAGCTCCGGCAGCACCGCCTCGACCAGGGCGTCGACGGTCTCGACGAAGGGTTCCCCGCGCCGGTCCTGGCGGCCCGGATACTGCACCGCCAGGACTTCGACGCCGACGCCGGCGAGGGCGTCGGCGAAGCGCAGGTAGGCGGTGGCCGAGCCGCCGGCGTGCGGGAAGCACACCAGCCGGACGGCCGGATCCGCGACCGGCCGGTAGCGGCGCAGCCACACGTCGGAGGGAGCAGAAGGAGAAGAGAGGGAGGAGGGAGACGAGGGGGCGCGGGTGGCGGGAACGGTCACGGCCGGATCAGCTCCCCGCCCGTCGGTACGTACCGCGGCAGCCTGCCGGATGCCACCACCTCCGCGAGGGAGGGTGCGGCCGCGTCCTTGGCGGAGCGCACCGGCGGCTCCGCGAGCTCCCACGGCAGGCCCAGCTCGGGGTCGAGCGCGTCGAGGTCGACCATCGCCCCGGGCACGTACTCCGCGGACAACAGGTAGTTGACGCAGGTGCCGTCCTCCAGGGCGAGGAAGGCGTGGCCGATGCCGCCGGACATGTAGAGGGCGATGCCGTCCCCGGCGTCCAGCCGGTTCACGGCGTACCGGCCGAAGGACGGCGAGCCCTGACGGAGATCGACCATCACGTCGAGGATCGAGCCCCGGACGCAGGTCACCAGCTTCCCGGCGTCGGCCGGTACGTCGTTGCAGTGCACCCCGCGCAGGACGCCGCGCCGCGAGACGGAGTTGTTGACCTGGCGGACCTCGAAGGGCAGCCCGGTCGCCGCCGTCAGCTCACTGTGCCTGGCGGCCTCGTAGAAATGGCCGCGCTCGTCCTCGAACCGCTCCGGCAGCAGCCGGTACGTGCCGGGTATGACCGTCTCGTCAATGCGCACGGGCACCTGCCGGCTGCTCCGTGCCCCGCCCGGCGGCGGCCGCCCCCGGGAGTGCGGCACGCTCCTTCAGCGGCTCCCACCACGCGCGGTTCTCCCGGTACCAGGCCACCGTGGCCGCCAGGCCCTCGGCGAAGGGCACCTGCGGCTCGTAGCCCAGCTCGCGGGAGATCTTCGAGATGTCCACCGAGTACCGGCGGTCGTGCGCGGCCCGGTCGGTGACCCTGCGCACCGCCGACCGGTCCCGGCCGCACAGCTCCAGCAGGTGTTCCGTCAGTTCGAGGTTGGTCAGCTCCGTGCCGCCGCCGATGTTGTAGACCTCGCCGGCCCGGCCCTTCGCGGCGACCAGGGCGATGCCCCGGCAGTGGTCGTCCACGTGCAGCCAGTCGCGGCTGTTGAGGCCGTCGCCGTACAGGGGCACGTCGAGCCCGTCGACCAGGTTGGTGGTGAACAGCGGGATCGCCTTCTCCGGGAACTGGTAGGGACCGTAGTTGTTGGAGCAGCGCGTCACGCACACCTCCAGCCCGTGGGTGCGGTGGAAGGCCAGCGCCATCAGGTCCGAGGAGGCCTTGGAGGCCGCGTACGGGGAGTTGGGCGCCAGCCGGTGCTCCTCCGGCCACGAGCCCGAGTCGATCGAGCCGTACACCTCGTCCGTGGAGACGTGGACGAACCGCGCGACCTTCGCCTCGACGGCCGCCTGCAGGAGGGTCTGGGTGCCGAGCACGTTGGTGCGCACGAACTGCGAGGCGTCGGCGATCGAGCGGTCCACGTGCGACTCGGCCGCGAAGTGCACCACCATGCCGGTCCCGGCCATCAGCCGGCCGACCAGCTCCCTGTCGCAGATGTCGCCGTGGACGAACTCCAGCCCCGGGTGGTCGCGCACCGGGTCGAGGTTGGCGGGGTTCCCGGCGTAGGTGAGGGCGTCCAGGACCACCACCCGTGACCCGTCGAGGTCCGGATAGGCCCCGGACAGCAGTTCTCTGACGAAGTGCGAGCCAATGAAGCCCGCGCCTCCGGTCACCAGGACTCGCATCTCCAACAGGCCTTTCCGGGGGAGGGGACGGGGCGTGGGTTCGGTGGTTCGGTCGGTGGGTTCGGTGGTTGGTCAGGCGGCCGAGGAACTGGCGGTCCGGCCCTCCGCGGCGGCCCGGCGGGCGATCTCCCGCACGTAGTCGCCGTAACTGGAAGCCCCCAGGTCGCTGCCGAGGGCGAAGCACTGCTCCGGGCTGATGAACCCCGTCCGCAGGGCGATCTCCTCCACGCAGGCGATCCGCTCGCCCTGGCGCTGCTCCAGCAGCTGTACGTACTGCCCGGCCTGCAGCAGCGAGTCGTGGGTCCCCATGTCCAGCCAGGCGAACCCGCGGCCCAGCGGGTTCAGCCGGGCCCGGCCCTGGGCCAGGTACGCCCGGTTGACGTCGGTGATCTCCAGCTCGCCGCGTGCCGAGGGCTTCAGTCCGCGGGCGATGTCCACCACGTCGTTGTCGTAGAGGTACAGGCCGGTCACCGCGAGGTTGGAGCGCGGCTTGACCGGCTTTTCCACCAGGGAGAGCAGGGAGCCGTCGGCGTCGATCTCGCCGACCCCGTACCGCTGGGGGTCCTTGACCGGGTAGCCGAACAGCTCACAGCCGTCCAGACGGGCCGCGGCCTGCGCGATCACCTGGGAGAAGCCGGGGCCGTGGAAGACGTTGTCCCCGAGGATCAGCGCCACGGGGCTGTCGCCGATGTGCTCCTCGCTGATGAGGAAGGCCTCCGCGATGCCGCGGGGCTCCTCCTGCTGGGCGTAGCTCAGGCGGATGCCGAGCTGCCTTCCGTCGCCGAGCAGCGAGCGGAACATCTCCAGGTGGTCCTTGGCGGAGATGATCTGGATGTCGCGGATACCCGCCAGCATCAGCACCGACAGCGGGTAGTAGATCATCGGCTTGTCGTACACCGGCAGCAGCTGCTTGGACAGCGCGCCGGTCAGCGGGCGCAGCCGGGTGCCGCTGCCGCCGGCCAGGACGATGCCCTTCATCGGACGGCGGGAGCCGGGGGCGCCGAGTGCCGAGAGGGCCGGGACCTTCGTGACGTCAGACATGGCTGTTCTCCGTGGCATGACGGACCGCCGCGATGACGGTCTCCGCGTCCCGCTCGATCAGTTGCGGGCCCATGGGCAGGCTCAGCACCTCCGCCGCCAGCCGCTCGGAGCGGGGCAGCGGCGCGGTCGGGGTGCGCGCGTAGGCGCCGGATCGGTGGACGGCGATCGGGTAGTGGACCAGGCTCTCCACCCCGGCCCCGGTCAGAGCCTGCCGCAGCTCCTCGCGGTGCGCGGTGCGCAGCACGTACTGGTGCCAGACGGGCTCGGCCCAGGACCGGACGGCCGGAGGGACCACCCCCGGCAGGCCGGAGAGGCCCTCGGTGTAGCGTGCGGCGATCGCGTCCCGGCGCGCGTTCCACGCGTCGAGGTGCGGCAGCTTCGCCCGCAGCGCCGCCGCCTGCAGCTCGTCCAGCCGGGAGTTGGTGCCGCACACCTCGTGCCGGTACTTCTCGCGGGAGCCGTAGTTGCGCAGCAGCCGGATCCGCCCGGCGAGCTCCGGGTCGGAGGTGACCACGGCGCCGCCGTCGCCCAGCGCGCCCAGGTTCTTGCCCGGGTAGAAGCTGAACGCCGCCGCGTACCGCGAGCCGATCCGCCGGCCCTGGTAACGGGCCCCGTGCGCCTGGGCCGCGTCCTCCACGACCGGGATGCCCCGGTGCGCGGTGACGGCCTCGATCGCGTCGAGGTCCACCGGGTGCCCGTACAGGTGCACCGGCATGACCGCCCTGGTCCGCGGGGTGATCGCGGCCGCGAGGCGGTCGGGGTCGATCAGGTACGAGCCGGCCTCCGGCTCCACGGGGACCGGGCGGGCCCCCGTGGCGGAGACCGCGAGCCAGCTCGCGATGTACGTGTGCCCGGGGACGACCACCTCGTCGCCCGCACCGATGCCCAGCGCCCGCAGCGTCAGCTCCAGGGCGGCCAGGCCGCTGCCGACACCGACGCAGTACGCGTTCTCGCAGTACCGGGCGTACTCCTCCTCGAACGCCTCCAGTTCGGGGCCGAGGAGGTAACGACCGGAACGCGACACCCGCAGCAGGGCGGCGTCGATCTCGGCCTGCACACCGTCCAGGGCGTGCAGGTCCCGCAGGTCGTGGAAGGGGACACGCGCCGGGCGGGCCGGCGCCCGGGCCGTCACAGCCCCCTCCTCGCGTCCTGCAGGAACTCGTCGTAGTCGCGGTAGTAGTCGGACTCGTCGTAGTGCCGCGAGGCCAGGACCACACTGACCGCGTCCTCGGAGAAGTCGCTCAGGTTCCGCCACACCATCGGCCCGATGTACAGGCCCTGGCCGGCGTCGTCCAGACGGTGCTCCGCCTGGTTGACCCCGTCGTCCACGGTGATCGTGAAACTGCCGTGGACGGCGATGACGAGCTGCTCCAGCGCCCGGTGCGCGTGCCCGCCGCGGGACGAGCCGGTGTCCAGACCGTGCAGGTAGTACACCCGCTCGATCGGGAAGCCCGCCGTCCACTCGGACTCGACGACCGACAGGTTGCCCCGTGCGTCGTTGTGCTGCTCCAACTCGATGAAGGCACAGGGCTTGACCCTGCCCACCTTCGGTTCTGTGATGATGCCCACCGACATGCGATCGCGCTCCCTGGTTGCCCTGTCCGGCCGGTGCCTCAGGCGCGGCTGGATCAGCCGCGGACGACGGAGACGGGGAGGTGACGCGGGGTCAGCTGATCCGCCTCGTAGAACTCCGCCCCGTCCAGGTCGACCTTGAACGACGGGAAGGCGTCGAAGACCAGGTCGAGGAACACCTTCGCCTCCATCCGGGCCAGGAACGCGCCGAGGCAGTGGTGGATGCCGTGGCCGAAGGCCATGTGCTTGTTCGCGGTCCGGCGGACGTCGAAGACGTCCGGGTCCGGGAACTGCCCGCCGTCGCGGTTGGCCGAGGCGCTCCACGCCGTGACCATCTGGCCGGCCTTCATCGGGACGCCGAGGATGTCGGTGTCCTCCTTCAGCAGCCGGAAGATGTTGTTGAAGGGGCTGCGGTAGCGCAGCGTCTCCTCCACCGCGCCCGCGATCAGCGAGCGGTCCGCCCGCAGCGCCGCCTGCGCCTCGGGGTGCTGGTCCAGCACGATGAACAGGTTGCCGAGCAGGGTCGCGCTGGAGATGTGGCCCGCCGTGAGCAGCAGCGCCACGATGTTGACGATCTCCTCGTCGGTGAGGCGGCGGCCGTCGACCTCGGACTCGATGAGCCCGCTCATCAGGTCGTCGGACGGCGTGGCCCGCTTCTCGGCGATCTTCGCGTACAGGTACGCGGCCCACTCCTTGATGGCGGGGCCCATGGTCTCAGCGAAGTCCGCCGGGAGGTTGGGGTACTCCATGCCCTCGTTGTTGAGGATGACGTCGACCCACTCGCGGAACAGATCCTGGTCCGAGGCCGGCACGCCCAGCAGCTCGGCGATCACCGTCACCGGCAGCGGGTACGCCAGGTCCGTCACCACGTCGATCTCGGTGCGGTCGCCGAAGTCGGCGAGGAGCTTGCGGGTGATCTCCGCGATGCGGGGCTCCAGCGCGGCCATCCGGCGCGGGGTGAACGCCTGGCTGACCAGCTTGCGCAGCGGGCCGTGCTTCGGCGGGTCGATGCCGCCGAAGGTGCCCGGCCCCATCAGCAGAGCCAGCTCCTCCGGTACCGGGAAGACCGGCGAGAAGTCCGAGGAGAAGATCTGCGGGTTGGTGGAGACGGTGTTGTAGTCCTCGTACGAGAACACCTGCCACGCGAAACGCGTCGAGTCCCAGAACACGGGGGCCTCGGCGCGGCACCGCGCGAACCAGTCCAGCAGCCCCTGGGCGTCGGCGTCGGCCGGCTGCGCCAGCGGGTGCGGCGCCTCGGTCTCCGGGATGTCCAGGGCCACGACGTCTGTGTCCTCGGCGATCTGTGTCGTCATATCGGCTTCCTCAGCTGGTATCGGCAAGAAGTCTGGAAAGAGGGAGGGGCGGTACGGGGCGGTTCAGCCGGCGGCGGGCGCGGGCACCAGGAGTCGCTCGACCGCGTCGGCGGCCGCGGCCGGGCCGCCCGCGGACTGGATCTCCTGCCGCAGCCACGCCACCTTCGCGGCAACGGACTCGTCGGCGGCCAGGGCGAGCACGGTCTCGCGGATCTTCTCCGGGGAGATGTCCTTGCGCAGGATCTTGGCGCCCACGCCCAGTTGCTCCACCCGCGTCGCCGTCGCGTGCAGCTCCGCCATCTGCGGCACCGAGATGACCGGGACGCTCTCGGAGACGGCCTGGAGCACGGTGCTCGTACCGCCGTGATTGATCATCAGGGACGCGTGCTTGAGCACGGCGCCCTGCGGCACGAAGGAGTGCACCCGCACGTTCGGCGGCAGCTCGCCGAGACCGCCCTCCGCGACCCCGCCGGCGTGCGCGATCACCACGTCCCAGTCCAGGCCCGCGAAGGCGTCGACGCAGGCGCGGAAGAACTCCGGCTGCTTGTTGTACAGGGTGCCCAGGCTGACCAGCGCGAGCGGGCGGCCCGTGGCGGGCGCCTCCCAGTCGCCGTGGAAGCTGTTGTCGCTCGTGCACGGGCCGACGAAGGCGACCTCCTCACCGAAGGTCTCGCCCGCGTACTGGAAGGCACGCGGCAGGTAGACCAGGGCGGGACCCGAGTGCACGTCCTGCGCGAACTCCCCGATGCTCTTGTCGACGCCGTGCTCCGCCAGCAGCCCGGCGACGGTCTCGAACAGCTCCCCGGTCTCCGGGTCCTGCTGCTGCTCCTCCGCCGTGTCGACCGGCGGGTGCAGGGACCAGTGCTCGTTGGCCACGTACGTCGGCGTGCTGCGGATGACCGGCACGCCCCACTTCGCCGCCAGGACGGCCCCGCTCCAGAAGGAGGACGGGTCGCACACGAACACGTCCGGCCGGCCCTCGGTCTCGAAGTGCTCCTCGAACCGGGGAAGCGTCTGCCGGGTCAGCTCCAGCATCCACTTCATCATGTTCACGAACTCCTGCTGGTCCGTGTACTCGGCGGAGTCCTGCTGCGGCACCATCGTGGCCAGGAACCGGTCCTGGTCCATCGGGTAGGGGACGAACTCCGCCCCCGTCGCGAGCACCCGCTCGCCGTAGCTCTCGGACAGGGCGTAGGTGACCCGGTGGCCGCGCGCGACGAGTTCCCTGGCCACGGACAGCGTCGGGTTGACGTGACCGGCCGCAGGGAGAATGAAGAAGGCGATATGTGCCATCGGGGCAGCCTTTCGAGGCAATACGGATACGGCTTTTCGATGCAGCTCTTCGATGAAGCTTTTCGGCAGAAATCCTTGGTGCAGTTCTTCGGTGCAGGTCTTCGGTGCAACGGAAAATTACGGCTCCCCGCTTGTGCGGCGCAAGGGGAGACCTGACACAGTCGTCTGCGTTTCTCCATTCTGAGCCGGCCGTGTCGCGCCCGGCTCAAATCACTGTCGCGCGCCACTTGCACACCGCTCAAATTCGACTCGAATTTCCTGGCCAATTCGCGGTGACTTGACACAATCAAAAACGCGCCGATGGCAACGGTGCGGTGCTGCTGTTCGGTGTCAGGGTCCGCGTACAGAGGAGATTCAGTCATGACCTGCCCTCATGCCGTCGCCGGATCCGTCCGGACGTATCCGTTCGGCGACCGAGTAGACCTCGTGCTCGACCCCGCGTACGCCGAACTCCGGTCCGGCGAGCCCGTGGCACGGGTCCGCATGCCCTACGGCGGCGAGGCGTGGCTCCTGACACGGCACGCGGACATCAAGAAGGCCTCGGCCGACCCCCGGCTCAGCATGCACGCGGGCGCCGACAAGGACGTGCCCCGCGCCGCCCCCCGCGGCCTCGACTCCGTCGGCCTCATGGGCATGCCGCCCAAGGACCACGCCCGGCTGCGCCGGCTCGTCTCCCGCGCCTTCACCGCCCGCCGCGTGGCCGCGATACGCCCCCGCATCGCCGAGATCACCCACGCCCTCGTCGACGACCTGGTCGCCGACGGCGGGCCCGCCGACCTCGTCGAGAAGCTCGCACTGCCCCTGCCCACCTCGGTCATCTGCGAAATGCTCGGCATCCCCCACGAGGACCAGCACATCTTCCGGGCCTTCACCGAGGCCCTGATGTCCGCCAGCCGCTACACCGACGAGCAGGTCGCCCAGGCGGCCGAGGAGTACGCCGACTACCTGCGCGGATACGTGGTCAAGCGGCGCGCGCAGCCGGAGGACGACCTCCTCAGCGCCCTGGTCGTGGCCCACGACGAGGGCGAACACCTCACCGAGAACGAACTGCTCATGCTCACCGGCGGCATGCTCATCGGCGGCCACGAGACCACCGCCACCCAGATCGCCGGCCACGTCCTGGTCCTCCTGCAGGACCGCAGCCGCTACGAGCGGCTGTGCGCCAACCCCGAACTCGTGCCGGCCGCCGTGGAGGAGCTCCTGCGCGTCGTCCCGCTGTGGAACAGCGTCGGCCCCACCCGCGTCGCCACCGAGGACGTTGAGATCGGCGGCGTGACCATCCGCGCCGGCGAGGCCGTCGTCTACTCCCTCGCCTCCGCCAACCACGACGGGACCGTGTTCGAGGACGCCGCAGGCGTCGTCCTGGACCGTGAGCCCAACCAGCACCTCGCCTTCGGCCAGGGCCCGCACTTCTGCCTCGGCGCCCCGCTGGCCCGCGCCGAACTCCAGTGCGCCCTGGAAGTCCTCACCGGCCGCCTGCCCGGACTGCGCCTCGCCGTCCCCGCCGACGAACTCGCCTGGCACCCGGACATGCTCGTCCGCGGACTCGTGGAGCTCCCCGTCACGTGGTGACGGCGCCCCGGCGCCCGGCTCCCCCGGCAGTACCGGCCCTTCCGGGTCTCTCGAACTGCTCGTGGATTTTCCGCACCTCATCTCTGGCTATGGAGAATTAATGACCCCCAAGACCGGTGAACAGCTCGTGGGTGACAACGACATAGCCGTCGTGGGGATGGCGTGCCGACTTCCCGGAGCCGATACGCCCGACGCATTCTGGCAGCTCCTGCGGACCGGAAATCACGGCATCACCCGGCAGGAGGACGGCACCTGGCGGGCCGCCCTGGAGAACCATGGGGAATTCGAAGCGGAATTCTTCGGGATGAGCCCGGCACAGGCCGCCGCCACCGACCCGCAGCAGCGCCTCGTACTCGAACTCGGCTGGGAGGCCCTGGAGCACGCCGGAATCGTCCCCGGCCGGCTCTCCGGCACCCGCACCGCCGTGTACGTCGGCGTAGCCTCCGACGACTACGCGGCCCTCGCCCGCACCCACGACCACACCGCCGGCGGCTACAGCGCGGCCGGCCTTCACCGGGCCATGACCGCCAACCGGCTCTCGTACCACCTCGGACTGCGCGGCCCCAGCATGGCCGTCGACACCGCCCAGTCCTCCTCGCTCGTCGCCGTCCACCTCGCCTGCGAGGGACTGCTCCGCGGCGAGAGCGACCTCGCCGTCGTCGCCGGCGTCAACCTCATCCTGTCCGGCCACAGCACCGCCACCATGGAGCTGATGGGCGCCCTCTCCCCGGACGGCCGTTGCCACACCTTCGACGCCCGCGCCAACGGTTACGTACGCGGAGAGGGCGGCGTCTGCGTCGTCCTCAAGCCGCTGCGCCAGGCACTCGCCGACGGCGACCGCGTCCACTGCGTCGTCAAGGGCGGCGCCATCAACAACGACGGCGGCGGCCCCAGCCTGACCACCCCGCACCAGGACGCCCAGGAGGCCGTCCTCCGCGAGGCGTACGAGCGCGCCGGTGTCCGCCCCGAGGACGTCCGCTACGTCGAACTCCACGGCACCGGCACCCGCGCTGGCGACCCCGTCGAGGCCGCGGCCCTCGGCGCAGTCCTCGGTAGCGCCCGCACCCCCGGCGCCCCGCTCGCCGTCGGCTCCGCCAAGACCAACGTCGGCCACCTCGAAGGCGCCGCCGGCATCGTCGGCTTCCTCAAGGCCGCGCTCGCCGTCCGGGAGGGCGAACTCCCGCCCAGCCTCAACTACGCGACCCCGAACCCCGACATCCCGCTCGACGAGCTGAACCTCAGCGTCCAGACCGACCTGCTGCCCTGGCCGACGGACGAGGCGGACGGCGCCCGCCCGCGCCGGGCCGGCGTGTCCTCCTTCGGCATGGGCGGCACCAACGCACACCTGGTGCTGGAACAGGCCCCGGCCCCGCGCCCGGCCGAGCCCGCCACCAGGACCCTGCCCGTCCTCCCCGTCATCGTCACGGGCCGCACCGCGGAAGGCCTGCGCGACCAGGCCGCCCAGCTCAGCGCCCGCATCGAACACGGCCCGGAGCACAGCCTCCTGGACCTGGCCTGGACCCAGGCCACCGCCCGCACCGTCTTCGGCCACCGCGCCGTGGTCCTGGCCGGCGACCGCGAGGAACTCCTCACCCGTCTGGAGCGCTCCGCCGTCCACGGAGTCGCCGGCGAGACGGGGCGTCGGGTGTTGGTGTTCCCGGGTCAGGGGACGCAGTGGGTGGGGATGGGTGCGGGGTTGTTGGAGTCTTCGCCGGTGTTCGCTGCTCGGTTGCGTGAGTGTGCGGATGCGTTGGCGCCGTTTGTTGATTTTGATGTGGTTGAGGTGGTGCGTGCGGGGGGTTCGTTGGATGGTGTGGGTGTGGTGCAGCCGGTGACGTGGGCTGTGATGGTGTCGTTGGCCGAGTTGTGGCGTTCTTTTGGGGTTGTTCCGGATGCGGTGGTGGGGCATTCGCAGGGGGAGATCGCGGCGGCTGCTGTTTCGGGGGCGTTGTCTCTTGAGGATGCGGCTCGTGTGGTGGCGTTGCGGGCGGGTGTGATCGGCCGTGAGCTGGCCGGGTTGGGGGGTATGGCGTCGGTCGCGTTGCCGTTGGCGGAGGTCGAGGGGCGTCTTGCCGGGGTGGAGT
The DNA here is from genome assembly GCF_003751445.1 of Streptomyces sp. 840.1. Lineage (NCBI taxonomy): Bacteria > Bacillati > Actinomycetota > Actinomycetes > Kitasatosporales > Streptomycetaceae > Streptomyces > Streptomyces sp. 840.1. The sequence goes on along the minus strand of NZ_RJUU01000004.1, from coordinate 113,311 downwards.
GGGTCGGTCGGTTGAGTGTGGCGGCGGTGAATGGTCCGTCGAGCACGGTGGTGTCCGGTGATGCCGATGCGATAGCGGAGTTCGTGGCCGCGTGCGGGGCCGAGGGCGTTCGGGCCCGTCAGGTGCCGGTGGATTATGCGTCGCATTCGGTGCACGTGGAGCGGATCGAGGCCGAACTCCTTGATGTCCTCGCTCCGATTACGCCGCGTCGTTCGGAGATCCCGTTCTATTCGACGGTGACGGGTGAGCTGGTTGATACGACAGCTCTGGATGCGTCGTATTGGTACCGCAATCTTCGGCAGACGGTTCGTTTCGAGGAGACGGTCCGGCTGCTCCTGGATCGGGGCTTCGGGACGTTTATCGAGTCCAGTGCGCATCCGGTGCTGGGTATCGGTATCCAGGAGAGTGCTGATGCGGCCGGGCTTGACGTCGTCGTCAGTGGTTCGTTGCGGCGTGATGAGGGTGGCTGGGAGCGTTTCCTGACCTCGGCCGCCGAACTCTTCGTCCGAGGCATCGACATCGACTGGAGTGCTCTCTTCGACGGCACGGGGGCCAGGATCGTCGACCTGCCCACCTACGCCTTCCAGCGCACCCGCCACTGGCTCACCGAGGACGGCTCCGCCGAGCAGGGCCAGGCTTCCGTGGCCGATGCCGAAGAGACCCTGCTGAGTCGGGAGCTGCGCGGCCGTTCCGAGGCCGAACAGCTCGCCCACGTCCTGGAGCTGGTGCGCGTCCACGCCGCCGCCGTACGAGGCCGGGCCACGGGCGATTCGATCGCGGCCGAGAAGACCTTCAAGCAGCAGGGCTTCGAGTCCGTCAACGGCATCGAGCTGCGCAACCGGCTGCGGGCCGCGACCGGCCTACGTCTGCCCGCCACCCTGATCTACGACTACCCGACCCCCTTGGCCGTCGCCCGACTGATCCGCGACGACGCCGCCGAGACCACCACCGAGGCTCCGCCCGAGGCCCCGGCCGGGGTCCCGGCCCGCCGTGAGCAGCCGGCTTCCGGCCAGGACGAGGACGCCATCGCGATCGTGGGGATGGCGTGCCGTTTCCCGGGTGGGGTGGGTTCGCCGGAGGGGTTGTGGGAGTTGGTGTCGTCGGGGGTGGATGCGGTGTCGCCGTTCCCGGGTGACCGTGGTTGGGATGTGGAGTCGCTGTTCGACCCGGAGCCGGGTGTTGCGGGGCGTTCGTATGTGCGTGAGGGGGGTTTCCTTCATGGTGCGGGTGGGTTCGACGCGGGGTTCTTCGGTATTTCGCCGCGTGAGGCGGTGGCGATGGATCCGCAGCAGCGGTTGTTGCTGGAGACGTCGTGGGAGGCGTTGGAGCGGGCGGGTGTTCCGGCGGACTCGCTGAAGGGCTCCCGCACCGGCGTCTTCGTCGGCGCCATGACCCAGGAGTACGGTCCGCGCCTCTTCGAGAACGCCCAGGGCTACGAGGGCTACTTGCTCACCGGCAACACGGCCAGCGTCATGTCCGGTCGCATCTCCTATGCGCTGGGTCTCGAAGGCCCGGCGGTCACGGTCGATACGGCTTGTTCCTCCTCGCTGGTGGCCCTTCACCTCGCCGCCCAGTCACTGCGTTCGGGTGAGTGCGACTTCGCCCTCGCCGGCGGAGCCTCGGTGATGGCGAGCCCTGGCATGTTCGTGGAGTTCTCGCAGCAGCGGGGGCTGGCTTCGGACGGTCGGTGCAAGGCGTTCGCGGACGCCGCCGACGGCACGGGGTGGGCCGAGGGTGTGGGTGTGCTGTTGGTGGAGCGGTTGTCGGATGCGGTGGCTGCGGGGCGTCGGGTGCTGGCGGTGGTGCGGGGTTCGGCGGTGAATCAGGACGGTGCGAGCAATGGTCTGACGGCGCCGAATGGGCCTTCGCAGCAGCGGGTGATCAGGGCGGCTCTGGCCAGTGCGGGGCTGGGGGTTGCGGATGTGGACGTGGTCGAGGCGCACGGGACGGGGACCCGGTTGGGTGACCCGATCGAGGCGCAGGCACTGCTGGCCACTTATGGGCAGCGTCCGGCGGAGCAGCCGCTGTGGCTCGGTTCGCTGAAGTCGAACATCGGTCATGCGCAAGCTGCCGCGGGTGTCGGCGGGGTCATCAAGATGGTGATGGCGTTGCGGGAGGGCGTGCTGCCGGGGACGTTGCATGTGGATGCGCCGTCCCCGCAGGTGGACTGGGATGCGGGTGCGGTCGAGTTGTTGACCGGGTCGCGTCCGTGGCCGGAGACCGGTCGTTCGCGTCGTGCGGGCGTGTCCGCGTTCGGTGTGAGCGGGACCAACGCGCACGTGATCCTGGAACAGGGTCCCGAGCCGGAAGCGGTGGAACTGGCTCCTGTGCCGGATGCGGCGGGGGAGTCTGTGGTTTGTGAGTTGCCGGTGGTTCCGTTGGTGGTGTCGGCGAAGTCGGCAGCCGCTCTGGAAGCGCAGTCTTCCCGGTTGCGTGCCCGGATGGAGATGGATCCCGCGCTGCGTCCGCTGGATGTGGGTGTGAGTCTTGCTGCCGGGCGTTCGCATCTGGAGCACCGCTCGGTCTCCTTCGGTGATCTGAAGGTCGAGGGTGTGGCCGGCGAGACGGGTCGTCGGGTGTTGGTGTTCCCGGGTCAGGGGACGCAGTGGGTGGGGATGGGTGCGGGGCTGTTGGAGTCCTCGCCGGTGTTCGCTGCTCGGTTGCGTGAGTGTGCGGATGCGTTGGCGCCGTTTGTTGATTTTGATGTGGTTGAGGTGGTGCGTGCGGGGGGTTCGTTGGATGGTGTGGGTGTGGTGCAGCCGGTGACGTGGGCTGTGATGGTGTCGTTGGCCGAGTTGTGGCGTTCTTTTGGGGTTGTTCCGGATGCGGTGGTGGGGCATTCGCAGGGGGAGATCGCGGCGGCTGCGGTGGCGGGGGCGTTGTCTCTTGAGGATGCGGCTCGTGTGGTGGCGTTGCGGGCGGGTGTGATCGGCCGTGAGCTGGCCGGCCTCGGCGGCATGGCGTCGATTCCGCTGCCGTTGGCGGAGGTCGAGGAACGTCTTACTGGTGCTGGGTGGGCGGGTCGGCTGAGTGTGGCCGCCGTCAACGGCCCTTCCAGCACGGTGGTGTCCGGTGACGCGGATGCGATCACGGAGATCGTGGCCGCGTATAAGGGTGAGGGGGTGCGGGCTCGGCAGGTTCCGGTGGACTACGCGTCGCACTCCGCGCATGTGGAGCGGATCGAGACCGAACTCCTCGACGTCCTCGCCCCGATCACGCCGCGCCGTTCGCAGATCCCGTTCTATTCGACGGTGACCGGTGAGCTGGTTGATACGACAGTGCTGGACGCCGCGTACTGGTACCGCAATCTCCGGCAGACCGTTCGCTTCGAGGAGACGGTCCGGCTGCTCCTGGATCGGGGCTTCGGGACGTTCATCGAGTCCAGTGCGCATCCTGTGCTGATCATGGGTATTCAGGAGACCGCCGAGGGCAAGGATGTGCTGGCCGGTGGTTCGTTGCGGCGTGATGAGGGTGGCTGGGAGCGTTTCCTGACCTCGGCCGCCGAACTCTTCGTCCGAGGCATCGACATCGACTGGACCGCCCCCTTCGACGGCACCGGGGCCAGGACCGTCGACCTGCCCACCTACCCCTTCCAGCACGAGCACTACTGGCTGGAGCCTTCAGTTCCGTCCGCGCCCGCCGCCGACCCGACCGGTACGGACTCCTGGCGCTACCGCACCACCTGGAAGGGCCTGAGCGCCAAGGACCCCGACGCCCGCCTCTCCGGGCGCTGGCTCCTCGTCCTCCCCGAAGACACCGCTGCCCTCGCCGACGCGGCCGAGGCCGCCCTCGTCCGGCACGGTGCCCGTACCGAACGCCTGACGCTCGACGCGCACACCGCCACCCGCGAGACCCTGGCCGGCCTGCTGGACTCGTACCGGACCTCGGGCGAGACCTTCGACGGAGTGCTGTCCCTCCTTCCCCTGGCAGGGGGCACGGAAGCGGTTCTCGCCTCCCTCGCGCTCCTGCAGGCCGCTGCCGACACCGACCTCGCCCCGGCCGGGGTGTGGGCGGTGACCCGGCAGGCCGTGGCCGTTACCCCGGGCGAGCTGCCCGAGGACTCCGGGGCGCAGGTGTGGGCCTTCGCCAGGGTCGCCGCGCTCGAACTGCCCACCCTCTGGGGAGGCGTCGTCGACCTGCCCGCGCACCCCGACGACCGTGCCTTCGACCGGATGGCCGCCGCGCTGGCCCAGGGCGGTCGACCCGGCGCCGAGGACCAGGTCGCCGTCCGTGCCTCCGGCAGCTACGGCCGCCGGGTGACCCGTGCGGGTCAGACCACCGCCGGGACGGCCGAGGACTCCCGCTGGACGGCCCGGGGCACTGTCCTGGTGACGGGGGGTACCGGTGCTCTCGGTGCTCATGTCGCGCGTTGGCTCGCGGGGGCCGGGGCCGGGCATCTGGTGCTGACCGGGCGCCGTGGTCCGGATGCTCCCGGGGCTGCCGGGCTGGCCGAGGAACTGCGTGCCCTGGGTGTCGAAGTCACCCTCGCCGCCTGTGACGTGTCCGACCGCGAGGCGCTGGCCGCCCTCCTCGACGCCCACCCGCCCACCGCCGTCTTCCACACCGCCGGCGTGCTCGACGACGGGGTGATCGGTTCCGTCACCGCCGAGGCCTTCCGCAGGGTCCGGGCCCCGAAGGCCGACGCGGCGCATCACCTGCACGAACTCACCCGCGACCGAGGCCTGGAACTGGACGCCTTCGTCCTCTTCTCCTCCGTCACCGGCACCTGGGGCAACGGTGGCCAGGCCGCCTACGCCGCAGCCAACGCCTCCCTCGACGTACTCGCCGAGCAGCGCCGCGCCGAGGGCCTGCCCGCCACCTCCATCGCCTGGGGCCTGTGGGGCGGCGGCGGCATGGCCGAGGGCGCCGGCGAGGAGAGCCTGAGCCGCCGCGGCATCAGGGCCATGGACCCCGACGAAGGCATCAAGGCCCTCCACCGCGCGCTCGACCTGGGCGACACCTGCGTCACCGTCCTGGACGTCGACTGGGCCGACTTCGCCCCGCGCACCGCAGCGTTGCGCCCCGGGCCCGTCTTCGACACCGTGCCGGAAGCCCGGCACGCGCTGGAGGAGGCGCGGCAGCAGGACCCCGTCGGAGCTTCCGTGGGCCCCGCCGACGGACTGGCCCAGCGGCTCGCCGCACTCCCCGAGGCCGAACGGATCCGCACGCTGGTCGAGCTCGTGCGCGGTGAGGCCGCAGCGGTGCTGCGGCACCCGAGCACCGACGCCGTCCGCGCCGACCGGGCGTTCAAGGACACCGGCTTCGACTCCCTCACCGCGCTGGAGCTGCGCAACCGCATCGCCGGTGCCACCGGTCTGCGGCTGCCCGCCACCGTCGTGTTCGACCGCCCCAATCCGGCCGTGCTCGCCACGTACCTGCTCGGCAAGCTCCTCGGAGACACCCCCGAGACGGCCCCCGCCCCCGTCCCCGCAGTCCGAGCAGCCGGGGACGCGGAGGACCCGATCGTGATCGTGAGCATGGCCTGCCGCTTCCCCGGCGAGGCCGACAGCCCCGAGGCCCTGTGGGACCTGGTCATGGCCGAACGCGACGTCATCGGCGCCGCGCCCACCGACCGCGGCTGGAACCTCGACGAGGTCTACGAGCCCGACCCGGAGTCGGGCCGCCGAGGCACCACGTATGTCCGCGAGGGCGGGTTCCTCCACGAGGCAGCCGAGTTCGACGCCGAGTTCTTCGGGATCTCGCCGCGCGAGGCCCTGGTGATGGACCCGCAGCAGCGGCTCCTGCTCGAAACCTCCTGGGAGGCCCTGGAGCGGGCCGGCATCGACCCGCTGTCCCTGCGCGGCACCCGTACCGGCGTCTATGTGGGCCTCACCCACCAGGAGTACGCCTCCCGGCTGCACGAGGCGTCCGAGGAACACGAGGGCTACCTGCTCACCGGCAAGTCCGCGAGCGTGGTGTCCGGGCGCATCTCGTACGTGCTCGGCCTCGAAGGCCCGTCCGTCTCCGTCGACACCGCCTGCTCCTCCTCCCTCGTCACCCTGCACATGGCCGCGCAGGCGGTTCGCGCGGGGGAGTGCGACCTCGCCCTCGCCGGCGGTGTGACGGTCATGGCCGCCCCCGGCCTGTTCGTTGAGTTCTCCCGGCAGCGCGGGCTGGCCGTCGACGGCCGCAGCAAGGCCTTCGCCGACGCCGCCGACGGCACCAGCTGGGCCGAGGGCGCCGGCGTGGTCGCCGTCGAGCGGCTGTCGGAAGCCGTCCGCAAGGGCCACCCGGTGCTCGCCGTAATCCGCGGTGACGCCGTCAACCAGGACGGTGCCAGCAACGGCCTCACCGCCCCCAACGGTCCCTCCCAGGAGCGGGTCATCCGCCAGGCCCTCGCCAACGCCGGTCTGGGGACTGCGGATGTGGACGCGGTCGAGGCGCACGGGACGGGGACCCGGCTCGGTGACCCGATCGAGGCGCAGGCACTGCTGGCCACCTATGGGCAGCGCCCGGCGGAGCAGCCGCTGTGGCTCGGCTCCCTGAAGTCGAACATCGGCCACCCGCAGGCCGCCGCAGGTGTGGCTGGGGTCATCAAGATGGTGATGGCGTTGCGGGAGGGCGTGCTGCCGAGGACGTTGCATGTGGATGCGCCGTCCTCGCAGGTGGACTGGGATGCGGGTGCGGTCGAGCTGCTGACCGGGTCGCGTCCGTGGCCGGAGACCGGTCGTCCACGTCGTGCGGGCGTCTCCGCGTTCGGTGTGAGCGGGACCAATGCGCACGTGATTCTTGAGCAGGCTCCTGTGCCGGATGCGGTGGAGGAGTCGGTGGTTCGTGAGTTGCCGGTGGTTCCGTTGGTGGTGTCGGCGAAGTCGGGGGCGGCGCTCGGGGTTCAGGGCGAGCGGTTGCGGGCCCGTCTGGGGGTGGAGGGTGCGCCGCGTCTGTTGGATGTCGGCTATTCGCTGGTGACGTCGCGGTCGGTGTTCGAGCACCGCCAGGTCACTGTCGGCGCCAGGGTTGTCCAGGACGTTGTGGGTCCGGTGGGGCGTCGGGTGTTGGTGTTCCCGGGTCAGGGGACGCAGTGGGTGGGGATGGGTGCGGGGTTGTTGGAGTCTTCGCCTGTGTTTGCTGCTCGGTTGCGTGAGTGTGCGGATGCGTTGGCGCCGTTTGTTGATTTTGATGTGGTTGAGGTGGTGCGTGCGGGGGGTTCGTTGGATGGTGTGGGTGTGGTGCAGCCGGTGACGTGGGCTGTGATGGTGTCGTTGGCCGAGTTGTGGCGTTCCTTTGGGGTTGTGCCGGATGCGGTGGTGGGGCATTCGCAGGGGGAGATCGCTGCGGCTGCTGTTTCGGGGGCGTTGTCTCTTGAGGATGCGGCTCGTGTGGTGGCGTTGCGGGCGGGTGTGATCGGCCGTGAGCTGGCCGGGTTGGGGGGTATGGCGTCGATTCCGTTGCCGTTGGCGGAGGTCGAGGAGCGTCTTGCCGGTGCTGGGTGGGCGGGTCGGCTGAGTGTGGCCGCGGTGAATGGTCCTTCGAGCACGGTGGTGTCGGGTGATGCCGATGCGATTACGGAGATTGTGGCCGCGTATGTGGAGGAGGGGGTGCGGGCTCGTCAGGTTCCGGTGGATTATGCGTCGCACTCCGCGCATGTGGAGCGGATCGAGGCCGAACTCCTCGACGTGCTTTCCCCGATCACGCCGCGTCGTTCGGAGATTCCGTTCTATTCGACGGTGACCGGTGAGCTGGTTGATACGACGGTGCTGGACGCCGCGTATTGGTACCGCAATCTTCGGCAGACGGTTCGTTTCGAGGAGACGGTCCGGCTGCTCCTGGATCGGGGCTTCGGGACGTTTGTCGAGTCCAGTGCGCATCCGGTGCTGGGTATCGGTATTCAGGAGTGTGCCGATGCGGCCGGGCTCGACGTCGTCGTCAGTGGTTCGTTGCGGCGTGAGGAAGGTGGCTGGGAGCGTTTCCTTACCTCGGCCGCCGAACTCTTCGTCCGAGGCATCGACATCGACTGGACCGCCCCCTTCGACGGCACCGGGGCCAGGACCGTCGACCTGCCCACCTACCCCTTCCAGCGCACCCGCCACTGGGCGCCGACCTCGCCCGCAGGCGTCGGCGACGCAGCGGCCGCCCGCTTCGGCATGGTGTGGGAGACCCACCCGCTGCTCGGCGGCGCGCTGCCGGTCGCCTCGACCGGCGAGACGGTGTTCGCCGGCCGGATCTCCCTCACCGAGCACCCGTGGATCGCCGACCATGCCGTCCGAGGCCGGACCCTGTTGCCCGGCACGGCCTTCGTCGAGCTCGCCCTGCACGCCTCGGCCGCGACCGGCTGCGCCACCGTGGAGGAGCTTTCCCTGGAGGCCCCGCTCGTCCTCGACGGCCACCGCGCCGCGCAGATCCAGGTGCGCGTGGAGACCGCAGACGAGCAGGGCCGCCGACGGCTGACCATCCACTCCCGCCCCGAGGCCACCGCCGGCGCCGAAGAAGCCGCGTGGACCCGGCACGGCGAGAGCCTCGTCGCCCCCGCCGCCCCCTCCGCACCCCCGGCCGTCGCGGACTGGGCCACGGCCTGGCCGCCCACCGGCGCCGAGAAAGTCGAACCCGCCGACGTCTACGGGCAGTTCTCCGACCTCGGCTACGAGTACGGCGAGGTCTTCGCCGGCATCGAGGCCCTGTGGCGCGGCGACGGCGAGGTGTTCGCCGAGGTCCGGCTGCCCGCTCGGGTCCGGGCCGACGCGGCCGGCTACGGCGTACACCCCGCGCTGCTCGACACGGCCCTGCAGCCCTGGCTGGCCGGCGGGCTGCTCGACGTGCCGGACGGCTCCGTGCTGCTGCCGTTCGCGTGGAAGGGCATCACCCTGCACGCGACGGGCGCGGACTCGCTGCGCGTGCGCATCACCCCTGCCGGGGACGGCGCGGTACGCCTCGACGCCACGGACCTCACCGCGGCCCCCGTCCTCACCCTGGACGCCCTCGTGATGCGGCCCCTGGCGCAGGACCGCCTGGACGCGTTGCTCGGCGCCACCGCCGACAGCGGGCTCCCCCTCTACCGCGTGGCCTGGCAGCGGCCCGCCGGCCGGCCCGCGGTCGAGCCGCCGGCCCGCCTGGCGGTACTCGGCACCGACGGCTTCGGTCTCGCCGCCGCAGGTCTCGCCGAGGCCGGGGCGCACGCGGACGCTTCGGCACTGCGCGCCGCCGTCGACGCGGGCGCCGCCCTGCCGGACGCCGTGGTCGCGCAGTTCCCGGCCGGTCCGCAGACCACGCCGGAGGACGTGCGCGCCCTCACCGCCCGGGGCCTGGCCCTGGTGCAGGACTGGCTCGAGCAGGACGGGCCCCTCGCGGAGATCCCCCTGACCGTGCTGACCGGGCAGGCCCTCGCGGCCACCGCCGACGACACCGCGGACGGACTCGCGGCTGCCGGCCTCTGGGGGCTCGTACGGTCCGCCCAGACCGAACACCCGGACCGGTTCGCGCTCGTCGACACCGACGGCACGCCCGCCTCGGCGGACGCGCTCGCCGCGGTGCTCGCCACCGGCGAGCCCCAGTTCGCCCTGCGGGCCGGCGAAGTACTCGTTCCCGCTCTCACCCGAGCGGCGACCGCCGGGACCGGGGTCGACACCACCGGCACCACCAGCACTACCGGCACCACCCGCACCGCGTTCGACCCCGAGGGGACCGTGCTGGTCACCGGGGCGACCGGCACCCTCGGCCGCCTGCTCGTTCGCCACCTCGTCAGCGCCCACGGCGCCCGCCGACTGCTCCTCGTCAGCCGCAGCGGCCGGGACGCGGCCGGGGCCGCAGAACTGGAAGGGGAGCTGACCACGCTCGGCGCCCGCGTCGAGATCGCTGCCTGCGACATGGCCGACCGCCCCGCCGTCGCGGCCCTGCTCGACGGCATCGACCCGGCGCACCCGCTGACCGCGGTGATCCACGCGGCCGGTGTGCTCGACGACGGGGCACTCGCCGCCCTCGACGCCGAGCGGCTGAACACCGTACTGAGGCCCAAGGCCGACGCCGCTCTGCACCTGCACGAGCTGACCCGGGGCCTGCCGCTGTCCGCCTTCGTACTGTTCTCCGGCGCCGCCGGTCTCCTCGGCCGCCCCGGCCAGGCCAACTACGCCGCGGCCAACACCTTCCTGGACGCCCTGGCGCAGCACCGCCGCGCGGCCGGGCTGCCCGCCGTCTCCCTGGCCTGGGGCCTGTGGGGCGAGGCCAGCGGAATGACCGGGCACCTCTCCGAGGCCGACCTGCGCCGTATGCGGCGCTCCGGCATCGCGCCCATGACCAACGACCAGGGCCTCGCCCTCTTCGACCTGGCCCTCGCGGGCCAGGGGGAACCGGGCGGCGAGGCACTCCTCGTACCGCTGCGTCTGGACGCTCAGGCCCTGCGCCGTGAGCGGGCTGCGCACGGCCCCGAGGCCGTTCCCGCCCTGCTGCGTGGCCTGGTCCCGGCTCCCACCGCCCCGAGGGGCTCGGCCGTCACACCGGCAGCCGCGTCGGCCGGCACAGCCGCCACCGGCTCCGGCGAGAGCGCCGCCCAGGCGCTGACCCGGCGGCTGGCACCGCTCGGCGCCGTCGCTCGGGGCCGGGAGCTGCTGGCACTGGTCCGGGCCGAGGTGGCCGTCGTACTCGGCTTCGCCGGGCCCGAGGCGGTCGAACCGGCCCGCGCCTTCCGCGAGATCGGCTTCGACTCCCTGACCGCGGTCGAACTCCGCAACCGGCTCAACGCCGTGACCGGACTGCGCCTTGCCGCCTCCCTGGTCTTCGACCACCCCACCGCTCAGGCCGTCGCCACGCACCTCGGCGAGGAGCTGGACACCGCCGCGGGCGGTGGCCGGGAGGCCGGCGAGGCCGCCTTCGCCGGACTGGAGGCCCTGGAGGCCGCCGTGACCAAGCTCGCCGAGGACGACATCCGTCGCGAGGTCGTCCACCGTCGGCTGGCCGCCCTGGTCACCGTCCTGGGCGGGCCCGCGGCCGCCACCCCCGAGCCGGCGCTCGAACTCGCCGACGACGAACTTTTCGCCTTCATCGAGGAGCAGCTGTGACGGGAAGCGCCGCCAACGGCACCAGCACCGGTACCGGCACCGACGACGCCGGCAGCACCGACAGGATCCGCGACTACCTCAAGCGCGTGACCGCGGAGCTCGTCACCACCCGCACCCGGCTGCGCGCCGCCGAAGAGATCGCCGAGGCCGCCCGGGAGCCGATCGCCATCGTCTCGATGAGCTGCCGCCTCCCCGGCGGGGCCGACACCCCCGAGGCGCTCTGGAAGCTCCTGGAGTCCGGCACCGACGTCGTCTCCGCGCTGCCCGAGGACCGGGGCTGGGACCTGGAGGCGCTGTACGACCCGGACCCGGACACGCACGGCACCAGCTACGCCCGCGAAGGCGGATTCCTCTACGACTGCGCGGACTTCGACCCGGAGTTCTTCGGGATCTCGCCGCGCGAGGCCCTCGCCATGGACCCGCAGCAGCGGCTCCTGCTCGAAACCTCCTGGGAGGCGCTGGAGCGGGCAGGGCTCGATCGCGACACCGTGTGCGACAGCCGTACGGGCGTGTACGCGGGCGTGATGTACGACGACTACGGCGCCCGCGTCCCGCACGTCCCCGGCGGCCGCATACCCGAGGGGCTCGAGGGCTACCTCGTCAACGGCAGCGCCGGCAGCGTCGCCTCCGGCCGGATCTCCTACACCTTCGGCCTGCGCGGCCCCGCCGTCACCGTCGACACCGCCTGCTCCTCCTCGCTCGTCGCCGTCCACCTGGCCGCGCAGGCCCTGCGCGCCGGGGAGTGCGACCTCGCGCTCGCGGGCGGCGCGACCGTCCTGTCCACGCCGACGATGTTCATCGACTTCTCCCGGCAGCGCGGGCTCGCCGAGGACGGCCGCTGCAAGGCGTTCGCCGACGGCGCCGACGGCACCGGCTTCGGCGAGGGCGCCGGCATGCTGCTGCTCCAGCGGCTCTCCGACGCCCGGCGCGAAGGCCGTACGGTCCTGGCCGTCATCCGGGGTTCCGCCGTCAACCAGGACGGCACCGGAGCCGGTCTCACCGCCCCCAACGGCCCGGCCCAGCAGCGGGTCATCCGCGCCGCCCTCGCCAGTGGCCGGCTCACCGCCGACCAGGTCGACGCCGTCGAGGCACACGGCACCGGCACCAGGCTCGGCGACCCCATCGAGGCACAGGCGCTGCTCGCCACGTACGGCCAGGGCCGGCCGGCCTCCTCGCCGCTCCTGCTCGGCTCCCTCAAGTCCAACATCGGGCACACGCAGGCCGCCGCCGGCGTCGCGGGCGTCATCAAGACCGTGCTGGCACTGCGGCACAGCGCCCTGCCCCGGACCCTCCACGCCGACACGCCGTCCACCCGGATCGACTGGTCGGCCGGCGCGGTCTCCCTCCTCACCGAGCACACCCCGTGGCCCGAGCGGCCGGGCGAGCCCCGACGGGCCGGCGTCTCCGCATTCGGCGCCAGCGGCACCAACGCCCACATCATCCTGGAGGAGGACCGGACGCCGGCCGAACCCGCACCCGCCGTCCCCGCACCCACCCCCGAGGACCGCGAGGACCGGGAGGACCCGGCGGCCTCCCCGCCCCCCGGCAGCCTCGCCTGGGCCCTCTCCGCCCGCGACGGGACCGCCCTGCGTGCCCAGGCCCGGCGGCTCGCCGGCCACCTCACCGCCGCCGACCGCGCCGGGAGCCCGGCCGACCCGGCCGCCGTGGCCTCCGTACTCGCTCACTCCCGCACCGCGTTCCCTCAGCGCGCCGTGGTGCTCGGGACGGACGCCGGTGAACTGCTGCGCGGGGTCGAGGCCCTGGCCGCCGGCGAGGGCACCGACCCGGCCCGCGTGGTCACCGGCCGCGCGGCCGCCGGCCGTCGCACCGCCTTCCTCTTCACCGGCCAGGGCAGCCAGCGCCCCGGCATGGGCCGCGAACTGTACGAGTCCCAGCCGGTGTTCGCGCACAGCCTCGACGAGATCTGTGCCGCGTTCGACCCGCACCTGGGGCGCCCGCTGCGCGAGGTGATGTTCGCCCGGCCCGGCTCCGCCGACGCCGCGCTGCTCGACCGCACCGAGTACACCCAGCCCGCGCTGTTCGCCCTTGAGGCCGCCCTCTACGCCCTCGTCACCTCCCGGGGCCTGCACCCGGAGGCCGTGACCGGACACTCCGTCGGCGAGATCACCGCCGCCCACGTCGCCGGCGTGCTCACCCTCGCCGACGCGGCCCGCCTGGTCGCCGCCCGGGGCCGCCTCATGGGCGAGCTGCCCGGGGGCGGCGCCATGGGCGCCATCGCCGCGAGCGCTCAGGAGATCGAGCCCCAGCTCGTGGGCCGCGAGGCCGAACTCGACCTCGCCGCCGTCAACGGACCCAACGCCGTCGTCGTCGCCGGGGACGGGGACGCCGTCGGTGAACTGGTCGAGCACTGGAAGAGCCTCGGTCGCGCCGCCAAGCTCCTGAAGGTCAGTCACGCCTTCCACTCGCCGCACATGGACGGCATGTTGACACAGTTCGAAACGATCGCTCGCGGTCTCGAATACAGACTGCCCAAGATTTCTGTCATGTCGAACCTGACCGGAGAGATCGCGGAAGCGGAAGGCGACGTGCTTGGCGCGGACCACTGGGTCCGCCACGCGCGCCGCCCGGTGCGTTTCCTCGACGGTCTGCGCGCCCTGCGCGCCGAAGGCATCGACACCTTCGTCGAACTCGGTCCCGAGGCCGTGCTCACCGCGATGAGCCGCGCCGCCCTCGATACCGACGAGCCGGAACCCCGGCAGACGGGCCCGGCCACCCTCACCTTCTCCGTGCTGCGCCGGGGCCGCCCCGAGGGCGTCGCCTTCGAGCAGGCCATGGCCACCGCCCACGTGCACGGTCTGCCCGTGGCCACCGCCCCCGCGCCGGACCCCGGGGCCGGCACCGCCCTGGCCGCCCAACTGCCCACGTACGCCTTCCAGCGCAGCCGCTACTGGCTCGACGCCCCCGCCCCGCAGGCCCCACTGGCCGCCGCCGGCCTCTCCCCGGCCGGCCACCCCCTGCTGGCCGCCGTCGTCGCGCTCCCCGACGCCCGGGGCACCGTGTGGACGGCGACCCTGTCCACCCGCACCCACCCGTGGACCGCCGAGCACACCCTCGCGGGCCGGCCGGTCCTCCCCGGCACCGCCCTCCTCGAACTCGCCCTGACCGCAGCCGGCGAGGACGGCGTCGCGGAACTCGCCTTCGAGCACCCGCTCGTCCTGCCCGAGGACACGCCCGTACGGCTGCGCCTGTGGCACGGCCCGGCCGCCGACGACGGCACCCGGCCGGTCGCCGTCCACTCCGCTCCGGCCGGTGCGCGGGCCGACGGCCCCGACGACGACGGCTGGACCCTGCACGCCACCGGCCGCACCGAGCCCGCCGGCCCGTCCGCCGACGGCCCCGACCTCACGGGCCTGACCGGCACCTGGCCGCCCGAGGGCGCCGAACCCGTCGCGCTCGACGGGGAGTACGAGCGGTTCGCAGCGGCCGGCATCGGCTACGGCCCCGCCTTCCGGGGCCTGCGCGCAGCCTGGCGGCTCGGCGAGGACGTCTACGCGTACGCCGCCCTGCCCGAGCCCGAGGCGGCCGAGGCGCCCGGATACGGGATCCACCCCGCCCTCCTCGACGCCGCCCTGCACGCCGTGACCGCCACCCGCGAGGACGCCCACGGGCTCGTCCCCTTCGCCTGGACCGGCGCCACGCTCCACGCAGCGGGCGCCGACGCCCTGCGGATCCGGATCTCCCCGGCCGGCCCCGACTCCGTCGCGGTCACCGCCGCCGACCCCGGGGGCCGGGCCGTCTTCGCCGCCCGCTCCCTCGCCATGCGCCGGATCTCCGCCGACCGCGTGGCCGCCGACCGCGTCTCTGCCGAACTGCTGCTGCGCCCCGCATGGAACCCCCTGCGGACCGCGCCCGCCGCCGGGGCGGTCACCGTCCAGGACGCCGACTGGTACCTCGTGGGCGACCACGACCCGGCCGTGGCCGAGGCCCTGACCGCCGCCGGCGCACGCGTACGGCACTGCACCGGCCTGCAGGACCTGGACGGCGTACGCACCGGCGACGGCACACCCGTCCAGGTGCTCGCCGACCTGCGCGGACCGCGGGACCCGCACGAGGCAGGGACCCGCGCCCTCGCACTCGCCCGGTCCTGGCTCCTGGCCCCACACCTCGCCGGAGCCCGCCTGACCCTGCTCACCCACGGCGCCGTCGACTGCGCCGGTCCCGTTACCCACCCCGCAGCCGCCGCGGCCTGGGGCCTCCTGCGCTCCGCGCGGACCGAGCACCCCGGCCGCTTCGCCCTCGTCGACCTCGACACCGCCCCGGCCTCGTACGCCGCCCTGCCCGCCGCCATCGCCCGGGGCGACGCACCCGGGCAGCTCGCCCTGCGCGACGGCACCCCGCACGCCCCGGCCGCTGTCCGTGCCGCACCCGGCACCGAACCCGCCACCGGCACCGTCTGGAACGCCGAGGGCACCGTGCTGGTCACCGGCGGCACCGGCGGCCTCGGCTCCGTCGTCGCCCGCCACCTGGTCCACCGGCACGGCGTACGCCGGCTGCTGCTGACCAGCAGGCGCGGCCCGGACGCCCCCGAGGCGGCCCGGCTCACCGCCGAACTCACCGGGGCCGGCGCCTCGGTCCGCGTCGCCGCCTGCGACGCCGCCGACCGCGAGGCCCTCGGTGCGCTCCTCGCCGAACTGCCCGCCGCCCACCCCCTGACCGGCGTGGTCCACACCGCGGGCGTACTCGACGACGGACTGGTCACCGCCCAGAGTGCCGACCGCCTCGCCGCCGTACTGCGGCCCAAGGCCGACGCCGTACAGGTCCTGCACGAACTCACCCGCGACCACGACCTCGACGCGTTCGTGCTCTTCTCCTCCGCGGCCGGGTTCCTCGGCAGCGCCGGACAGGCCACCTACGCCGCCGCCAACGCCTACCTGGACGCCTTCGCCTCCTGGCGGCGCGCCCAGGGCCTGCCCGCCCTCTCCCTCGCCTGGGGCCCCTGGGCCGGCGAGGGCATGGCCGGCGAACTCTCCGCGGCCGACGCCGCCCGGCTCCGCCGCAGCGGGCTCGTCCCCCTCTCGCACCCCGAGGCCCTCGCCCTCTTCGACGCGGCCTGCACCCGCGAGGAACCCGTTCTGCTACCCCTGCGCATCGACCCCGCCGCAGCCCGCGACGCGGGAGGCGCACTGCCCGAGGTCCTGCACACCCTCACCGGACCCGCCGCCCGCCGCCGCCCGGCCGCGCACACCGCACGGCCGACCGCCGGGACCACCGACGCGGAGACCGCCGGGTTCGCCGACCGGGTCGCGGCACTGCCCCGCGCCGAACGCGCCGCGTTCCTCCTCGATCTCGTACGCACCGAGGTGGCAGCCGTGCTCGGTCACGCCGGCCCGGCCGAAATCGCCCCGAACCGCAGCTTCAACGAAGCCGGCTTCGACTCACTCACCGCCGTGGAACTGCGCAACCGGCTCACGGAGGCCACCGGACTGCGGCTGACCGCGACCCTGGTCTTCGACCATCCGACGCCCCTGGCCCTCGCCGAACACCTCGATGGGGAACTGCCGGGCGCCGAGGCCTCCGTACTCGCCCTGCTCGACCAGCTCACCGAGGCCGCGAGCCGCGCCGGCAGTCTGCCGGACCTCGGAGAAGAGGCCCGGCAGACCATGGCCGACCGCCTCGCGGCACTGCTCGCCGACCTCGGCACCACCGCCGCGGACCCGGCCGGGCACACCCCGGATCCGGACGCCCCGGACACCGGCGACGTCACCGAACTACTCCATTCCGCCTCCGACGACGAGCTTTTCCAGCTGCTCGACAATGACTTCCGCACTGCCTGAAGTCCGGCACCGACACCTCCAGGGGAGAGCTGTGTCTGCTAACGACACCCACAACGACGCCACCGGCAGCGAGGGCAGGCTCCGCGACTACCTGCGCCGTGCCATGACCGAACTGCACGAGACCCGAGAGAAGCTGCGCGCGGTCGAGGAGCGCGGCAGCGAACCCATCGCGATCGTGGGGATGGCGTGCCGTTTCCCGGGTGGGGTGGGTTCTCCGGAGGGGTTGTGGGAGTTGGTGTCGTCGGGGGTGGATGCGGTGTCGCCGTTCCCGGGTGACCGTGGTTGGGATGTGGAGTCGCTGTTTGACCCGGAGCCGGGTGTTGCGGGGCGTTCGTATGTGCGTGAGGGGGGTTTCCTTCATGGTGCGGGTGGGTTCGATGCGGGGTTCTTCGGTATTTCGCCGCGTGAGGCGGTGGCGATGGATCCGCAGCAGCGGTTGTTGTTGGAGACGTCGTGGGAGGCGTTGGAGCGGGCGGGTGTTCCGGCGGATTCGCTGAAGGGCTCCCGCACCGGCGTCTTCGTCGGATCGATGTACCACGACTACGGAACCGACCGGGCCGCCCACGGCGAGGACGCCGGCGGCTACGGCGGCACCGGCAGCTCCGGCAGTGTGGTCTCCGGTCGCATCTCCTATGCGCTGGGTCTCGAAGGCCCGGCGGTCACGGTCGATACGGCTTGTTCCTCCTCGCTGGTGGCCCTTCACCTCGCCGCCCAGTCACTGCGCTCCGGCGAGTGCGACCTCGCCCTCGCCGGCGGCGTCACCGTCATGGCCACACCCAGCACCTTCGTGGAGTTCTCGCAGCAGCGGGGGCTGGCTTCGGACGGTCGGTGCAAGGCGTTCGCGGACGCCGCCGACGGCACGGGGTGGGCCGAGGGTGTGGGTGTGCTGTTGGTGGAGCGGTTGTCGGATGCGGTGGCTGCGGGGCGTCGGGTGCTGGCGGTGGTGCGGGGTTCGGCGGTGAATCAGGACGGTGCGAGCAATGGTCTGACGGCGCCGAATGGGCCTTCGCAGCAGCGGGTGATCAGGGCGGCTCTGGCCAGTGCCGGTCTGGGGGTTGCGGATGTGGACGCGGTCGAGGCGCACGGCACGGGGACCCGGTTGGGTGACCCGATCGAGGCGCAGGCCTTGCTGGCCACCTACGGGCGGCGCTCGGCGGAGCAGCCGCTGTGGCTGGGCTCGTTGAAGTCGAACATCGGTCACGCGCAGGCCGCTGCGGGTGTGGGTGGTGTCATCAAGATGGTGATGGCGCTCCAGGAGGGTGTGCTGCCCCGGACGTTGCACGTGGACGCCCCGTCCTCACAGGTCGACTGGGACGCAGGCGCGGTTTCCCTCCTCACCGAGTCGCGTCCGTGGCCGGAGACCGGACGTTCGCGCCGCGCGGGGGTCTCCGCGTTCGGCGTGAGCGGGACCAACGCCCACGTCATCCTGGAGCAGGCTCCTGTTACGGAACCCGCCGACGACACCCCGATCCGTGAGTTGCCGGTGGTTCCGTTGGTGGTGTCCGCGAAGTCGGCAGCCGCCCTGGAAGCGCAGTCTTCCCGGTTGCGTGCCCGGATGGAGACGGATCCTGCGCTGCGTCCGCTGGATGTGGGTGTGAGTCTTGCTGCCGGGCGTTCGCATCTGGAGCACCGCTCGGTCTCCTTCGGTGATCTGAAGGTCGAGGGTGTGGCCGGCGAGACGGGGCGTCGGGTGTTGGTGTTCCCGGGTCAGGGGACGCAGTGGGTGGGGATGGGTGCGGGGCTGTTGGAGTCTTCGCCTGTGTTTGCTGCTCGGTTGCGTGAGTGTGCGGATGCGTTGGCGCCGTTTGTTGATTTTGATGTGGTTGAGGTGGTGCGTGCGGGGGGTTCGTTGGATGGTGTGGGTGTGGTGCAGCCGGTGACGTGGGCTGTGATGGTGTCGTTGGCCGAGTTGTGGCGTTCCTTTGGTGTTGTTCCGGATGCGGTGGTGGGGCATTCGCAGGGTGAGATCGCGGCGGCTGCTGTTTCGGGGGCGTTGTCTCTTGAGGATGCGGCTCGTGTGGTGGCGTTGCGGGCGGGTGTGATCGGCCGTGAGCTGGCCGGCCTCGGCGGTATGGCGTCGATTCCTTTGCCGTTGGCGGAGGTCGAGGAGCGTCTTGCCGGTGCTGGGTGGGCGGGTCGGCTGAGTGTGGCCGCCGTTAACGGCCCTTCCAGCACGGTGGTGTCCGGTGACGCGGACGCGATCACGGAGATCGTGGCCGCGTATAAGGGTGAGGGGGTGCGGGCTCGTCAGGTTCCGGTGGATTATGCGTCGCACTCCGCGCATGTGGAGCGGATCGAGACCGAGCTCCTCGACGTCCTTTCCCCGATTACGCCGCGCCGTTCTCAGGTTCCGTTCTATTCGACGGTGACCGGTGAGCTGGTTGATACGACGGTGCTGGACGCCGCGTATTGGTACCGCAATCTTCGGCAGACGGTTCGTTTCGAGGAGACGGTCCGGCTGCTCCTGGATCGGGGCTTCGGGACCTTCGTCGAATCCAGTGCGCATCCGGTGCTGGGTATCGGTATTCAGGAGAGTGCTGATGCGGCCGGGGTCGATGTGCTGGCCGGTGGTTCGTTGCGGCGTGATGAGGGTGGCTGGGAGCGTTTCCTGACCTCGGCCGCCGAGTTGTTCGTCCGTGGCGTCGACATCGACTGGAGCGTCCTCTTCGACGGCACCGGGGCCAGGATCGTCGACCTGCCCACCTACGCCTTCCAGCACGAGCACTACTGGCTGGAGAAGACGGCTGCTCCCGCAGTCGCCGCCGCCGAGGCCTCCGGTCCCGCAACCTGGCGCTACCGCACCACCTGGAAGGGCCTGAGCGCCAAGGACCCCGCCGCCCGCCTCTCCGGGCGCTGGCTCCTCGTCCTCCCCGAGGCACTCACCGGTTCCCCGGCCGCCGAGTCCGCCCGACAGGCACTGGCCGCCCGGGGCGCCACCGTCGAGCCGTTCGCCGTGAACCCGGCCACCGCCGACCGGTCCCTGCTGCGGGCCCGGTTCGCCGAGTCCGCCGACCGGGCCGGGACCGAGCCGCTCACCGGCATCCTGTCCCTCCTCGCCCTCGCGGAGGGCACGCACCCCGACCACCCGGCCGTCCCGCTGGGCCTCGCCAGCACCCTCACCCTCGCCCAGGCCGCTGCCGACGCCGGCACCGAGGCCCGGCTGTGGGCCGTCACCTTCGGCGCCGCGGCCGTGTCCCCCGCCGAGACCCCGTCCCCCGTACAGGCCCAGGTCTGGGGCCTCGGACGGGTCGCCGCCCTCGAACTCCCCGTCTGCTGGGGCGGACTCGCGGACCTGCCGGCCGACGCCGACGCCCGCGCCTTCCAGCAGCTGGCCGGCATCCTCGCCGCCCCGGGCACCGACGACCAGGTCGCCGTCCGCGCCTCCGGCACGTACGGCCGCCGCCTGATCCAGGCGCCGGCCGCACCGGCCGCCGCCGTCACCCGCCCGCGCGGCACCGTCCTCGTCGTCGGCGACATCGCCGCCGTGGCCGGCCCGCTCGCCCGCCGCCTGCTGACCGGCGGCGCCGAACGGATCGTCCTCGCCGGGCTCACCGGCACCCTCACGGACGAGACCGCCGGGACCGAAGGGCCGCTCGCCGGCCTGGCCGACCGCACCACCGTCCTTCCCTGCGCGCTCGACGACCAGGACGGGCTTCGTGCACTCCTGGCCGAGCACACCCCTACCGCCGTCTACGTCGCCCCGCCGACGACCCCCCTCACCCTGCTCACCGAGACCACGATGGAGGGCTTCGCCGCCTCCGTCGCGGCCAAGACCGACCTCGCCACCCGCCTCGACGCCCTGCTGGCGGACGCGGAACTCGACGCGTTCGTCGTCTTCTCCTCCGTCGCCGGTGTCTGGGGCGGCGCGGGCCAGGGCGGCTACGCGGCCGGAACGGCGTACCTCGACGCCCTCGCCGAGGGCCGCCGCAGCCGCGGACTGCCCGCCGCCTCCGTGGCCTGGACCCCCTGGCAGAGCGTCGCCGTCGGCCCCGCCGCCGAGCAGCTGTTCCGTACCGGCCTGTCCTTCCTCGACCCGGAGCGCGCCCTCGACGTGCTCGACGGGATCGTCGGACGCGGCGAGACCGGCATCGCCGTCGCCGACATCGACTGGGAGCGCTTCGAGCCCGCGTACACCGCCGCCCGGCCCTCGGCCCTCCTCGACGAACTGCCCGTCGTCCAGCGGCTCCGGGCCGCCGAGCGGGCCGCCGCCGACGAGCGGGACAGCAGCGGCACCGGCCTCGCGGCAGCCCTGCGCGACAAGACCGACCAGGAACGGCAGCGCGAGCTGGTGCGCCTCGTGCGCACACACGTCGCCGCCGTGCTCGGCCACGCCACCGGCGACGGCATCGCCTCCGAACGGCCCTTCAAGGAACTGGGCTTCAACTCGGTCACCGCGGTCGAACTCCGCAACCGGCTCCGGGAGGCCACCGGCCTGAGCCTGGCCCCCTCGCTCGTCTTCGACCACCCCACCACCGAGGCCGTCGCCCGCCACCTCGGCGAGCTGGCCGGCGGGGTGCGGGAACCCGACACAGCGGCCCCGTTCGCCACCACGCCCGCCGGCGGCGACAGCGAGCCCATCGCCATCGTCTCCATGGCCTGCCGCTTCCCCGGCGGCATCAACACGCCCGACGAACTGTGGCAGCTCGTGACCCACGGCGGCGACGCCATCACCACCTTCCCCACCAACCGGGGCTGGGACCTCGACGGGCTGTACGACCCGGACCCCGAGGCCCAGGGCCGCACCTACGTCCGTGAGGGCGGGTTCCTCCACGAGGCCCCCGACTTCGACCCGGAGTTCTTCGGGATCTCCCCGCGCGAGGCCCTCGCCATGGACCCGCAGCAGCGGCTCCTGCTCGAAACCTCCTGGGAGGCCTGCGAACGCGCCGGATTCGACCCGAACGTCCTGCGCGGCACCCGCACCGGCGTGTTCGTCGGCACCAACGGCCAGCACTACATGCCGCTGCTGCAGAACAGCGAGGAGGACTTCGACGGCTACCTCGGCACCGGCAACTCCGCCAGTGTCATGTCCGGCCGCCTCTCGTACGTCTTCGGCCTCGAAGGCCCCGCCGTCACCGTCGACACCGCCTGCTCGGCCTCGCTGGTCGCCCTGCACCTGGCCGTCCAGTCGCTGCGCCGGGGCGAGTGCGGCATGGCCCTGGTCGGCGGTGCCACCGTCATGTCGACCCCGGAAATGCTGGTCGAGTTCTCCCGCCAGCGCGTCATGTCCCCCTCCGGGCGCTCCCGCGCCTTCGCGTCGGGCGCCGACGGCGTCGCCCTCGGCGAGGGCGCCGGCATGCTCCTCGTCGAACGGCTCTCCGACGCCGAGCGCAACGGGCACCCGGTGCTCGCCGTCATCCGAGGCTCCGCCGTCAACCAGGACGGCGCCAGCAACGGCCTCACCGCCCCCAACGGCCCCTCCCAGCAGCGCGTCATCCGCCAGGCCCTCGCCGACGCCGGACTGCGCCCCGAGGACGTCGACGCCGTCGAGGCGCACGGCACCGGAACCGAGCTCGGCGACCCCATCGAGGCCCAGGCCGTACTGGCCACCTACGGCGAGGCCCGGCCCGCCGACGACCCGCTGTGGCTCGGCTCGGTCAAGTCCAACATCGGTCACACCCAGGCCGCCGCAGGTGTGGCAGGCGTCATCAAGATGGTCCTCGCCCTGCGCGGCAGCACACTGCCCCGCACCCTCCACGTGGACGAGCCGACCCAGCGGGTCGACTGGACCACGGGAGCGGTGTCCCTGCTCACCGACGACGTGCCCTGGCCCGAGCGCGCCACCGCGCGCCGCGCCGCCGTGTCCGCCTTCGGTATCAGCGGCACCAACGCTCACGTCATAGTCGAGGAGGCGCCGCGCTCCGACACCGCGGCCGGTCCCGCCGACGACAGCGCCCAGGACGAGGGCCGGGCCACGGACTGGTGGGACGAGGTCACCGTCCCGCTGCTGTTCTCGGCCCGCTCCGACTCGGCCCTGCGCGCCCAGGCCGCCCGGCTGCGCGCCGGGCTCGTCGAGCACCCCGGCATGCACCCCGCCGACGCCGGCTACACCCTGGTCGCGGCCCGCTCCCGCTTCGAGCACCGGGCCGCCGTCATCGGCGAGAGCCGTGAGGAACTCCTCGACGCCCTCAACTCCCTCGCCCAGGACCGGCCGCACCTGGCCGTGCTCCGGGGCACCGCCGGTCCCGGCGACCGCATCGCGTTCGTCTTCCCCGGCCAGGGCTCCCAGTGGCCCGCCATGGCCGAGGGCCTACTCGACCGCTCGCCGGCCTTCCGCGAGTCCGCGCAGGCCTGCGACGCCGCCCTGCGTTCGTACCTCGACTGGTCCGTCATGGACGTGCTGCGGCAGGTGCCCGGCGCCCCCGCGCTCAGCCGCGTCGACGTGGTCCAGCCCGTGCTGTTCACGATGATGGTGTCCCTGGCCGAGGCCTGGCGGGCCATCGGGGTGCACCCCGACGCCGTCGTCGGCCACTCCCAGGGCGAGATCGCCGCCGCGTACGTCTCCGGCGGCCTCTCCCTCGACGACGCCGCCCGGATCGTGGCCCTGCGCAGTCAGGCCTGGCTGACCCTGGCCGGCAAGGGCGGCATGCTCGCCGTGTCCCTGCCCGCCGAGCAGATACGTGTCCGCCTCGCGCGGTTCGGCGACCGGCTGTCCGTCGCCGCCGTCAACAGCCCCGGCACCGCCGCCGTCGCGGGCGACCCCGAATCCCTCCGCGAACTCCTGGAGGAGCTCACCGCCGAGGGCATCCACGCCCGCGCCATCCCCGGCGTCGACACCGCCGGGCACTCCGCCCAGGTCGACGCCCTCAAGGACCACCTCATGGAGGTCCTGGCACCGGTCTCCCCGCGCACCGGGCAGATCCCCTTCTACTCCACCGTCACCGGCGGACTCCTCGACACCACCGCCCTCGACAGCGCGTACTGGTACCGGAACATGCGCGAGCCCGTCGAGTTCGAGCTGGCCACCCGCTCCCTCATCGCGGACGGCTACGAGGTCTTCCTGGAGCCCAGCCCGCACCCGATGCTCGCCACCTCCGTGCAGGAGACCGCCGCCGACGTCGGCGGGCGGGCCGCCGTGCTCGGCACCCTGCGCCGGGAGAAGGGCGGCGCCCGCTGGTTCGGCGCCGCGCTCGGCATGGCCCACATCAGCGGGGTCGAGATCGACGCCGACGCCCTCTTCGGCACCGACTCCCGCCGCGTCGATCTGCCCACCTACCCCTTCCAGCGCAAGCGCTACTGGTACCACGCACCCGCCCGCCGCGGCGACGCCGCCGGCATCGGCATCCGCGAGGCCGGCCACCCGCTGCTCGGCGCCGGCGTCGAACTCCCCGAGTCCGGCTCGGTCGCCTACACCGCCCGGCTCGGCTCCGACACCCAGCCGTGGCTGGCCGACCACGCCCTCATGGGTACGGCTCTGCTGCCCGGCGCCGCCCTGGTCGACCTCGCCCTGTGGGCCGGCCGCCAGCACGGCTGCAACCGCCTCGACGAGCTGATCCTGCAGGCGCCCGTGGTCCTCCCCGACAACGGCGCCGTCGAGCTGAACCTGCTCGTCACCGCCGCCGCCGACGACGGCAGGCGCACCCTCACCGTCCACTCCCGCGAGGCCGGCGCCGACCCGGGCTCCCCGTGGCGCCGCCACGCCGAGGCCGTCGTCGCCCCCGCCGAGGACGCACCCGCCCCCGTCGGCCCGGCCGTATGGCCCCCGGCAGCCGCCCGGCCCGCCGACACCGACCCCGAAGCCTTCTACGAACGGTTCACCGACCGGGGCTACGACTACGGCCCGCTCTTCCGGGGCTTCTCCACCGGCTGGGCCGAAGGCACCACCGTCCACGCCGAGGTCGCCCTCCCGCCGCAGGCCGGCGACGCCACCGCCGGCTTCGGACTGCACCCCGCGCTCTTCGACGCCGCCCTGCAGGCCATGAACCTCGGGTCGTTCTTCCCCGAGGACGGCAAGGCCCGCATGCCGTTCGCCGTGCGTGGCGTCCGCCTGTACACAGAGGGCGCCGCCCGGCTGCGCGTCAGCATCTCCCCGGCCGGCGCCGAGGCGGTGCGCCTGCTGTGCACCGACGAATCCGGCCGGCCCGTCCTCTCCGTCGACGAACTCGTCGTACGGACCGTCTCCGACGACCAGTTCGCCGTCGGCCCCGAGGGCCGCGCCAAGCGCAACGGCGCCCTGTACGAGGTCGACTGGCAGCCGCTGCCCGCCGCCCCGGCCCTGCCCGTACGCAGGATCGCCGTCGTCGGCGACGACCACGCCAAGGTCGCCTCCGCGCTGGAGACCACCGGCACCTCCTGCGACTGGTACCCGGGCCTGGACGAACTGTTCGAAGCCGCCGCCGCCGGACAGGCGCCGGACACCGCCGTCGTCTCCTTCCCGCACCTGCCCCGCCCCGACGCGCCCTCCGCGCACACCACCGCCCACCGGGCCCTGGACCTCGCCCAGACCTGGCTGGAACACGGCAGCGCCCTCACCGCCACCACCCTCGCCCTGGTGACCCGGGGCGCCGTCGCCGCAGGCGCCGACGACGAACTCGACGATCCCGCCGCAGCCACCGTCTGGGGCCTGATCCGCTCCGCCCAGTCCGAGGAGCCCGGCCGCTTCGCCCTGCTCGACGTGGACACCGACTCCGTCAACGGCACCGCCCTGGCCGCCGCCCTCGCCTGCGGCGAACCCCAGGCCGCCGTCCGAGGCACCGGCGTCCGCGTCCCCAGGCTCGCCAGGCCCGGCACCGACGCCGCCCGGGGCGACACCCTCGTACCGCCCGTCGACACCACCGCCTGGCGGCTCACCACCAGCGGCACCGGAACCATGGAGGGGCTGCGCCTCGCCGAAGCGCCCGACACCCTGGGCGAACTCCGGGACGGGCAGGTGCGCGTCTCCGTACGCGCCGCCGGGCTCAACTTCCGCGACACCCTCATCGCCCTCGGCATGTACCCGGGCGAAGGCGTCATGGGAGCCGAGGGCGCGGGCGTCGTCACCGAGGTCGGGCCCGGCGTGACCGGACTCGCCCCCGGCGACCGCGTCCTCGGCATGTGGACCGGCGGCTTCGGCCCGTACGCGATCGCCGACCACCGCATGGTCGCCCCGATCCCCTCCGGCTGGACCTACGCCGAGGCCGCGTCCGTGCCCGCCGTGTTCCTCACCGCCCAGTACGCCCTGACCCGCCTCGCCAAGGCCGCACCCGGCCAGCGCGTCCTGATCCACGCCGCCGCCGGCGGCGTCGGCATGGCAGCCCTCCAGCTGGCCCGCCACCACGGACTGACCGTGTACGCCACGGCCGGCACCGGCAAGTGGGACACCCTGCGACGCCTCGGCCTCGGCGACGAGGCGATCTCCGACTCCCGCACCCTGAAGTTCGCCGACGAGTTCCTCGCCGAGACCGGCGGCAAGGGCGTGGACATCGTCCTCAACTCCCTCGCCGGCGACTTCGTCGACGCAGGTCTGCGGCTGCTCCCCGGAGGCGGTCACTTCCTGGAGCTCGGCAAGGCCGACGTCCGCGACCCGCAGCAGATCGCCGCCGACCACCCCGGCACCGTCTACCAGGCCTTCGACCTGGTGCAGGCCGGTCCCGAGACCGTCGGCGAGATGCTCCGCGAACTGCTCACCCTCTTCGAGGCCGGGGTCCTGAAGCCCCTGCCGCTGACGGTCTACGAGATCCGGCACGCCCGCGAGGCGTTCCGCACCCTCAGCCAGGCCCGGCACACCGGCAAGCTCGTCCTCACCCTGCCGCCGTCCTTCGGGCCGTACGGCACCGTCCTGGTCACCGGCGGCACCGGCACCCTCGGCAGCATTGCCGCCCGCCACCTGGTCGCCGAGCACGGCGTCCGCCACCTCGTGCTCGCCGGCCGCCAGGGCATCGAGGCCGAGGGCGCCCGCGACCTCGCCGCCGAACTGACCGCCCTGGGCGCCGAGGTCGCCGTACGGGCCTGCGACGCGGCCGACCGCGAACAGCTCGCCGCGCTCCTCGCGGACATACCGCAGGACCAGCCGCTGACCGCCGTGGTCCACACCGCCGGCGTCCTCGCCGACGGCACCCTGCCCACACTCACCCCCGAGGGCCTGGACACCGTCCTGCGGCCCAAGGTCGACGCCGTGCTCAACCTGCACGAACTGACCCGCGACCTCGACCTGTCCGCCTTCGTCCTCTACTCCTCGTCCTCCGCACTCTTCGGCAGCCCCGGCCAGGGCGGCTACGCGGCGGCCAACGCCTTCCTCGACGCCTTCGCCGGCTACCGCCGCTCCCTCGGCCTGCCGGCCGTGTCCCTCGCCTGGGGACTGTGGTCCAGCAGCAGCCGCATGGCCGGACACCTCGACCAGAGCGGAATGCACCGCCGGCTCGCCCGAGGAGGCGTCATGCCCCTCACCGACGCCGAGGGGCTCGCGCTCTTCGACGCCGCGCAGGCCGTCGACAGCCCCCTCCAGGTCCCGATCCGGCTCAACCACGCGGCCCTGCGCGCAGCCGGCCCCGTTCCCGCCTTCCTCGGCTCGCTCGTCGGCGGCACGGAGAACCGGACCGACCGGCCCAGCCAGGACAGCCCCGAGCAGACCCTCGCCGACCGGCTCGCCGGCCTGGCCCCCCAGGAGCAGCAGGAACTGGTCCTGGAAACCGTACGGATCCACGCCGCGGCCGTGCTCGGCCACGGCGGACCGGAAGGCATCATCGTCGACCGGGCATTCAAGGTGCTCGGGTTCGACTCCCTCACCGCCGTCGAGATGCGCAACAGGCTGGCCGAGGCCACCGGTCTGCGCCTTGCGGCCACCCTGGTCTTCGATCACCCGACCCCGGAGGCCCTCGCCACGCACCTGCGCCGCGAACTGGCGCCCGAGGACGGGACCGCACCCGAGGCCGCCACGGACGCGCGCGGCACCTCCGTCATGGCGGAACTCGACCGCCTGGAGGCCCTGTTCGGTGCCCTCGCCGGACAGACCGCCGACGGCACCGCCACCCCCGACGAAACAGCGCACAAGGAGATCGCCAACCGGCTCACCGCCCTCACCGGCCTGTGGGGCGGAATCGGCGGCGGACCCGGCAGCACGCATCCAGCGGACGCGAAGGCCGAATCGGTGGCCGAGTCCATCGAGGACGCCGACGACGACGAGATCTTCGCATTCATCGACGAGCGGTTCTGAACCGCACAGCACGTGACGGGTGACGAGACATGGCGAACGAAGAGAAGCTCCGCGAGTACCTGAAGCGGACCACGACCGAACTGCACCGCACCAGCGAGCGCCTCAAGGAACTGGAGGCACGGGCCCACGAGCCGATCGCGATCGTCGGCATGGCCTGCCGCTTCCCCGGCGCCGGCTCCCCCGAGGACCTGTGGGACCTCGTGTCCGGCGGCACCGACGCGGTCTCGCCCTTCCCGGGCGACCGGGGCTGGGACGTCGAGGGGCTCTACGACCCCGACCCGGACGCGGCCGGCCGCTCGTACTGCCGCGAAGGCGGCTTCCTCGGGTCCGCCGGGGCCTTCGACCCGGGCTTCTTCGGGATCTCGCCCCGTGAGGCGGTGGCGATGGACCCGCAGCAGCGGCTCCTGCTCGAAACCTCCTGGGAGGCCCTGGAGCGCGCCGGGATCGACCCCCGGTCCCTGGCCGGGTCCCGCACCGGTGTGTTCGTCGGCGCCTGGGACGGCGGCTACACCTCCGGAGTGCACGAGCCCTCCGCACAGCTGGAGGGCGACCTGCTCACCGGCGGGGTGGTCAGCTTCACCTCGGGCCGCATCTCCTACACGCTGGGCCTCGAAGGGCCGTCCGTCTCCGTGGACACCGCCTGCTCCTCCTCCCTGGTGGCCCTCCACCAGGCCGCCCGGTCACTGCGCTCGGGCGAGTGCGACCTCGCTCTCGCCGGCGGCGTCACCGTCATGTCCACACCCGCCGTCTTCGTACAGTTCTCCCGCCAGCGCGGCGTGGCCGCCGACGGGCGCTGCAAGGCCTTCGCCGATGCCGCCGACGGGTTCGGCCCCGGAGAGGGCGCCGGCATCATCCTGGTGGAACGGCTCTCCGACGCCGTGCGCAAAGGTCACCGCGTCCTCGCGGTACTGCGGGGCTCGGCCGTCAACCAGGACGGCGCGAGCAACGGCCTCACCGCTCCCAGCGGCGCCGCCCAGCAGCGCGTCATCCGCCAGGCCCTCGCCGACGCGCAGGTCACCGCCGGCGACGTCGACGTGGTCGAGGCGCACGGTACCGGCACCAAGCTCGGCGACCCCATCGAGGTGCACGCCCTCATCGACACGTACGGCAGTGCGCACACCCCCGAACGACCGCTGTGGCTGGGCTCGTTGAAGTCGAACATCGGGCACACCCAGGCCGCCGCCGGTGTCGGCGGGGTCATCAAGATGGTGATGGCCCTGCAGGAGGGCGTGCTGCCGCAGACCTTGCATGTGGACGCCCCGTCCTCGCAGGTCGACTGGGAGGACGGCGTCGTCTCCCTCCTCACCGAGTCGCGTCCGTGGCCGGAGACCGGACGTTCGCGCCGTGCGGGCGTCTCCTCCTTCGGTGTGAGCGGGACCAATGCCCACGTGATTCTTGAGCAGGCTCCTGTGCCGGATGCGGCGGAGGAGTCGGTGGTTCGTGAGTTGCCGGTGGTTCCGTTGGTGGTGTCGGCGAAGTCGGGGGCGGCGCTCAAGGTCCAGGCGGAGCGGTTGCGGGCCCGTCTTGAGGTGGAGGGTGCGCCGCGTCTGCTGGATGTCGGGTATTCGCTGGTGACCTCGCGTTCGGTGTTCGAGCACCGTCAGGTCACGCTCGGGTCCCGGATCGTCGAGGACTCGGTGGGTCCGGTGGGGCGTCGGGTGT
Source organism: Streptomyces sp. 840.1 (assembly GCF_003751445.1). Lineage (NCBI taxonomy): Bacteria > Bacillati > Actinomycetota > Actinomycetes > Kitasatosporales > Streptomycetaceae > Streptomyces > Streptomyces sp. 840.1. The sequence goes on along the minus strand of NZ_RJUU01000004.1, from coordinate 83,738 downwards.
TGGTGTTCCCGGGTCAGGGGACGCAGTGGGTGGGGATGGGTGCGGGGCTGTTGGAGTCCTCGCCGGTGTTCGCTGCCCGGTTGCGTGAGTGTGCGGATGCGTTGGCGCCGTTTGTTGATTTTGATGTGGTTGAGGTGGTGCGTGCGGGGGGTTCGCTGGACGATGTGGGTGTGGTGCAGCCGGTCACGTGGGCTGTGATGGTGTCGCTCGCTGAGTTGTGGCGTTCGTTCGGGGTTGTTCCGGATGCGGTGGTGGGGCACTCCCAAGGAGAGATCGCGGCCGCTGCCGTGTCGGGGGCGTTGTCTTTGGAGGACGCGGCTCGTGTGGTGGCGTTGCGGGCGGGTGTGATCGGCCGTGAGCTGGCCGGCCTCGGCGGCATGGCGTCGATTCCGTTGCCGTTGGCGGAGGTCGAGGAGCGTCTTGCCGGGGTGGAGTGGGTCGGTCGGTTGAGTGTGGCGGCGGTGAATGGTCCGTCGAGCACGGTGGTGTCCGGTGATGCCGATGCGATCACGGAGATCGTGGCCGCGTATAAGGGTGAGGAGGTGCGGGCTCGGCAGGTGCCGGTGGACTACGCGTCGCACTCCGCGCATGTGGAGCGGATCGAGACCGAACTCCTCGACGTCCTGGCTCCGATCACGCCGCGTCGTTCGGAGATTCCGTTCTATTCGACGGTGACCGGTGAGCTGGTTGATACGACGGTGCTGGACGCCGCGTATTGGTACCGGAATCTTCGGCAGACGGTTCGTTTCGAGGAGACGGTCCGGCTGCTCCTGGATCGGGGCTTCGGGACGTTCATCGAGTCCAGTGCGCATCCTGTGCTGATCATGGGTATTCAGGAGACCGCCGAGGGCAGGGATGTCCTGGCCGGTGGTTCGTTGCGGCGTGATGAGGGTGGCTGGGAGCGTTTCCTGACCTCGGCCGCCGAGTTGTTCGTCCGTGGCGTCGACATCGACTGGGGTGTCCTCTTCGACGGCACCGGAGCCAGGGTTGTCGACCTGCCCACCTACGCTTTCCAGCACAAGGACTACTGGCTGGAGCCCTCCGCCCGGTCCGCGCCCGCCGCCGACCCGACCGGTACGGACTCCTGGCGCTACCGCACCACCTGGAAGGGCCTCGCGGAGCCGGTATCCGCCACCGCCCCCGACCTCTCCGGGCGCTGGCTCCTCGTCCTCCCCGAAGGCCCGGACGCCGACGCGGACGCGTTCGCCGACGCGGCCGAGGCCACCCTCGTCCGGCACGGTGCCCGCATCGAACGCCTGACCCTCGACGCGCACACCGCCACCCGCGAGACCCTGACCGGCCTGCTCACCGCGTACAAGAGCGGCGAGGAGACCGCAGGAGGCACCGCCCGGCCCGTCGACGGCATCCTCTCCCTCCTCGGAACCGACCGGCGACCACACCCCGAGAGCCCCGAGTTGGCCCTCGCCGTGCTCGGCACCGCCCTCCTCGCGCAGGCAGCGGCCGACGCCGGCCTCACCGCGAAGCTCTGGGCCGTGACCCGTGGCGCCGTCGCCGTCTCGCCCGCCGAACGGCCCGGCTCCGAAGGCGCACAGGTCTGGGGACTCGGCCGAGGCATCGCACTGGAGCACCCCCTCCTCTGGGGCGGCCTGGTCGACCTGCCCGAGGCCCCCGACGCACGCGCCTGGCAGCGGCTGGCCGCCGCCCTGGCGGGAATCGCCGACGAGGACCAGATCGCCGTCCGCGCCTCCGGCAGCTACGGCCGCCGGCTCGTTCCCGCTGCCGGCGTCCCCGCCCGCCGCACCTACACCCCCCGGGGCACTGTCCTGGTGACGGGTGGTACCGGTGCTCTCGGTGCTCATGTCGCGCGTTGGCTCGCGGGGGCCGGGGCCGGGCATCTGGTGCTGACCGGGCGCCGCGGTCCGGATGCTCCCGGGTCTGCCGGGCTGGCCGAGGAGTTGCGTGCCCTGGGTGTCGAAGTCACCCTCGCCGCCTGTGACGTGTCCGACCGCGAGGCGCTGGCCGCCCTCCTCGACGCCCACCCGCCCACCGCCGTCTTCCACACCGCCGGCGTCCCGCACTCGGCCGCCTTCCTCGACACCGACGCCCACTCCCTCGCCGAGGTGTACGCGGGCAAGGTTGCCGGTGCCCAGCACCTGCACGAGCTGACACGCACCCGGGAACTCGACGCGTTCGTCCTGTACGCCTCCGGGGCCGGAGTCTGGGGCAGCGGCGGCCAGAGCGCCTACGGCGCGGCGAACGCCGCGCTCGACGCGCTCGCCGAACGGCGCCGCGCCGACGGCCTGCCCGCCACCTCCGTGGCCTGGGGCCTGTGGGGCGGCGGCGGCATGGGCGAGGGCGCCGGCGAGGAGTTCCTCAGCAGCCGAGGACTGCGGGCCATGGACCCCGTAAGGGCCGTGCAGGCCCTGGCACGGGCTCTGGACCGCGAGGACGGCTGCGTCGCGCTCGCCGACATGGACTGGCCGCTCTTCGCCAAGGGGTTCACGACGTTCCGCCCCAGCCCGCTGATCGGCGAACTGCCCGGCGTGGGCGGATCCGGCGGCGACGGAACCGCCGGGGCGTCCGGCGGGCAGCCCGACGGAGCCGGGGCGGACGGGCTGCCCGCCCGGCTCGCCGCAGCCGGCCCCGCCGAGCGCTACGAGATCGTGCTCGACGAGGTCCGCGGCAGCGTCGCGGCCGTGCTCGGCCACACCGGACCCGAGGACGTCGACCCCGAAGAGGCGTTCAAGGACCTCGGGTTCAGCTCCCTCACCGCAGGCGAGCTGGCGGGCCGGCTCAGCCGCGCCTGCGGCCGCAAGCTGCCCCCCACCCTGGTCTTCGACCACCCCACCGCCGCCGCCATGGCCGCCCATCTGGCCGAAGTCCTCAGCCCGGCCGCCCCAGCAGGCACCGGTACCCCCGAGGAGCAGCGGATCCGGGCCGCCCTGGCCACGATCCCGCTGGGCGTGCTGCGCGAGGCGGAGCTGCTGGACACGCTGCTCGCCCTGGCCTCCGCGGCGCCCGGTACGGCGGCGCCCGAGCGGTTCTCAGGCGGCGGCGGGTTCGATGGGGCGGACCGGTTCGGCGCCGCCCGCGCAAGCGGCGACCTCGACGAGATCGCCGCCCTCGACGAACTCGACGAACTCGACGAGGCCGCGCTGATCGAGCTGGCGCTGCGCGACGCGGCCTGAGCCGTACCCCAGCCGGCGGCCGCGAGAACGCCGCTCCGTCCGAACGCAGCTCCGCCCGACTCAGAGAGGGGCCCCACCGATGGCCATGTCCTCCGAAAAGCTCATGGAGGCGCTCCGGACCTCGCTCAAGGAGACCGAGCGGCTGCGCCGGCGCAACCGGGAGCTGACCGCGGCCGCCCACGAGCCCGTCGCAGTCGTCGGCATGGCCTGCCGGTATCCGGGCGGAGCCGACTCCGCCGAGGCACTCTGGGAGCTGGTCGCCTCCGGGACGGACGCCGTCGCGCCCTTCCCGGAGGACCGCGGCTGGGACCTCGAAGGGCTCTACGACCCGGACCCCGAGTCGCCCGGAACCACCTACTGCAACCAGGGCGGATTCCTCGCCGGCGCAGCCGACTTCGACGCCGCGTTCTTCGGGATCTCGCCGCGCGAGGCCGTCGTCATGGACCCCCAGCAGCGGCTGCTCCTCGAGGTGTCCTGGGAGGCCCTGGAACGTACCGGCCTCGACCCGCGCACCCTGCGCGGGACCGGTACGGGCGTCTACATCGGTGCCGCCCACGCCGAGTACGCCACCGATCTGGACCGGGTGCCCGCAGGCTCCGAGGGCTACCTCCTGACCGGCAGCGCCGACGCCGTGCTCTCCGGCCGGATCAGCTACGTCCTCGGACTTGAGGGCCCGGCCCTGACGGTGGAGACGGCCTGCTCCTCCTCGCTGGTCGCCATGCACCTGGCCGTCGCCGCCCTGCGCCGCGGGGAGTGCGGCCTCGCACTGGCCGGCGGCGCGGCCGTCATGCCCGACGCCGCCGCGTTCGTCGAGTTCTCCCGGCAGAAGGGCCTCGCGGCGGACGGCCGCTGCAAGGCCTTCTCCGCAGACGCGGACGGCACCGGCTGGGCGGAGGGCGCCGGCGTGCTCGTACTGGAACGGCTCTCCGACGCCGAGCGCAACGGGCACCCGGTGCTCGCCGTCATCCGAGGCTCCGCCGTCAACCAGGACGGCGCCAGCAACGGCCTCACCGCCCCCAACGGCCCCTCCCAGCAGCGCGTCATCCGCCAGGCCCTCGCCGACGCCGGACTGCGCCCCGAGGACATCGACGCCGTCGAGGCGCACGGCACCGGCACCCAGCTCGGCGACCCCATCGAGGCCCAGGCCCTGCTCGACGTCTACGGACAGGGCCGCGAGGCGGACCGGCCCCTGTGGCTCGGCTCCCTCAAGTCCAACATCGGCCACTCGCAGGCCGCCGCAGGCGTCGGCGGCGTCATCAAGACCATCCAGGCCATGCGCCACGGACTGCTGCCCAGGACCCTGCACGCGGACACCCCCACCCCGCACGCCGACTGGTCCTCCGGCCGGGTACGGCTGCTGACCGAGCCGGTGGCCTGGCCGGCGGGCCCGCGCCCGCGCCGCGCCGGGATCTCCGCCTTCGGCGTCGGCGGTACGAACGCCCACCTGATCGTGGAGGAAGCGGCGCGGGACACCGAGGACGCGGCCGGTGCCGAAACCCCGGGCACGACTCCCGCAGCCTCCCCCGGGGACGGGCCGGGGGAGGAGCGGCCGACCGCCTGGTTCCTCTCCGGCCGTTCCGCCGAAGCCCTCCGGGCCCAGGCCGGCCGGCTGCACGCGCACCTCGCCGGAGCGGCCGCCGCCGGTGCCACCGCACAGGCCGTCGGCCACGCGCTGGCCACCACCCGCACAGCCTTCGAGCACCGGGCCGTCGTCCTCGGCAGCTCGTACGAGGAACTCACCCGCGCCCTGGGAACCCTCGCCGGGGGCGACCCCTCACCCTCCGTCGTCACGGGAGTGCGCCGCCGCGAGGCCAGGACAGCCTTCCTCTTCACCGGACAGGGCAGCCAGCGCCCCGGCATGGCCCGCGAACTGCGCGCTGCCCAACCGGTGTTCGCCGAAGCGCTGGACGCCGTCGCCGAACGCCTCGACCCGCACCTCGACCGCCCGCTCGCCGCCGTGCTCGACGCCGCCCCCGGCACCCCCGACGAAGCCCTGCTGCACCGGACCCAGTACGCACAGGCCGCCCTCTTCGCCGTCGAAACCGCCCTGTTCCGGCTGCTGGAGCACTGGGGCATGCGCCCCGACGTCGTCCTCGGCCACTCCGTGGGCGAGATCGCCGCCGCCCACGTGGCAGGCGTCCTCGGCCTCGACGACGCCTGCACCCTCGTAGCCGCACGCGGCCGGCTGATGCAGGCCCTCCCGGCCGGCGGCGCGATGCTGTCCGTACGGGCCGGCGAGGACGAGTTGGGCGAGCTCCTGGCCGGCCGCGAGGACGTCCTCGCCGTCGCCGCCGTCAACGGCCCCCGGTCCGTGGTTCTCTCCGGCACCGGGGAGGCCGTCGGACAGGCGGCGGAACTGCTCGCCGAACGGGACGTCAAAACCAAGCGCCTGACAGTCAGTCATGCCTTCCACTCCCCGCTCATGGACCCCATGCTGGAGGAGTTCCGGGCCCTGGCCGACGGGCTCTCGTACCGGGCACCCCGGATCCCCGTCATCTCCAACGTCACCGGACGCCGGGCCGCCGGCGACGACCTGCGCACCGGCGCCTACTGGGCCGGACACGTCCGCGCGGCGGTCCGCTTCGCAGACGGCGTGCGCACCGCCCGCGACCTGGGCGCGGCCACCTTCGTCGAACTCGGCCCCGACGGCGTTCTCTGCGGCATGGCCCAGGAGGTGCTGTCCGTCGACGACCCCGGTACGGAACCGGCCGCCATGGTCCCCGTACTGCGCCGAGGCCGCCCCGCGACCGCCACCCTGCTGCGGGCGGTGGCCACCGCCGCGACCCGGGGCGCCGCTCTCGACCGGGGACGGCTCTTCCCCACCGCCCCGGCCCGGCCGGTGCCGCTGCCCGTGTACGCCTGGCAGCACCGCCGGTACTGGATCGCCCCCACCCCCCGAGGCGGCGGACACGGCCCGGCCGGCGGACCGCGCCGCCACCACGTCACCTGGAGCCCGCTGCCCGCCCCCGCCGGCGCCCCCCTGACCGGCACCTGGCTGCTGGTCGAGTCCTCCGGAGCCGTCACCGACCACGCCGAGCGGGCCCTGCGCGCCCGGGGCGCCCACGTCCGGCGGCTCCCCGTCGGCCCAGGGCGGACCGACCGGGCCGCCCTCGCCGCACTGCTCACCGATGCCCGGAGCGACACAGCCGCTCCCGTCGAGGGGGTCCTCTCCCTGCTGGGCGCGGAGGACCGGGAGGAGCCCGCCACCGGTCTCGTCCCGGCCGCTGTCCGGGCCACGCTGTCCCTTGTCCAGGCGATGGCGGAGACGTCCATGACGGCCCGTCTCTGGTGCGCCACCCGAGGAGCCGTGGTTACCGCCCCCGGTGAGCGGCCGGGGCCGGCGGGGGCCCAGCTCTGGGGCCTCGGACGCGTCGCCGCGCTCGAACTCCCCACGCTGTGGGGCGGCCTGGTCGACCTGCCGGCGACCGCGACCGGAGCCGAACCCGGACAGGACGAGGCCTGGCGGCTGCTGGCCGGGGCCCTCGGCGGCGCCGAGGACCAGGTGGCCGTCCGCGGCTCCGGCACCCTCGGCCGCCGGCTCACAGCGGCCCCCGCGCCGCGTGTCCCCGGCCCGTACCGCCCCCGCGGCACCGTCCTGGTCACCGGCGGCACCGGAGCCCTCGGCGGCCACCTCGCCCGCCGGCTCGCCCGGGAGGGCGCCGAGCACCTGCTGCTCGTCACCCGGCGCGGGGCCCGGGCCCCCGGCGCGGCGGACCTGGAGGCCGACCTCCTCGCCCTCGGCGCCAAGGCCACCTTCGCGAGCTGCGACGTCGCCGACCGGGACGCGCTCGCCGCGCTCCTCGGACGGATCCCCTCCGACACCCCGCTGACCGCCGTCTTCCACGCCGCGGGCGTACCCCAGGTCAGCCCGCTGACCGAGACCGGACCCGAACTCGTCTCCGAGGTCTACGCCGGGAAGGTCGCCGGTGCCCAGCACCTCGACGAACTCACCCGGGACCTCGGCCTCGACGCCTTCGTCCTCTACTCCTCCGGCGCGGGGGTGTGGGGCAGCGCCGGGCAGTGCGCCTATGCCGCGGCGAACGCCGCGCTCGACGCGCTCGCCGAACGGCGCCGCGCCGACGGCCTGCCCGCCACCTCCGTGGCCTGGGGCCTGTGGGGCGGCGGCGGCATGGGCGACGGCGAGGGCGCCGCGTACCTGCGCCGCAGGGGAGTGCGCCCCATGGACCCGCAGGACGCCCTCACCGAACTCTTCCGCGCCGTCGCCGCCGGCGAGGCCCAGATCACTGTCACCGACACCGACTGGGAACGGTTCGCCCTCGGGTTCACCTCCCACCGGCCCAGCCCGCTCATCTCCGGCCTCGTCGTCCCCGCCGTCGTCCCCGTGGCCGCCGCCCCGGCCGCCGGCCACGGGGCCCCGGCCGGCCCCCGGCCGCGCGACCCGCGCCCCGGACTCGCCGCCCTCGGCCCCGCCGAACGCGCCGCAGCCGTCCGGACCCTGGTCCGCACCGAGGCCGCCGCCGTGCTCGGGTACGAGAGCCCCGACGAGATCGCCGCCGACGAGCCCTTCACCCTGACCGGGTTCGACTCCCTGGCCATCGGGCAGCTCCGGCGCCGGCTCGCCACCGCGGCCGCCACCGAACTGCAACCCGAGGCCTTCTACGACCACAACACCCCCGACCTGCTCGCCGCCCACCTGCTGGACCTCCTGCAGGACCCGGCCGGAGCGGCGGGCCCCCCGGCCGGGGGCGACGGCACCGGCGACATTACCCTGGTCGCCGTCTACCGCTCCGCGATCGCCGACAGCAGGGTCGCCGAGGCCGTCGAGGCACTCGGCGCCGTCTCCGCCCTGCGCCCGGTCTTCACCGACCCCGGACAGCAGCCCGTCACCCCCGTCCGGCTGACCGACGGACCCGCCGGGGACCGGGGACCGCTGCTCATCGCGGTCACCGGCACCACGGCCGTCTCCGGTCCGGCCGAATTCGCCGCCCTCGCCGCGGCCCTGGCCGGCCGCCGCACCGTGGCGGCGCTGCCCCACCCCGGCTTCCGGCCCGGCGAACTGCTGCCCGGCACCCTCGAAGCGCTGTGCGGGACCCACGCCGAGGCCATCGCCCGGTACGCCGCCGGCCGGCCGTACGCCCTGATCGGCCACTCCGCCGGAGCCAACGTCGCCCACGCGCTCACCCGGCACCTGGAGGCCCGGGGCACCGGCCCCGCCGCCCTGGTACTGGCCGACATCTACACCCCCAGCGCCCCCGGGGCCATGGGCACCTGGCGGGACGTCATGCTCCGCTGGGCCGCGGACCGCGCGGTCGTACCGCTCGACGACACCCGGCTCACCGCCATGGGCGCCTTCCACCGGCTGCTCCTGGACTGGACCCCCCGGCCCACCCGCGCCCCCGTCCTGCACCTGCGGGCCGGCGAACCCATGGCCGCGTGGACCGACCCGCTGACGGACTGGCGGTCCGTCTGGGACGGCGCCCGCACCGTCGCCGACGTACCCGGCAACCACTTCACGATGATGACCGAGCACGCCCCGGCCATGGCCCGCACCGTCGACGCCTGGCTCGACGCGCTGCCCGGCGGTGACCGATGACGAGGAGTCGCACATGACAGCGGAGCTGCTGACCGACACCCCGGGCCGCGAGACTGCCCTGGCCGACGCCCGACGGGCCCGAGGAAACCAACTCGCCCGCGCCGCACAGTGGTTCGCGGGAACCCGGAACGATCCCTACGGCCTGATCCTGCGCTCCGGCACCGAGGACCCCCGCCCCTACGAGGAGCGCATCCGCGCCGAGGGGCCGCTGTTCCACAGCGCGCCGCTCGACACCTGGGTGACGGCCGACCGAGCCGTCGCCGATGAGGTCGTCGCCGGCTCCGCCTTCGACGGCCCCGGACCCGGCCCGGAGGCCGCCGCCGCTGACGGGCTCCCGTACCGCAGCGCCGCGCTCGCCGTGGACCGGGAGACCGCCGCCCGCCTGGCCCCGCTCACTGCCCTCGGCGGCCCCATGCTGTGGGCCCCGGAGGAGGAGTGCGTGGAGAAGCGGACGGTGAAGCTCGCCCGTGCGATCCTCGCCGGGCTCGGCGACCGCTTCGACCTCGCCGAGGACTTCGCACGCCGCCTCGTCGGCCAGGTGATCGCCGAACAGCTCGGACTGCCCGAAGCCGCCCACACGCGGTTCGTCCGGATCCTGCCCGACTGCCGGCACGCCCTCGACGGACTGCTCTCCCCCCAGCCCCACGCCGTCGTCCGCACCGCGGAGCGGGCCGAGGCCACCCTCTCCGCGCTGCTCACCGACGGACTCCACGAGGCCGGTGCCGACACCGTCCGGGCCGCCCGGACGCTCGCCGTCGGCGCCGCCGAGACCACCGCCGTGCTCATCGCCAACTCCGTGCGCGGGCTGCTCGCCGAACCCGGTGCCTGGCAGCGGCTGGCCGCCGATCCCGCCCTGGCCGCCACTGCCGTCGAGGGCACCCTGCGCCAGGCCCCGCCCGTCCGGCTGGAGACCCGCACCGCCCGCGCCAACACCGTCCTCGCGGGCACCGAACTGCCCGCCGGCAGCCGCGTCACCCTCCTCGTCGCCGCTATCAACCGCGACCCGAAGGCCCCTGCGGACGCCGCACCCTTCGGCCTCCCCACCGACCTGCACTTCGCGCTCTCCGGCTGGCTGGTCACGGTGATCGCCCGCGCGGCGCTCGGCGCGCTCGCCGAGGCCCTGCCCGCCCTGCGCACCGCCGGCGAGGAGGTCGTGCGGCTGCGCTCACCGGTCCTGGGCGCCCCGGCGCGCTTCCCCGTCGCCAGGACCGCCTGATGGCCGGAGCCGGCCGCAGCGGCGGCCCCTGCCACCGAGGACCACGACCCCGACCGCGAAGAGCCAGACAAGGGCGGACGATGCCATGCGCGTACTGATCACGTGCTTCGCGCACAACACGCACTACTACAACCTGGTGCCGCTGGCCTGGGCGCTGCGCGCCGCCGGGCACGACGTCCGGGTGGCCAGCCAGCCGGCGCTCACCGACGTCATCAACGGCTCCGGGCTGACCGCCGTACCCGTCGGCGACCTCGACTCGATCGTCGAGCTGATGACGCAGATCGGCGGCGACCCCACCCCGTACCAGGCGGGCTTCGACTTCGCCGACACGGTCACCGAGCCGATCGGCTGGGAGCACGCCCTCGGCCAGCAGACCATGATGACGGCCATGTCGTTCGCGCCGCTCAACGGCGACACGACCATCGACGCCATCGTGGAGTTCGCCCGCGCCTGGCGGCCCGACCTGGTGCTCTGGGAGCCCTTCACATACGCCGGACCCGTCGCCGCGCACGTCACGGGCGCAGCCCACGCCCGCCTGCTGTGGGGCCCCGACGTGGTCCTCAACGCGCGCCGTCAGTTCCTCGAACTGCTCGCCGCACAGCCCGAGGAGCGCCGCGAGGACCCGATGGGCGAATGGCTGACGTGGACCCTCGAACGCTTCGGTGCCACCCCCGACGCCGCCGCCGTCGAGGAGGTCGTCCGAGGGCAGGCCACCGTCGACCCGGCCCCGGCGAGCCTGCGCATACCCGTGCCCGGCGAACTGCTGCCGATGCGCTACGTCCCCTACAACGGGCCCGCCGTCGTACCGGACTGGCTGCACACCCCGCCCGCCCGGCCGCGCGTCTGCGTCACCCTCGGCGTCTCCGCCCGAGAGACCTTCGGCCGCGACGCGGTGCCCTTCGAGGAACTGCTGCACGCCCTCGGCGACATCGACGCCGAGATCGTCGCGACCTTCGACGCGACCCAGCTCCAGGACCGCGAGGCCCTCCCCGCCAACATCCGGGTCGTCGACTTCGTCCCGATGGACGCACTGCTGCCGACCTGCGCCGCGATCGTCCACCACGGCGGCGCCGGCACCGGCTACACCGCCACCCTGCACGGCGTGCCCCAGATCATCGTGGCCTCCCTGTGGGACGCCCCGCTCAAGGCCCGCCTGCACGAGCGGCAGGGGGCCGGCATCGACCTGCCGCCCGAGAAGCTCGACGCCGCCTCCCTGCGCGAAGCGGTCGTACGGGCCCTCACCGACCCCTCGATCACCGCGGCCGCGCACCGGCTGCGCGACGAGGCCCTCGCCGACCCGGCGCCGGCCGAACTCGTCCCGGCCCTCGAACGCCTCGCGGCCCGACGGGGCCGCCCCCACACCGCACACCCCAGCCAAGGAGAGACGACGTGACCACCACCGAAGCCCCCGCGGACAGCGGCTACGCGGACGGCATAGCCCGCCTCTACGACCTGGTCCACCAGGGCAAGGGCAAGGACTACGCGAACGAGGCGGCCGACCTGGCCGCCCTGGTCGCCTCCCGCGCCCCCGGCGCCCGCAGCCTCCTCGACGTGGCCTGCGGCACCGGCCTCCACCTGGAACACCTCACCCGGGCCTTCGACACCGTCGAGGGCGTGGAGATCTCCGCGGACATGCGGGACATCGCCGTACGCCGCAACCCGGACGTCCCCGTCCACCTCGGCGACATGCGCGACTTCGCGATCGGCACCACCTTCTCCGCTGTCACCTGCATGTTCAGCTCCATCGGCCACATGCGCGACCAGGCCGAACTCGACGCGGCCCTGGCCCGCTTCGCGGCCCACCTCGAACCGGGCGGCGTCGTCCTGGTCGAACCCTGGTGGTTCCCCGCCACGTTCACCCCGGGCTTCGTCGGCGCGTCCATCACCGAGGCCGAGGGCAAGACCGTCTCCCGCGTCTCGCACTCGCGGCTGGAGGGCGACGCCACCCGCATCGACGTGCACTACCTGATCGCCGAGCCCGGCCAGGACATCGCGCACCTCTCCGAGACCCACCTCATCACCCTCTTCACGCGCGAGGCCTACGAGCTGGCCTTCGTCCGCGCCGGCCTCGCCGTCGAGTTCCAGGAGGGCGGCCCGTCCGGGCGGGGCCTCTTCATCGGCGTCCGGACGTGACGACCGCGTGATCGAGGAGATCCTCCCGCCCGGGACGGTCTCGGCCGACACCCACGGGGAGTTCCCGCCGGAACTCCTCTTCGCGCAGGAGCGGGCCCTGGTCCGCGACGCCGTCGAGGAGCGGCGCCGCGAGTTCGCCACGGCCCGCGTGTGCGCCCACCGGGCGCTCGCCGCCCTCGGGCGGGCCGCCGGGCCGGTGCTCACCGGCCGCCGCGGCGAACCCCTGTGGCCCGCCGGCACGACCGGCTCCCTCACCCACTGCGAGGGCTACCGGGGCGCCGCCCTGGCGCCCGCCGACCGCTGGCGGGCGCTGGGCATCGACGCGGAGCCGCACCTGGCGCTGCCGCCGGGCGTGACCCGGGGAGTCGCCTCGGCCACCGAGCGCGAGCAGCTGCGCGAACTCGCCCGCCGCCACCCCGGCACCCACTGGGGCCGGCTGCTGTTCAGCGCCAAGGAGTCCGTGTTCAAGGCCTGGTCCCCGCTCACCCACCGGACCCTGGACTTCGACTCCGCAGAACTCGAACTCGACCCGGCCGCACGGACGTTCACCGCCCGGATGCGGATCCCCGGACCGGTGCTCGACGGCCGGGCCCTGACCGGGCTGACCGGCCGGTGGACGGTGGCGGACGGAATCCTGCTGACCGCCGTGGCCGTCCCGGCCCCGGCCCGCCGATCCTCCGGCACCGCTCGGGATCCGTTCGCGCCGTGAGGCAGAACAGCTCGTGAACCGGCGGAGTAACGCCCCGCCCGTTCCCGGGACTTCCCGCCCGCCGGGCCCGCCCGGCCCGCGCCCACCCCTCCCGCGCCCCCGCGCCGCGGCGAACCTGCCAGCGTAGGTACGGGGCGCGCCGCCGCTCAAGGTGTTCGGAGAACCCCCCGGCGCCCCGGCACGGCCCTCCCGCGGTGGCCCGGTCACCGCGGCTGCCGCCGACCTGCCCGCCGGAAGCCGGTTGACGCCCTGTCGGCGGGCCGGTTACGTTCCCCGGGTCGTCAGGATCAGGCCGATTCATCCGCTGGGGGGCTGGGATGACAGAGGAGGACTCGCAGACCGGGACCGAGGTCCTGCACATTCTCGAACTCCTCGCGGAGGAGGCACCGGCCCACGCGTACGAGCAGCTCGTCGCCCGCGCCCGCCGCTCCGGCGCCGCGCCCCACCTGATCGACCAGCTGACCCGCGCCAAGGGCCTCGCCCTGGAAGTCAACGCCCTCTTCGAGAGGCGCCGCCAGCGCGAGGCCGAACTCGCCGCGCTCGTCGGCACCGCCCTCGACCTCACCGCGCCCTCCCGGCTCGACGCCACCCTCCGTCTGATCACCCGCCGCGCCCGGCTGCTGCTCAACACGGACCTCGCCTGCACCGCCCTGGCCGACGAGACCACCGGAGACCTGACCGTGGGCACCGCGGACGGTGCCGTCAGCGCCCGCACCGCCGGCCACCGCATACCCGCGGCCGCCCTCGCCGGCGGCACCCTGGGCGAACTGCCGGGCCCCTTCTGGACCGCGGACCATCTGGCCGACGACGGGGCCGGCCACACGGACGCCCTCGAAGACCTCCTGCAGGCCGAGTCCCTCCACGCCGTGCTCGGCGTCCCGCTGCGCGCCGGCGACCGCTGCCTGGGCTTCCTCTACGTGGCCGAGCGCAGGACCCGGCACTTCACCCCTGACGACGTGTCGCTCATGTGCTCCCTCGCCGACCTCTCCGCCGTCGCCATCGAGACCTCCCGCCTGCTGGAGACCGTGCAGGCCGCCAACACCGTCCTCGAGGACGCCGGGACCAGGGCCCGCGCCGGACTCAGTGACGCCCTGCAGGCCAAGAACCTCCAGGACGACCTGGTCCGCCTCGTCCTGGAGGGCATCGGCATGGACGAACTCCTGGCCCGCGCCGTCGCCGAGCTGGGCGGCGGCATCTCCGTCCGGGGTCCGGGCGGCGAACGCCTCGCCGGGCACGGCCACACCCCCCGCCCCGACAGTGCCGAACTGGAGCGCGTACGGCTCAACGCCGCGGCCACCGGCATCGCCTGCCCGCTGACCGGCGGCACCCTGGTCGTGCCGCTCTCCGTCCGTTCCGAGGACGTCGGCTCGCTCCACTTCCACCCTGCGGAGCCGGCCACCGGCACCTCGGGGTGGCCCGGCGAGAAGATCCTCTCCTACGCACGCACCGTGTCCCTGCTGCTCGTCATGCAGCGTTCCACGGACGTCGGGGGGCGGGCCGACGACGACCTCCTGGAGGACCTCGTCACCTGGGACGGGTCCGCCGAGGGCCTGGAGCGGCGCTCCCGGCGGCTGGCGGACCGTCTGGAACGCCCCCACGTCATGGTCGTCGCCCGTCCCCGTAACGCGGCGGCCGACCTCGTCGAGAGCTGGGCCGCCGGCCACGCCCGCCGCCACCGGGGCATGAAGACCGTCCAGGGCGACCGGCTCGCCCTCCTCCTGCCCGGGGACGACCCGGCCGCCTGCGCCGCCCAGGTCCGCGCGGAACTCGCCGAGGCCACCGGCGCACCCGTCACGGCGGGGGCGGCCCGGGTCGCCCGGGGCCCGGACGCGGTCCGCCGCGCCCACCAGGAGGCCGTCCGCTGCCTGGACGCCCTCACCGCGCTCGGCGGCGCCGGGCGCTCGGCCGCCGCCCGCGACCTCGGGTTCATCGGCATGCTGCTCGGCGACGAGCACGACGCCCCCGGGTTCGTGGAACGCACCCTCGGCCCGCTCCTCGACCACGACGCCGAGCGGTTCGGCAACCTCGTCGAGACCCTCGACGGCTGGTTCACCGCCGCCGGCAGCCCCACCCGGGCCGGCGAGATCCTCTACGTCCACCCCAACACGGTCTCCCGCAGGCTGGAGCGCATCACCCAGCTGCTCGGCCCGGACTGGCAGCAACCGGAACGCTCGCTGGAACTCCAGCTCGCCCTGCGCCTGCAACGGGCACGTATCTTCCAGAGTCCCGCACCCGACGACCCCCGGTCATGGGAACCGGCGTGAGCGCGACCCGGCCGACGTGCGGCCGGCGCGCCCCCGGGCCCAGCAGCCGCACCGCGTGCGCCAGCGACACCAGGGTCACGTGCCGGTGCCAGCCGTGGTACGAGCGGCCCTCGAAGTCCAGCGCCCCCACCGGCAGGCTCGTGCCCGTGAAATCGGCATCGGCCCGCCCGATCAGCCTGCCCAGCCCCAGCAGTGTGCTCCGGCTCGCACCGGCCAGGTTCGTCAGCCACAGCTCCGATGCCTCGCGGCTGTTCGGCGACCACACCCCCACCAGCGTCAGCGGCGCGTCCGCCGACGGCACCCCGTCGAACGCCTGACGCGGCCCAGGCAGCCGTACCGGCAGCAGGGACACCAGCGAGGTCTTCGGCAGCCCCCTACCCACCGGCTCGAACCACTCCACCGGCCGGCGCTGGGAGCGTGCCAGTTCGGCGAGGTGTCCCGCCGGGGCCGACACGGACCGGCTCCCGCTACCGGACAGAGCCGGGGCCAGCAGGCCCGTACTGCCACCGATCCGCAGCAGGAAGGGCAGCCCGGCCCGGGAGAAGGCCCGCACCATCGAGGGCACCGCCTCCTCGCGTGCGTCCGTCACCACGGGCAGCCGGGTCACCCCCCAGCCCGCCGTCTCCAGCGCCATGTCCAGGACGAGGCCCTCCGCGGAACCGGCGTCCACCGAGTCGGGTATCGCCGCCCGCTGGCGCATCTCGGTGTCCTCCAGCCAGTCGCCGGACAGCGACAGCCGCCAGTTCACCGGGGCCGATGCGGCCCCCGAGGCCAGCCAGAGTCCGTACCCGTGCTGGCTGTTGACCACCTGCCCGAGCTGCGGGACGAACCGGCGCCCCACGCCCACCGAATGACGGCCCGTCTTCGGAATGACCAGCGGGCGCACCACCCAGGCCTTCGGCGCGAGCAGCTGGTCCATCCGGGCCGCCAGCTCCGCCCGCAGCGGGGACCAGTCCCACGTCGAGCAGCTGATGAAGTGGTGCAGGCTCTGCTCCGCCGCCGGCTCGTCCGTGCTCGCGGCCAGATTGCGCATCGTCTTGCGGCCCGGGGCGTGCAGGAGCCCGTTCACGTACAGCTCGCCCTTGTGCCGCTGGTCGCGGCGGCGCAGCGAGGACAGCACCGACGCGACCAGGGCCCGTGACGCACCGGCCGCCGGACCGGGCGGCAGGGCCGGGGCTTCCACCGTGTGGAGAGTGGCACTCATGACGCTCCTCGGGGTCTCGACGCCCGGAATCCGCCGGGCCCGGAGCTGCGATCGCTGGGACCCCTCCACCGTCTCCGGCGGCCCGGCCGAGGCCCAGGTAGGTCGGATACACACTTTCCGGCCCGCACCCCCTCGGCCCTCCTCGTGCCGCGGTGCGCGCCCCGCACCGGCGGCGGGTGGTGGCCCCGCCACCACGCTCCGGCCCGCGGCCCCGGCTGTCGCCCCGTCAGCGCCCCGGCCCCGCCGGGCTCAAGCGATCCTTGAGCGTTCGAGCCCTTGTGGCACGGAGAAAAATGCCCGAACTCCGTAGAGTGTGACGGGCCGACCTCGTCTCCTGCGGCCCGTTCCGTGAGCGTGGAAGCACGCGCTCCACGCGCGCACACCCCCGCCACGAGTGGCTGGGACCGCCTCTCGGCGGACATCCGCCTCACCGGCCTCCTCGCCCCCCCGACCCCCACCCCAGTGAGAGGAAACGCATGACCGCGACAGATCACGAGCCCACCGCCGCCGGCGGCGGCCGCATCGCCGCCGCCGACGCCATCGACACCACCCAGGAAACCGGCATGCGCCGTGTCCCGGCCCTGTCCACCGAACTCCGGGACGTCGTCGAAGTCGAGCAGCGCCAGGTCCGCCTGGAGCGCGTGGTGCTCGTCGGCGTGTGGACCTCCGGCACGGTCGCGGAGGCCGAGAGCTCCCTCGCCGAGCTCGCCGCCCTCGCCGAGACCGCGGGCGCTCTGGTCCTCGACGGTGTCATCCAGCGCCGCGACAAGCCGGACCCGGCCACGTACATCGGCTCGGGCAAGGCCGGGGAGCTGCGCGCTCTCGTCGAATCCACCGGTGCGGACACCGTGGTCTGCGACGGCGAGCTGAGCCCCGCCCAGCTCGTCCGCCTGGAGGAGTTCGTCAAGGTCAAGGTGGTCGACCGGACCGCCCTGATCCTCGACATCTTCGCCCAGCGCGCCACCTCCCGCGAGGGCAAGGCACAGGTCGCGCTCGCGCAGATGCAGTACATGCTGCCGAGGCTGCGCGGCTGGGGCGCCTCACTGTCCCGGCAGATGGGCGGCGGTGGCGGCGCGGGCGGTGGCATGGCCACCCGAGGCCCCGGCGAGACGAAGATCGAGACGGACCGGCGCCGGCTGCGCGACAAGATGGCCAAGATGCGCCGGGACATCGAGGAGATGAAGACCGCCCGCGACCTCAAGCGGCAGGAACGGCGCCGCAACCAGGTCCCTTCGGTCGCCCTCGCCGGCTACACCAACGCGGGCAAGTCCTCGCTGCTCAATCGCCTCACCGGCGCCGAAGTCCACGTCCAGAACGCCCTGTTCGCCACCCTCGACCCGACGGTGCGCCGCAGCGAGACGCCCGGCGGGCGGGCCTACACCCTGGCCGACACCGTCGGCTTCGTGCGACACCTGCCGCACCAGCTCGTCGACGCGTTCCGCTCCACTCTGGAGGAGGTCGCGGAGGCGGACCTCATCCTGCACGTGGTCGACGGCTCGCACCCCGACCCGGAGTCCCAGATCGAGGCCGTGCGCACGGTTATCGGCGAGATCGGCGGAGAGGGCGTGCCGGAGCTCGTCGTCATCAACAAGGCGGACGCGGCGACGGCCGACGCGCTCGCGCGGCTCAAGCTCGCCGAGCCGACGGCGATCGCGGTGTCGGCCCGTACCGGCGAGGGCATCGAAGACCTCCTGGCCCGCGTCATGGAGGAACTCCCGCACCCCGACATCGAGGTGGAGGTGCTGGTCCCCTACACGGAGGGGCAGCTGGTGGCGCGCGTCCATGACTCGGGTGAGGTGCTGGAGGAGTCGCACGAGGAGAACGGCACCCGCCTGAAGGCGAACGTCGACGCCCCCCTCGCCGCCGATCTGGAGGCCTACACCGCCTGACACGCCCCACGGGCCGGCCCCCTCCCGAATGCCTCGGGAGGGGGCCGGCCCGTGTGCGGGATCCCGTGGGTCAGTGGGCGCGGGTGGTGAAGTCGCGGACGGAGGAGAGGACGTACTCGATCATCTCCTCGGTGATGCCCGGGTAGACACCGATCCAGAAGGTCTGGTCCGTGATCAGATCGCTGTTGGTCAGCGGCTCGGCGATCCGGTGCGGCCGCTCGGCGTACGCGGGGTGGCGGGTCAGGTTGCCCGCGAAGAAGCGGCGCGTGTGGATGCGCCGCGACTCCAGGAAGTCCACCAGCGCGGCGCGGGTGTAGGCCGCGTCCGGGTCCACCGTGATCAGGAAGCCGAACCAGCTCGGGTCGCTGTCCGGCGTCGGCTCCGGGAGCAGCAGGCCGGGCAGCCCGTCGAGCCCGGCGCGCAACAGGGCCCAGTTGCGGCGGCGGGCGGCGCCGAACTCCTCGATGCGCCCCAGCTGGCTCAGGCCCAGGGACGCCTGCAGGTCGGTCGCCTTCAGGTTGTACCCGACGTGGGAGAAGATGTACTTGTGGTCGTAGCCGTGCGGCAGCTTCCCCATCTGCTGGTCGAAGCGCTTCATGCAGCGGTTGTCCTCGCCCGGCTCGCACCAGCAGTCCCGGCCCCAGTCGCGGAAGGACTCCACGATCCGCGCCAGCACCAGGTTGCTCGTCAGGACGCAGCCGCCCTCGCCCATCGCGATGTGGTGGGCGGGGTAGAAGCTGGTGGTCGACAGGTCGCCGAAGGAGCCGGTGCGCTTGCCCCGGTAGGTGGAGTCGACCGCGTCGCAGTTGTCCTCGACGAAGAACAGGCCTCGCTCCTCGGCGAGTTGAGCGACCTCCTCGACCTGGAACGGGTTGCCCAGGGAGTGCGCGATCATGATCGCGCGGGTCTTCGGCCCGATGGCCGCGGCGATCCGCTCGGGGGTCGTGTTGTACGTGCCCAGCTCGACGTCCACGAAGACCGGCACCAGGCCGTTGTGCAGGATCGGGCTGACCGTGGTCGGGAAGCCCGCCGCCACCGTGATGACCTCGTCGCCCGGCTTCAGGCGCTGCTCCTCCAGCTGCGGGGAGGTCAGGGAGCTCAGCGCCAGCAGGTTCGCGGAGGAGCCGGAGTTCGTCAGGTGGGCCTTGCGGGTGCCGATGAAGCGGGCGAAGTCCCGCTCGAAGCGCCGGGAGCTGACGCCGGCGGCGATCCGCATGTCGAGCGCCGCGGAGACCAGCGCCAGCCGGTCCTCCTCGCTCAGCACGGCGCCTGAGACCTGTACCGGGGAGACACCTGGCTCGAAGGGGCCCGGAGCCTGCTCCCGGTGGTACTCACGGACGAGCTCCGCGATCCGGTCCTTGGTCTCGCCCATGGTCGTTCCCTTCTGATGGCACCGCTGACGGAACCGTGAGCCTAGGCCCGAAAACACATCGAACCGGTGGAGCGCCGCTTGATTTCATCAGGTCGGGGAGGAATGGCGTCGGGTGGCGAAAAATCTTCTGTCGAGACCGAAAGGGGCTCGCCGGACGGTCGCTCGGATGGCACACTAAAAATGCTCTGGAACATGCTCAGGAGGTAATGCATGACTGATACGCCGGAAACCAACGCGGCCGAAACCGAAGCGGCCGGAACGAATGCCGTCGAAACCGACGTCGTCGAGACCAGCGCCGTCGAGACCAATGCCGCCGAGACCGACGCCAAGCGCAAGTTCCAGGAGGCTCTGGAGCGCAAGTCCCGCAACGCCAGGTCCCAGCAGGCGCATCACGAGGCGCGGCTGAAGATCAACGGCGCCAGTGGTCTCAACCGCCAGCACCGGAATTTCCGCCGCAAGGCCGGCTGACTCCGGACGGGCATTTCTGAGGGTCGCCGCGATCCCCTCCCGGGGGGTCGCGGCGACCCTTTTTTCGTGCGCTCGGTGATTCCTCTCCGGAAGGCCCGTCGGAGTTTCCCTGGATTCTCGCTGGAGAATCACTCGATGATTTCCTGGAATGAGCTCTGCATTCCGGCCGAAATATGTTCCGTCGGAGGGTGCGGTGATTGTCTTCCCACGCGGGCACGAGTGCGAGCGTGCGAGAGAGAGCGAGCGTGTGGGAGAGAGAGTGAGCGTGTGGGAGAGCGGCCCGGGGGACAGCCCTCAGGCGGCCAGCGCGGCCCGGTCCAGCTTGCCGTTGTGCGTCAGCGGCAGCCGGTCCAGGTAGCGGATCCGCTGCGGCATCATGTGGGCCGGCAGCCGCGCTGCGAGCGCCCCGCGGACCGTGCCCGCCGGGACGGCCTCGCGTTCCGCCACGACGTACGCGGTGAGGGACTGGTCCCCGTGAGGGCTGTCCGTCACCAGGCAGGCCGCGCCCGAGACACCCGGCACCGCGCGCAGCGCCGACTCGATCTCGCCCAGTTCGATGCGGAAGCCGCGCAGTTTGACCTGGCCGTCCTGACGGCCCGCGTAGTACAGCAGCCCGTTCTCGTCGGCCACGGCCCAGTCACCGCTGCGGTAGTGCCGGCCGGAGCCGTCGCCCGGGTCGACGAAGCGCTGAGCGGTCAGTTCCGGGCGTCCCATGTAGCCGTTGCCGACCCCGCTCCCGCCGACCCACATCTCGCCCTGCTCCCCGGCCGGGACGGGCCGGCCCCCGGCGTCGCGCAGCGAGACCGACAGGTGCGGCAGCGGACGCCCGAGTGGCGTACGGCCTGGCGCCGCACCCTCCAGAACGGCAGGGGTGAGCGGGCAGTACGTGACGTGGACCGTGGTCTCGGTGATCCCGTACATGTTGACCAGTTCGGCGTCCGGGG
Organism: Streptomyces sp. 840.1; assembly: GCF_003751445.1. NCBI lineage: Bacteria > Bacillati > Actinomycetota > Actinomycetes > Kitasatosporales > Streptomycetaceae > Streptomyces > Streptomyces sp. 840.1. The sequence goes on along the minus strand of NZ_RJUU01000004.1, from coordinate 62,836 downwards.
CGATCCCGGCCGCCCACCAGCGCCTCACATCGGCGGGGATCAGAGCCTCGCCGCCGAAGACGACCCGGCGCAGTGCGGGCAGCCGTACCTTCTCGGCGATGGCCTCGGCGGTCAGGTTGCGGAAGGCGGAGGGCACCTGGTTGAGGACGGTGACGCCCCGGCTCGCGAGCAGACGGGCGAACTCCAGGGGTTCCGTGGCGGTCTCACGGTCGACGACGACCGTGCGGCCGCCGTACAGCAGCGGGCCCCACAGCTCCCACACACTGAAGTCGAAGCTGAGCGAGTGGAACAGCGTCCACACGTCGTCCGGGCCCGTGCCCAGCAGTGGTACCGCCGCGTCCAGCAGGGCCAGCACCTGACCGTGTCCGACGACGCAGCCCTTGGGGGCACCGGTGGACCCGGACGTGTGGATGACGTAGGCGGTGTCGTCGGGCACCCGGCGGCCGCCCGGTGCTGCGTCCGCCCCGGACACGGTCCGGGCCGCCAGGACGAACGGGCCCGCCTTCGCGACCGGGACCTCCCCGTCCAGCAGCCCGCTGTCGGAGACGACCAGTTCGCACCCCGAGTCCCGCAGGAGGTACTCCTGGCGGGCGGCCGGGTAGCCGGGGTCGATGGGTACGTACGCGGCGCCGGAACGCAGAATGCCCAGGACGGCTCCCGGGGCGTAACGGGTCCGGGCGGCACGCAGCGCGACCAGCCGGCCGGGCCCGGTGCGGCCCTCCAAGCGGCGCGCGACGGCGTCGGCCAGCCAGTCCAGTTCGAGGTAACTCACCTCGCCCCCGGCGTCGGACACGGCGGTGCGGGCGGCGTTGCGGGCGGCCACCGCGGTGAACCGGGTGTCGATGCGGCCGGCGGAGGCGGCGGTCATCGGACGTCCTGCAGAACGGCCTCGGTCACGGAGGGAGCCGGTGCCAGGGCGTGCACCAGGTAGCTGGCGACGTCACCCGGCGTGGTGCCCCGGCCGAAGACCCGGTCCGCGCCCAGCGTCGCCGCCGCATCCGGATCGAAGCGGGGACCGCCGACCACCAGCAGGGGCCGTTCGTGCTCGGCGAATTCGGCGCGCAGTTCGGCGCTGAGCTCCCGGACGTTGGTGAGGTGGGCGTCCCGCTGGGTGACGGCCTGTGAGACGAGGACGGCGTCGGCACCCTCGGAGCGGGCCCGGCGCACCAGATCACCGACCGGGACCTGTGCGCCCAGGTTCAGGACCCGCATCTGCTTGTAGTACTCCAGGCCCTTCTCGCCGGCGAAGCCCTTGATGTTGAGGATCGCGTCGATCCCCACGGTGTGTGCGTCCGTGCCGATGCAGGCCCCGAGGACCACGAGCCTGCGGCCGAGCCTGTCGCGTACCGCCGCGTCGGCGTCCTTGGCTGCCAGCAGGGGGTAGCCGCGCTCGGCGATCACGATCCGGTCGAGGTCCACGGAGTGGGTCACGGCTCCGTACACGACGAAGAAGCTGAAGTCGCTGCCGCCGACCGCCTTGCTGTGCACGACCATCGGGCGCTCCATGCCCATACGGCGGGCCAGTTGCAGCGCGGCGCCCTCGGCCAGCGGGCCGTGCGGCAGCGGCAGGGTGTAGGACAGCTGCACCATGCCGTCGTCGGTGGTGTCGCCGTACGGGCGGACGACGCCGCCGTGCCGCGTGTCGCCGTACGGGGAAGCGGTGTTGCTGGGATCGGTGCTCATCCGCCCTCGTTTCCTTCCAGGAGATCGGCGGCCGGATTGCGGTAGCCGGGCGCGCGCGCCACGACGCCGTCGGAGCCCCGGCCGCCGTCCGAGGGGCGCCGCATCCCGCCGAACGTGCCCTGCCCGATGGCGTGCAGCAGCCCCCGGTCGCAGATGTTCTCCAGCAGGTCCACCGCCTCGCCGAGCACCTGGTGGGCGCGGTTCGCGATGAACCCGCCCGGCGCGGGGCGGAAGTCCTCGGCGAGCGAACCCGCCGAGCCAAGGACGTAGCGGACGTTGCGCAGCGCCAGGTCGCGGTCGGACAGGAACGGTGTCACGACGGCCTCGGTCATCATTCCGACCAGCAGGATGTTCTGTCCGGTCAGCGCGCCCGCGAGGTTGAAGAAGCCGTTGAGGAGATAGCCGCGGAAGACGTCACCGGTCATGTGCCGGGTCGGCGGCATCCACTTCAGCGGTGCGTCGGGGAACAGCTCCCGGGCGAGCATCGCGTGCGCCAGCTCCAGACGGAACGAGTCCGGCCGGTCCGGGTCGATCTCGAAGGCGTGACCGAGACCGAGCTGCCCGTCCGGGAGCCCCGCCTCCTTGGCGAAGTACTCGTTCAGGAGCTGACTCGCCGTCACCGTGTGGGCGGCGTCCACGGCGTCCGCGGTCGTGAGGTAGTTGTCCTCGCCGGTGTTGATGACGATGCCGGCACGGGCGTGCAGCTGCCGGGAGAAGCGCTGGTCGACGAAGGTGCGCACCGGGTTGATGTCGCGGAAGAGGATTCCGTACATCGAGTCGTTGAGCATCATGTCGAGGCGTTCGAGACCGGCCAGTGCGGCGATCTCCGGCATGCACAGGCCGGACGCGTAGTTCGTGAGCCGTACGTAGCGGCCGAGCTCGGCCGACACCTCGTCGAGCGCGGCCCGCATCAGCCGGAAGTTCTCCTGGGTGGCGTACGTGCCGGCGTAGCCCTCGCGGGTCGCGCCCTGCGGCACGTAGTCCAGCAGCGACTGACCCGTCGAGCGGATCACCGCGATCACATCGGCGCCGCCGCGCGCCGCCGCCTGCGCCTGCCGGATGTCCTCGTAGATGTCGCCGGTCGCCACGATCAGATAGAGCCAGGGAGAGGGAGGGTCACTCAGGTCGCCGACCAGCCGCTCCCGTTCGGCGCGCCGGGTGTCGATGGCGGCCAGGCCCCGGGCGACCGCGGAGTGGGCCGTCCGGGCGGCCTGCTCGGCGTCCTCGCCCTCGGGGACGCGGAACTGCACGGTACGGGCGGTGGCGTGGGCCGCCAGGGCGGTCAGGTCGTGGTACGGCCCGGTGCGCAGGGCGTCCCAGACCGGCAGGCAGACGCCGTGTTCCAGACCGACGGAGTCGGCCACGGCGTCGACGAGCCGGTTCACCCAGGGGATGCCCTCGGCGTCGGCGCCGTTGAGTCCGGCCAGGCGCAGGGTGGCGCGCTCCACGGAGGCGGTGGTGTGGGAGCGGGCGAGCTCGACGACGGGGCGGCCGACCCGGGCGGCCAGCGCGCGGGCGCGGGCGACGGTGCCCGGATCGAGGCCCAGTTTGCCTGCGACGGGCGGCGCGGGGGCGCTCACCGCCCGGCTCCGTCGCCTGCGGGGACCCGCACCCGGTCGAACAGAGCGCGCACGCCCGGCTCCTCGCGCACGAGGTCGAGGGCCAGGGCGCTGTGGCCGGGCTGGTATCCGTTGCCGATCAGCAGCGTGACATCGCGGGCCAGCCCCTCGGCGCCGAGCGCGGCGGTGCTGAACGATGTCGCCATCGAGAAGAACGCCACGGTGCCGCCGTCCCGTGTGGCCAGGATCGCGGCGTGCTCGCAACCCGCCACGTCGGTGCAGACGACCGTCACGTCGGCGGGGCCGCCACGGCTCTCGATCAGCGCGTGCAGGGCGACGGCGTCCCGGGCGTCCGCCCGTACCACCTCGTCGGCGAGGCCGGCGGCGGTCAGGGCCGTCTCCTCGGCGGAGCCGGGCACCACGCCGGTGATCCGGCCGGCACCGGCGCGGCGGGCGGCGGCGAGCGACAGGGAACCGGACTTGCCGCCGGCGCCGAGCACCAGCACCGAGGGAGCGGTTCCACGGTGCGCGTACGCGGTGACGAGGCGCGCGGTCAGCGCCGGGGCGCCGCACACGTCCAGTACCGACAGGGCCAGTTCGTCGGGGAGGTCGTCCGGGAGCAGGGCGGCGACGGAGCGGCCGAACAGGATGGCGTGACCGCGCGCCGGGACCCGCTCGCTCAGCCCGTCCCAGTCGCGCAGTCCGTCCGTGATCTCCAGCGGCGTCAGGGTCAGTGACACCAGGGTCGCCACCCGGTCGCCGGGGCGCAGACCCAGCGGTGAGGCGGGCCCCACCTCGGCGACGGTGCCGATCAGCATGCCGCCGGACCCGGTCACCGGGTTGTGCATCTTGCCGCGGTTCCGCACGAGCGCGCACACCGCGGCCCGCACGGCGTCGCCGTCCCCGCCGTGCTCCTCGCGCAGTTGCCGGAACGACGCGGCGTCCAGATTCAGACAACTGACGTCGATACGGACCTCGTCCGGGGCCGGCCGGGGATCGGTGTCGAGCCGGAGGGCCGCCTGCGGCAGCACGCCCCTGGGCTCGCGCACCCGGTGCAGCCCCAGTGCGGACGCGGTGTCCACCGGTGCGGTCGTCATGACGCCCCGCCCATCAGCGCCTGTGCGCTCGTCCACCACTCCCGGCCCGCCCGGGGCAGCGTGTGCACCGGGTCGTAGTAGTGGTGCACCCGCTCCAGCGCCGCCGGGTCGTCGTGGTCGACGGTCGTGCGGTAGTTCTTCGTCCAGGAGGATATGCCGCGCTCCCGGTCGTAGCCGTCCACCTGGTCCACCCAGCGCTTGCCGACGTACGGCACGTCGCAGACCAGCCGCGGGGTCGCGAACCCGGGCAGGTAACCCATCAGTGAGTGCTGCAGTTCCTGGGCGCGCGCCAGCGGCAGCCGCCAGTGCTCGGCGCCGGGGATCATGTCGCAGAGGTAGAAGTAGTAGGGCATGATCCCGGCGGAGTCGAGCAGCGCGAAGCACAGGTCGAGCAGCCCCTCCGTCGTGCCGTTGACCCCGTCGAGCAGTACGCCCTGGTTGCGTATGTCGCGCAGGCCCGCGTCGAGCAGAGCCCGGGACGCCTCCGCGACCAGCGGGGTGATCTGCTGGGCGGCGTTGGCGTGGGTGTGCAGGGCCAGCGACACCCCCCGCGCGCGGGCCTCGGCGGACAGTTTCGCGACCCCGTCGACGACCTGCGGGGCGAGCCAGTGCTGCGGCAGCCCGATCAGGCCCTTGCTGGCCAGCCGGATGTCCCGGATCGAATCGATCTCCAGGAGCCGGCCGACGAACGACGCGAGCCTGGGCCAGGGCACGTTGGCCACGTCGCCGCCCGAGACGACGACGTCCCGCACCGTCGGGGTGGCCCGCAGGTAGTCGATCATGCGGTCCAGCCGGTCGGCGGGGCGCATCACGAAGCGGTACTTGGTGATCTGCGGCGTGGAGGTGCCGACGAGATCCATCCGGGTACAGTGCCCGCAGTACTGCGGGCACGTGCTCACCAGTTCGGCGAGCACCTTGGTCGGATACCGGTGGGTCAGCCCCTCCACCGCCCACATCTCCGCCTCGTGCAGTGAGTCGCGGGAGGCGAGCGGATGGCTCGGCCACAGCGGATGCCGGTCGGAGGCGACCGGCAGCATGTAGCGGCGTACCGGGTCCTCGTACCAGGCGGCGGTCTCCACCCCGGTGTGCGGGGCGATCGTGTTCAGGACGTGCGGCGGCAGCAGGATCGACATCGTCGCGTGGTGGCGCTGGTCCGCCTCGACGTCGTCGTAGAACACGTCGTCGAGACCGGGGCCCGCCACCGCGCGCAGCTCGCGGACCCCCTTGACGCAGTGCGAGCGCTGCCACTGGGCATCGCGCCATTCCCGCTCGGTGACGTCGCGCCAGCCGGGGAAGCGGCGCCAGTCGGGTTCCACCGCCTCGTGACGGCGGTAGGCGTAGGGCTGCGGGAGACTTTCGACGGGGCTGTCCGCAAGGGCGGCCTCGGCACGGAGTGAACGGGACACCATGTTCCTCGGAATTCCTCGGGCGGACTGGCGGACGACCGGTCAGCGGGTGAGCCGGTAGACGAGCAGACCTTCCTGGTCGCGCTCGGGCTGGAGCTCGAACCCCGCGCGCTCCATGACGCGCTGCGAGGTGACGTTGTCCTCGGTGGTCGTGGCGACGACCGTGTCCAGGCCGCTCTGCCGCAGGGTCCAGGCGGCGAGCTCGCCCAGGGCCTCGGTGGCGTAACCCTGGCCCCGGGCCTGCTCGGTGAGGTCGAAGCCGATCTCCGCCGAGCCGTCGGCGGGCGGACCGTGGAAGCCCATCGCGCCGACCACCACGACGTCCTCCGCCCGGAGCAGCAGGTACATGCCCCAGCCGGGCACATGGACTCCGGCGCCGGCGGCACGGGTGAGCATCTTCGCCGCGATCCGGGTCTCCGCGCTGGGGGTGCCGCCCAGCCATTCGAGCCCGGCCGTGCCGCCCCCGGTGAGCTGCTCGGCCTCCTCGGGCAGCACCTCGCGCAGCCACAGCCGCGGGGTCACCAGCAGCTGCACGGCGGGACGGGCGGCGTCCTCGGCGACCGCCCGGCGCACCGGGGCGGGGCGGCCGTCCTTCCACAGCTCGGAGATCCGGTCCAGGCAGGCCTGTTCGCCGCCGGTCCAGCCGGTGGCGAGCCAGCCGTCGGGCAGATTGCTGCCGGTCGGCCACAGGGCGTACTGCTGCCGGTCGTTGACGATGACTGCGTGCGTCACAGAGTTCTCCATGGGGGTGTACGGCCCGTCAGCCGACAGGGTCGATCAGGTCGAGGGCGTCCATCAGCCGCACCAGATCCTTGGCGGATCCGAGGGAGACCCGCAGATATCCGGCACATCCGAAACGCCCGGCGTCGCGGACGAGAATGTCATGGTCCCGCTCCAGCAGCCGTTCGGCTGCGGCCGAGTCGGAGACCCGTACGGCCACGAAGTTCGTCGCCGAGGGCAGCGACCGCCGCCCCCTGCGCTCCAGTTCGCCCCGGAACCAGGCCCGTTGCAGCGCGTTCTGCCGGCGTACCTCGTCCAGATGGCCGCGGTCCGCGAGCGCGGCCACGGCGGCGGCCTGGGCGACGGCGTTCGCGCTGAACGGCATCGTGCCCTGGACCTCGCGCAGCCGGGCGACGAGCTCGGGGCTGCCCACGGCGTAGCCGATCCGCAGGGCGGCCAGCCCGTACGCCTTGGAGAACGTGCGCAGCGACAGCAACGGGGCGCCGCTGCCGAGGTGGTCGAGGAGCCGGGGAGTGCCCGCCGGGGCGAACTCCAGGTACGCCTCGTCGACCACCAGGGGAGTGCCGGTGACGGCGGCCCGCTCGACCAGCAGCTCCATGCGGTCGCGGTCCAGCACGGCGCCGGTCGGGTTGTGCGGGTGGCAGATGTAGACGATGCCCGCCCGCTCCATCGCGGCGGCGACGGCGTCGGCGTCCACCCGGACGCCGTCGAGCGGGATCTCCTGGCAGCCGCGCCCCACGGCCTCCAGACAGACGCGGTAGCCGGGGAAGGTGCCCGCGGTGGTGAGGCCGGGGCGGTCGCGGTCGCCGAGCGCGAGCGCGGACAGCAGCACCAACTCGTCGCTGCCGTTGGCGACGGCGACCTGGTGCTCCCCGACGCCGAGCCGCTCCGCGATGGCCCGCAGGGGCGCCGAGCGGGCCGGATCGGGGTAGACGGACGTCGGGTCGAGGGCCTCGTGCGCGGCCAGCAGCGCCCGTGGGCTGGCGCCGTGGGCGTTCTCGCTCAGATGCAGGCGCACCGGACCGGGACGCACGGCGGCGACCGTCACGCGGCGTCTCCCAGCAGGATGCCGAAGCAGTAACTGCCGGGCTCCGCCTCCAGTGTGACGAAGCGGTGCTCGGCACCGGCCGGCACATGCAGCAGCGCCGGGGAGGACAACTCGTGTGTCTCGTTCTCGACGGTCACCTCGATGCGGGCGCCGCCCGGAGTGGGTGAGACGAGGAAGTAGATCTCGGCCACCTCGTGCCGGTGCGGATCGGCGACGGGCCTGCCCACCAGATGATCGACGGGCCCGCCCGCGACCTGGACCGGCACACCGCCGAACATGTCCGCGGTGAGGTAGAAGGGGGCCGGCTGGTGGTGGCCGGCCACCGGCAGGAACTGCGGGATGTCGGTGCGGATCTCAGCGGTTGCCACGCAGGCCACTCCCTCTTCCGGCTCCGGTCCGTGAACGGTGACCAGAGTGGAGGACGCCACTCGAGCGGCGCTGGAGCACCACGTGCGGCAGGCCTCAGGTGGCGCTCCCCGCGAGCACCGGGGCGGCCAGGCCTTGCGGGGTCATGGTGCGGTGTTCGCCGTCCGGGTCCGCGATCGTGAACGAGAGGAGCGAGAACGCCCGCTCGATCACCCGCTGCATCGATGCGTGGTCCGTGGCCGTGCCCTCCACCCAGGCGAGTTCGCCGCTCTGCACGCCGACGGGCAGCCGGGCCCCGGGCAGGTGAGGGATGACGATCCTCTCCACACCGTCCACGGCGAGTGCGTCGCGCAGCCCGTGCACGCGGACATAGCTGCCGCCGCCGGGCGGCAGGGGCACCGCCCTGGCGAACACCACCCGCCGGTCCTCGGCCCGCACCTGTGAGACGTCCTCGCCGAGCGCCACCCGTCCGGCGAGCGTGACCGCGTTGAAGTCGCCCGAAAGACTGGCGAGCTGGTGCTGGAAGCCGCCGAGCCGTCCGTTGACCTCGATGATCCTCGGGCCGTCGGCGGTCAGCTTCAGCTCGGTGTGGGTGATGCCGGTGGTGATGTCCAGTGCGTGCAGGGCGGCGGTCACCACATCCAGCGCCGCCGCACGTTCCGCCGCCGCGAGCGGCGCCGGGCGCAGATGCCCCACCTCGCGGAACGGCGGCTCCAGCGGGAACTTCCCGGTCACCGCCCAGTGCGAGACCCGGCCCCCGGTCACCGCCGACTCCACGGAGATGTGGTCGCCCAGCGGGCCGCAGTCCCGGCCCCGCAGATACTCCTCCAGCACCAGCGCGTTCTCCCCGCCCGCCCCGGACAGCAGCTCTGCGACCAGGGCGGCGCCCCGGTCCGCGTCCTCGACCAGATGGGTGCTGCGGCTGCCCTCGCCGGTCTGCGGCTTGAGCACGGCGGGCAGGCCGACGGCCGCCAGCGCCTGCGCCCAGTCGCCCGGCCGGCGCACCTTGAACGCGCGCACGGAGTCGGCGCCCCGCTCCCGCAGCCGGCGGCGCTGCGCGTACTTGTCGCGCAGCAGCTCCACCGTGGCCGGTGAGTGGTAGGGCAGGCCGAGCCGCCGGGCGATCTCGGCGGTGACCGACAGCCTGGATTCGCTGAAGGTCACGATGGCGTCCGGGGCATGGGCGGCGAGCAGCCGGGCCGACACGTCGTGATCCGTGGCGTCCAGCCGGACGACCGGGGCCAGCTCCTCGGCCAGCGGCGCCACCTCGTCGGCATGGTCGCCGGGCCACAGGGCCAGGACCGGGTCGCCCAAGGAGGCCAGGCCCTCCACGATGTCGAGGAGGAAGGCGGAGCCCCGGTCGTAGACGACGGCGATGACGGGATGCTCAGACATGTTCACGTCCTTGGGGCAGGGTGCGGTCAGGCGGCGGGCTGGTCGGCTTCCTCGGCGTAGCGCACTCCGGAGAGCACGCTCGCCACGGGGGCGCCGGGGACGGTGGACGCGCGCCGGGCGGCGGCCGGGGCCGTCACACCGAACAGCGGCAGCGCCGCGGCGGTTCCGCCCACCTCCGCCTCGATGGAACGGCGGGCCGACCAGCGCTGCCGGGAGAGCCGGAACCGGTCACTGACCACCTGTTCGCCGCGGACCGCGTTGATCTGGCTGCCGTCGGGCTCGAAGCCGAACTTGGCGCACACGGCCTGGGAGGCGTCGTTGCCGCGCCGTACGACGGAGAACGCCTGGTCGGCGCCGAGCCCGGTGAAGGCCAGCTCCAGGGCGGCCGCCCTCGCGTGTCCGCCGAGGCCCTCGCCCTGCCGGCCCAGCGTCAGCCACGACGTCAGCAGTACCTCCCGGGTGACGCCGAAGTCCCGGGCGCCCAGGCTCTGCGAGCCGACCACCTCACCGTCGGCGACCACGACCAGGAAGAGCGTCCAGTCCTCGGGGGCCCAGGTGGCCATGGCGTGCCAGTGGCGCTGCAGGACGCGGCGGGCGACCACCTCGGGGGCCCCGTCCGTCCACTGCGAGAAGAACGGCATGAAGCCGGGGGCGTGGACCCCCTCGGTCGCCCGGTCCGCTAGCGCGTCGAGATCCTCGGGCGTGGGCCAGCGCAGCTCGACGCGCGATGTGCGCACGCTGATCCCGGTGAGCGGCCAGTTGTTCATGATGGGCAGTACCTCGCTTGCTTCGTATCGGGAGTCCGGTCGGCCCGGACCGTCACACGGAGGCCGTGGCCGCTTCGGCGGTGGCCCGGTGCGGGGCGGCGTCGGGATCCGGCGCGCCCGCCGCGGAATCGTCCGCCACTTCGGCCGCCTTCTCCTGCGGCGCCGGCAGGTCCACCCGCAGGCCCAGCACCGTACGCAGCCGCACCGCCACGGCGACGACCGCCAGACAGCCGGCCAGCAGCGCCGCCATCAGGCCGAGGCCGTCCGCCCACGGCAGCAGGGCGCCCGCGAGCGCCGGTCCGGCCACGGAGCCGGTCGAGACGGCAACCGAGAGCAGGGCGTTGACCCGGCCCCTGATGTGCTCGGCAGCCAGGTCGTTCAGCAGCGACGTCACAACCGGGAAGACCAGCGCCTCGCCCACCGAGAGCAGCACCACCCCGGCCATGGCCAGCGCCAGCGCGCTGCCGCCGTGCCGCAGCCCCGCGGCCAGGACCAGCGCCCAGGCCACGGCCCACACCGCGCCGGAGACGGCGAACACCGTGCTGCGGCGGATGCGCTGAATCCGGTCGGCCAGCAGCACCTGGGCGCCCACGGCGACCAGGATGTTGACCGCGAAGGCGCCGGAGATGCCCTCGGGTCCCAGCGCCCCGCCCTGGGTCAGATAGCCCGGCAGACCCGAGCGGAACTGTCCGTACGAGACCAGCGAGCAGACCGCCAGCGCGGCCAGCAGCAGACCGATGTGGCGCTGGGTCAGCACCTCGCGGTAGCCGGCCCGGCGCCGGCCGGTGGCACCCTCCTCGTCCTTCCCGGCCGCCTTGACCACCTTCGGCAGCAGCCAGAACAGTGCCGCGCCGGCCAGCAGGAACGTAGCCCCGTCCGTCAGGTAGAGCACGCTGAACCGGACCGCGCGCGAGCCCGCGTCCATGGACGCCACCAGACCGCCGACCAGTACCCCGAGCCCGGTCATGGCGTTGAACACCGCGTAGTCGGCGGAGTAGGCCAGGCCTCGCTCCCGCGCGGAGGCGGCCCCCGCGTACAGGTAGCGCAGCACCGTGCCGACGCCGCTGATTCCGAAGCCGTACACCAGGGCCGCGGTCAGCGCGGTGTACACACCGGTCGCCTGCGCGTACAGCGCCGTGCCGATGCCCGCGACGGCCATCACCACGGGCACCGTGACGCGCGGCGGGAACCGGTCGAGCAGCGAGCCCCACAACAGCCCGCCGGCCACGGCCGTGCCCGCCTGCACCGCGAGCGTCACGGCGGGCACCCAGGCGGGCAGGCCGCGCACCTCACTGAGGTAGATCCACAGGAACGGCAGGACCAGGCCGCCGCCGAACGAGTTGAGCGCGTTGACGGAGAGGACGACACGGGTGCGCGGGGAGAACTCCCGCAGCGTTGCGAGGGGACTTGCCATCACCGGGCCTCCAGTACGTACAGCCACGAGTGCGGGGTGCCGAACGGCACGACGCGGCGCGGAACCAGACCGGCTCCGGCGAACAGCTCCTCGTACGTCTCCTTGGTGTGCAGCGGAACACCCATGAGCGCGTGGGCCAGTTCGTAGCCGAGGGAGAAGACGGGCAGTGTTGCCGAGTCCTGCGAGTCCGGCCGCAGCATCGTGTCCGCGAAGACGAACGTGCGGGCCGCCGGGAACGCCTCGCGCAACCGGGTGAAGGTGTGCGGCCGGGTCACGGGGTCTGCCAGCAGGTCGTGCAGCAGGAAGAAGCTCATCACCGTGTCGACCTCGGCGAGGGTCTCGCGGTGCGCGGCCCGGTGGCACACGTCCAGCACGTCCGTCCGGATCGCCCGGACCCGGTCGGCCAGGCCCGCCTCGGCGATCGTGCGGTGGCCGAGGTCAGTGGCCGGACCGCTGATGTCCAGGCCGAGTCCCCGGGTGCCGGGGCGCTCGCCGACCACCCGCGAGACCCGGGCGGAGATGCCGCTGCCGAGGTCGGCGAGGACGGAGAAGTCCACATCGGCCAGGACCGAGTCCAGGGTGCCGGCCATGAAGGAGCGGTCGTTCTGACCGGAGCCGAGCGCCACCATCGCCTCGTCGCGCAGCACGTCCGTGCCGAACTCGGCCTCGCCGGCCACGATGCGGTGGGCCTGCGCGAACACCTCGTTGTAACCGCCGACGCCCCAGGTGAAGTACCCGCGCATGCGGATGACCTCCTGGCCGGCTGTGGTCAGCAGCGCGGTGTGGCCGTCGTTCTGGAGCCGGACCCAGCCACAGGTCGCCGCGGCCCGGACCACCTCGCGCAGCTCCCGCTCGCGGACGGCGGGGCCGGTCTCGGCGGCGAGGACGCGAAGGTCGAGCAGCGGGTCGACGGCCAGCCGGTCCCAGACCCCGAGCCGGTCGAGGGCGTTGATGACGGTGCCGGCGACATAGCCGTTGAAGGCCTGGTCCACGCCGATCGGCGCGGGTGCGGCCCCGGCCCAGTCGGCTGGAACGGGCACTGCGGCGGTGAGGTCCTGGGCGGTTTTCATGGCGGTTCCTTTCGTGAGTACGGGTACGGCTACGGGGACGGGGGTGCAGGGATCACGCGTGCGCGGCGGAGGCCGGCCGGAGCGGTGCCCCGGCGAGTTCGCACCATTCGGCGAGCAGTTCGTCGGCCGACGAGGAAGCGGCAACCGGGGCGTAGACGGCCAGCGCCACCGCCCACCCGTCACCCGCAGGCGCGAGGGCGCAGCGGACCAGCGGGACGTCCGCCGCGGCGAACGTGTCCTGCGCGGTGGCGGCCCGCACCCGGCCGGCCGGCGCGACGCCGCTGTCCGGGGCGAGCACCGTCACCGGCACCGGCCGGCCGGAGACGCGGGCGAACCAGCGGCCGCCGGACCGGGTGAAGACGGTGCGCAGGTCCGGGTGACGGTCCTGGAGCGCGGCCAGTGCGGCGTCGGCGGCCGGGGCGCCGGGCACCGGACCGGGCAGGACGGCCGTCGCGCACAGCGTGTGCTCGGCCGCGCTCCCCGAGCGCACCAGGTCGTGGAAGAGCCAGCGCTGCTCGTGCGGGGTGAGCGGGCGCAGTCCGGCCGGGACCGTCGCGGTGACGGAGCCGGAGCGCTGGAAGGGGTACCCGGGCAGCCGCACCCGGCGCCCGCCGCGCCCCAGCGTGCAGTCCACGTCGAAGCCCCGCTCCCAGAGCGTGGCGAAGAGCCTTGCGTACGAGGCCGGGTCGAGGGGGTCGAGGCACAGGACACCGGCTTCGGCGGCGCCGGCACCCAGGCGGACCACCAGCACCTCCCCCTCGGGAGTCTCGGCCTGCGGGGTTCCGGTGGCTGTCGCCGCCGCCCGCAGCGCGTCGGGGAGGGACAGCTCACCGCGGAGCGCCGACGCGGCGGCGGCCGCCGGACCCCGGCCGAGGACCACGTCCGGACGCACCCCGTGCGCGGCCAGCCAGGACGCCGTGCCGTACAGCACCGCCGCCGTATCGGCGGCCTGCGGCAGACCGAGGTCCCCGGCGGTGGCGGACGCCTCGACGGCCTGCGCCAGCGGGGGTGTGCCGGGCGGCGGCGAGCCGTCACCGAGGTCGAGGACCAGGGCGGGCACCGGAGCCGCCCGGCGCGGGCGCGCCGCCGACTCCCGCAGCGCGTCGGCCAGCCCGGCGGCGCTCGTCCCGGTCACCGCGTGCCGGACGGCGAACCGCTCCCGCCCGTGCGCGAGGGTGAGGGCCACGTCGTCGGGGTCCAGTGACGGGTCCGCCGCCAGCCGGTCCGCGAGCCGGACGGCCGCCGCAGCCGCTGTCCGCCCGTCCCGGGCGGACAGCGCCAGTACCCGCAGCGCCTCGGGCCCGGCCGGAAACGTTGTCTCCATCGCGGTGCTCACACCCTCTCCCGTACGTGTTCCTGCACGACCACATGGGCGTTCGTGCCACCGACTCCGAACGAGCTCACCCCTGCCGTGCGCGGCCGGCCGGCCGGGGTGTCCCAGGCCCGTCCCTCCGTCAGCAGGGCGAACCGGCCGCCCTGCCCGGTGAGTTCGTCGATGGGTTCGCTCACATGGGGCGTCGCGGGCAGCACCGCGTGGTGCACGGCGAGCACCGTCTTGATGAGCCCGGCGATCCCCGCGGCCGTGTTGCAGTGCCCGATGGACGCCTTCACGGAGCCGACGGCCACCGGCGGGCCCGAGGTGCCCAGCGCCGCGCCGAGCGCGGTGGCCTCGATCGCGTCGCCGAGCCGGGTGCCGGTCCCGTGGGCCTCCACGTAACCGATGTCGGCCCCGGTGACCCCGGCGGCGGCGACGGCCCGGCGGATCACCCGGGCCTGCCCCTCGATCCCGGGGGCCGAGTAGCCGACCCGCTCGCGGCCGTCGTTGTTGACCGCGCTGCCCCGGATCACCGCGTGGATCGGGTCACCGTCCCGCTCGGCGTCGGAGAGCCGGCGCAGCAGCAGCGCCCCCGCCCCGAACCCGCCGACGGTGCCCGAGGCCCGCCGGTCGAAGGGGCGGCAGACCCCGTCGTCGGCGTACAGCAGGCCGGGCCGGTAGACGTACGAACCGTCGGAATCGCCGTCCAGCGAGACGGCGCCGGCCAGCGCGTAGTCGCTCTCGTGGCGCAGCAGCGCCCGCGCGGCCAGGTGCACGGCGTACAGCCCGGTGGAGCATGCGGTGTCGAGCAGCAGGGCCTCGCCCCACAGGTCGTGCAGATACGCGAAGCGGGACGCCACGAACGTCGGGTCGACGCTGACCACGTCGTCGACGCGGGCCTCGCCGTCGGTGTGGGCGAGCCGGGGGCAGCCCGCGTACAGGCTGGTGCGGTGCGCGATGTCGGACAGCCGCAGGGACGCGTCCTCGACGGCTGCCCACAGCACCTCGTGCAGCACACCGTGCTGGGGGTCGCCCGATTCGACGTCGTCGGCGGTGAGCCCGAGCAGCCCGGCGTCGTACCCCGGGCCGTCGGCGAGCATCCCCCAGCGGGCCACCCGGCGGGTGCCGTCGCCCCGTTCGGTCACCAACGGTCCGGGGCCCTCGGTGAAGCAGTCGCGGCCCGCCGCCAGATTGTCCCAGTAGGCCGCCAGGTCGGGGGCGCCGGCGAACCGGGCGCCCATCCCGATCACGGCGATCGCGTCGTCCTGTTCGCGGACCGTCGCACGGGGTTCCCGTTCCCGCTCGGCGGGCTCCTCGTCGGCGGTCGCGCCGCCGATGAGCCGGGCCTGCGAGCGGACGCTCGTGAACCGCATCAGTTCGGAGACGGACGGGGCGGTGCCGGTGGTCTCCAGCAGCGCGTCCTGGAGCTTGACCAGCAGCAGCGAATGGCCGCCCGCGTCGAAGAAGTTGGTCTCCCGGTCGAAGACGCGGCCCGGCAGCACCTTGCGCCAGGCCTTCAGCACCGCACCGGTGACGCCACCCGCTTCCTGCGGCGGAGCGACCGGTGTTACGGACTGAGCGACCGGCGACGGCGTCGCGGCGTCCGGTGGTGCGGGCAGCCGCTTGCGGTCGATCTTGCCGTTCGGGGTCAGCGGCAGCTCATCGAGTGCCAGCAGGTGCGAGGGCACGGCGAACCGGGGCAGTACGGCGCGCAGATGGGTCCGTACGCTCTCCAGCGCCGACGGACGGTCAAGGACCGTGTAACCGACGATCTGCTTCTCGCCGGCGTCGTCGGCCCGGGTCGTGACGAACGCCCCCCGCACCTGCGGGTGCGCGCGCAGAGCCGCCTCGACCTCGCCCAGCTCGACCCGCTGACTGCGGATCTTGACCTGGTTGTCGGCGCGGCCGATGAACTCCAGCTGCCCGTCGGCCGCCCACCGCACCCGGTCCCCGGTGCGGTACAGCCGCGCCCCCGGCTCGTCGCCGAAGGGATCGGGCACGAAGCGCTCCGCGGTGCCGCGCGGATCACCGAGATAGCCCCGGGCCACGCCCGAGCCGCCGAGCACCAGCTCACCGGGCACGTACACCGGCGCGGGGACCAGCGTGCCCTCCAGGACCACATGGAGCCGGGTGCCCGGCACCGCACGGCCGATCGGCACGGTA
Organism: Streptomyces sp. 840.1; assembly: GCF_003751445.1. Taxonomy (NCBI): domain Bacteria; kingdom Bacillati; phylum Actinomycetota; class Actinomycetes; order Kitasatosporales; family Streptomycetaceae; genus Streptomyces; species Streptomyces sp. 840.1. The sequence goes on along the minus strand of NZ_RJUU01000004.1, from coordinate 46,812 downwards.
CGCGCGCCCTGCGGCACCTCGTCGACGGGGTGCCAGGAAGAGGTGAAGGAGTTCTCCGTCGGCCCGTAGCTGTGCAGCAGAGTGCCCGGACGCGCCCAGCGCAGGGCCTTGCGGATGTGCGGTACGGAGATGATCTCGCCGCCGAAGTAGACGCGGCGCAGCGACTGGAGCAGGTCGGGGGTGTCCTCGACCAGCCGGTTCAGCAGCGGAGTGGTGACCAGCAGGGTGGTCACCCCGTGCGCGCGGACGGCGGTGCGCAGCTCGCGTGGGCTGAGGACGAGTTCCTTGTCGAGCACGACCAGCTTCGCGCCGTGCGTCAGCGCGCCCCAGATCTCGTACGTCGCGCCGTCGAAGTTCAGGGGGGACAGGTGCGAGACGGCGTCGTCGGGGCCCAGCGGCACGAATTCGGGGCGGTGCATCATCCGCAGCACCCCGCCGTGCGGCAGCACGACCCCTTTGGGACGGCCCGTGGAGCCGGAGGTGTAGAGCACGTTGAAGGCCGTCTCGGGCCCGGCCGAGGTGGCCGGCGCCGACACCGGCAGCGGCCTGGCCGCCGCCCGGACCGCCTCCGGGGTGTGCACGGGCAGCCCGGTGACCCGGTGCTCCTCGTCCGGCTCGGCGATCAGGAGCCGGGGGCGGGCGTCGGAGACCACCAGCTCCAGCTGGGCGTCGGGGTAGGCGGGGTCGAGCGGCAGGTACGCGGCCCCGGCCAGCCCCACCGCGAGCATGGTGGTGACGGTGGCCGGGCCCGGACGCAGCAGGAGCGCCACGACATCGTCGGTGCGCACCCCCTGGATACGCAGCCAGTGCGCCATCCGCACGGCGTCCCGCACCAGTTCGCCGTAGCTCAGCAGGGCCCCGTTGTGCACGACGGCGGGGGCGCCGGGGGCGCGGCGCGCCTGCTCCAGCACCAGCTCCGGCACGGTGGCCGCGGTCACCGGCGCGCCCGGGGCGCCGGCCTGCGGCGCCGCCGCGAGGGAGGCCAGCAGCCCCCGGCAGGTGATGCCCGGCCGGGACGCCACCGCCAGCATCCGGTCGATCTGCTCCGCCATCAGCTCGGCCGTGGCGGGCGCGTACAGGTCCTGGTCGTAGTCGATGCGCAGCACGAGCCGGTCCGGGGCCTCCACGGCCGCGAACGCCAGGTCGTACTTGGCTGCCGCGCTCTCCGGATGCAGCAGCCGCACCTCGGCGCCCGGCACCTGCCAGGCCGATGCGGGCTGCGGCTGGTGCAGGAAGACCGCCGCGTGGGCGGGGGCGCTGCCGGGGGGCAGGTCGCCCGAATCCGCGTGCGCCTCCATGGACAGGAGGACCTGCTCGCCGAGCGCGGCCGCGTAGTCCGCGAAGGGGCGGGCCGCCTCGTGCACGGAACGCACGGGCAGGACACGGGTGAACAGGCCGACGGCATCGTCCTGGCCCGCCTCGTGCCGTCCGGCGAACGGCATGCCGAGCACACCGTCGTCCTCCCCGGACCAGGCGTGCAGCAGCAGGCTCCACACCGCGAGCAGGACCATCGCCGGGCTGACGCCCTCGCGGGCGGCGAGCGACCGCACCTCGGCGAGCCTGCCGCTGTCCAGCTCGCGCTCGGTCCAGCCCGCCGGGCCGCGCATCGCGTCCTCGGCGCGCAACCGGTCCGGAAGCGGGGCCAGCCGCGCGGGCTCGCCGTCCAGCAGCGTCGTCCAGTACGGGTCGGGGGCCGCCGCCACAGGCTGCGGCTCGGGCACGGGCACCTGTACGAAGCGGGGGTCGCGGCCGGTGTGCCGGGCCCGGTAGGCGGTGATCAGGTCCTCGGCGAGCACCTCGGCGGACCGGCCGTCCGCCACGAGGTGATGCACCGTCACCGTGACCAGGGCCCCGTCGTCGAACCGGAGCGCCTCGACCCGCAGCAGCGGCGCGGTGCCCGGGTCCAGCGGGCGGGCCGAGGCCTGGGCGGCGTCGGCGAGCGCCGCCTCGCGGTCGTACCCGCCAGGACGCACGGCGATGTGCAGCGGCGCCGCCACGCCGGGCTCCGCGGTGTGGCGCAGCGTGCCCCCCACCGTTTCGAACCGTCCGGCCGGCGCGGGGTGGCGCGCCAGCACATCGGCCAGGGCCGCGCGCAGCGCCGCGTCGTCGAGGCCGCCGCGGAACTCCAGGCAGACGGGGATGTTGTAACGGCCGGACTCGGGCTCACAGCGGTCGGCCAGCCAGATCTCCAGCTGCGCGGAGGAGGCCGCGGTCACGCCCCTGCCCCCGCACGCGTTCCGGGGCCACCGCTGACCGGGGCGGCCCCGGCGAGGAAGGCGGCCAGCTCGGTCACGGTCGGGTGCGCGAAGAACTGGCGTACCGTCAGGGGCGCCCCCAGCTCCCGCTTGAGCGTGCGCACGATCCGCAGCGCGCACATCGAGTGACCGCCGACCAGGAAGAAGTTCTCCTCGTCGTGGAACTCGTCGTGGCCCAGGCTCTCGGTCCAGGCGGTGCGCACCAGCGACGCCAGCTCGCTCGTCGCACCGTCGGTGGGTAGCGCCGATGTCATGGGGAGACTCCTTACGTGGTCAGGACGCCGCGTCAGCGGGGACGGGTGGGACGAAACGGCGGTAGGTGGCATCCACGGCGTCCCAGAGCTGGGGGAAGAGGGTGCGCTCGGACATCCTGATGAGGCTGACGGTGGACTCCCCGCGCAGACTCGTGGGCAGTACGGGGCAGCTCCCGCCGGCCACGGAGTGCGGCTCGGCCTCGGGGTGCCCGCCCAACTGGCCCCACACCATGCGCAGATGGAGCTGCTTCCAGTCCGCGACGGCCCCGTCCAGCCGGATCAGGCCCTGCCGCACCAGCGCGAGATCGGCCGCGGCCCGCTCGTCGCCGGCCGGCGCCGCGAGCCTGCCCTGCGCCGTGATCAGGTCCTCCGAGGTGAGACCGGCGCGCTCCAGCGCCCGGGTGAAGGCCCGCCACAGGGGCTGCGCCGCACGGCGCAGATTGCGCGCCCCGGGGGAGTCCAGCCCCGTGGTGTTCTCGGGGAAGGTGTCACGCATGGTGAGCAGGCCGGTCTGCGGCAGGAATTCCACCAGGGTGTCCAGCGCCTGCACCGGTATGCGTCCCAGCGAGGCGGCACGCTCCAGCACCTGCGTGGCCAGCAGCGGGTCGCCGTCGTCCAGCAGGGTCACCGCACGGCCCATCTCGAAGTGCATCGCGGCCCACGCGTACTCGGTGATCAGGTGCACGGACTGGAACAGCCGCTGGTCGGGGTGGACGAGCTGGTCCTCCGGGAGGAGGGCGGACAGTGCCGTGGTGAGCCGGGTGTCCTGCTCGTAGTTGCTGCCCCGGTCGTACTCGTAGACGAGCTGCGGATCTGCGGCGTCCGGGTTCAGTGCGCGGCGGGCGGTACCCGGACGTCCGGTTGTGGCTCTCTTGCTCATGGGCTTCGGTGTCCTCCGGTTCGCTGATCGTGGTCAGCCGACGGCCGGCTGCTGTTCCATGGCGGGGAACAGCCGCTGGGAGATCACCGACGCCAGATACGGCACACCCTCCGTGGAACCGGTGCCGCTCCTGGTGCCGATCATCCGTACGGCCAGCCGGTAGTGGGTCTGCTTCCATCGCTGGTGCACCCCCTCCAGCTGAAGGGCGGCAGCCCGCAGGACCGCGGCGTCCGGCTCCGGGAGCCATCCACTGGAGATCACGTTCTCCCAGGTGCCCTGGACGGTCTCCCGGCCGGCCAGCACTTCGCTTCGCACGTCAGGAACAGAGAGGAACGCGAACGAGTCCAGCCTCGCTCGAGCCGGGGTGGAACAGTACGACTCGAAGGTCTTGTAACCCTCGGACTGGATGGCGCTCGCACCCTCCGTGAACTGCCGGAACAGCTGGAACGACTCGGGCTGCATGGTGGCGAGCAACGAGAACAGCGGCAGCGACTCGCGCAGTACGTCGGTGACCGCGGCGACCAACGCGGCTGCGTCGCCCGGCTGTTCGCCGCGCAGGGTGCGCACCGCCTCGTCCAGCGTGGCCGACATGAAGGCGAAGGTGGTCTCGAAGGACTGGAGCACGCGCAGGAACAGGTACTCGTCGTGCAGCACGTACACGGGCTGAAGGCTGGTGCGCAGCATCAGCCGTTCCCCGGCGGTGACGGTGGCCAGCACGGCGTCCGCGAGCTCGCCGGCCGGAGTGCGGCCCGGTGTCGCGGCGACGACGACGGGGTCGACGGCCCCGTCCAGCACGCGCAGCGCGGCCGGTTCCATGACCCTGGCCGCGAGCCGCAGCCGCTTGTTCAGGAGCGGTTCGCCCGGGAGCATCCCCTGCGGGTCGCGGGGGGCGCCCTCCAGCACGTCGCGTTCGAAGCCGATCAGGTCGGCGAGCAGCATCAGCACCGTGCGGTCGCGGTGCCGGCGCAGCACCTCCCAGCCCGACCGGCTGTCGGGCGCGCCCCGCCGCAACAGCGCCAGCGCCGTGTAGCTGGGGTAGTCGTAACGGTCGTCGAACTTGTCCAGGAGGACGTCGAGGAAGGGCCCGGCGAAGGTGTCCGGGATGTCTTCGCCGCCGCCGGATGACGCCTCGGTGAACACGGTGCGGCACTCCGAGAGCAGCGTCAGGAGCTCCTCGTCGAGGAAGTGCTTGCCCACGGCGCGCAGCCGGTCGATGACGCCGGCGTACGGGAAGTCGCCCGCCCCTGCGGAACTGCACCAGTCGGAGAGTTCGTGCGACAGCGGTGCGTCGGTCTCTTCCATCTCGATTCTCCTTGGGCCCCGGCGATGGATGGTTCGAGGCTCGCTGGAGGCCCTGGAAGAACGCTCAAGTCTCGCTCCACACCGGTGGCGGTCGCCGGGCGCCGGCACCGGACGCGAGGAGCCGCCGGCGCCCGGCGAAGCCGCGTTCTCCCCGTCGAGGCGGCCTCTCGCGCGGGTATGTGTGGGCGCCGGGGGCGGTTTCCGGCCCACTGCCACGGGAATGCAATCGCGTGGATGTAACGCCCGTGCAGGCGCGCCACCTCGCACCGAAGAGGGATTCGAAGTCATGCGTTCAAGAAGCGCATGACGGTTGCTAGAGCCCTGACGGAACGAGGTTGACTGGATTCCATTGGATGTCGAAGATTAAACCGCCCAATCGGATGACATCGCTATGGAAGGTCCCATGAGCCTGCCCGAACATTGGTGGAGTAAAAGTCAGAGTTATGTCTCCGATATCCTTTCGCTGCTCGCAGCCGCACCGGATCGGGATGCCGCCTATTGGCGTGGTAAGACCTTCTCCGGCAGTGATCTGATTCGGTCCGTCACTGAAACGTTCCTTGCGCTGCGCAATAGCGGAGTGGGCAGGGGGGACATGGTCGCGATTCTGGTCGCGCCCAACAGCCCCGAGATGCTCACCGCGCGGTACGCGACGCATCTGCTCGGCGGCGCCGTGTCCTATCTGCGCACGACCAACCCCGGCACCAGGGCGACGGTCCTCCCGCTGGACCACCAGATCCAGATCCTGCGCGAGACCGAAGCCGTGACCATCTACGCCGATGCCGAAGGCTCGGAGCGCGCGGCGGAGCTCGCTGCCGGCAGCGGGATCCCGGTGACACGGGTTGCGCACGCGGAGCACGACGGGGCAGGCCGGACCGAGGGCGCCGGTACCCCGGAAGCCGTGTCGTGGGAGCCGGGCGCGCCGGCCTTCATCGGCTTCACCAGCGGCAGCACGGGACGGCCCAAGGGCATCCGGCTGTCGGGCGGTGCGTGGGAAGCCACCCTGAGCGCCTGGATGGAGCTCGGCCGTGAGGCCGACTGCGCGACGATACTGGTGTCGACCCCGCTGAGCCACGGCGTCGCACCGCTGGCGGACGCGGTCCTCGCGCTGGGCGGAGCGCTGTACCTCCACGAGACCTTCGACGCCGAGAAGTTCGCGCAGACCGTCTCGGAGTCGAAGGACGTCACGTGGACGTTCATGGCGTCGAACCACGTGTTCCAGCTCATCGACCACCTGGTCGAGCGCGGAATCCGTGACCCCGAAGCCGTGGCAGCCGCAGGCCTTTCCTCACTGAAGCGGATTGTCTACGGCGGCAGCCCCGCGGCCCCCGCACGAATTGCCCAGGCCTTCCGGATCTTCGGCCCTGTCCTGTGGCAGGGGTACGCCGCGACCGAATGCGGTCGAATCACGACCCTCACACCCCCGGAGCACGGCGACCCGGATCTCACGGCAACCGTCGGGCGGCCCTTCCCGTATGTCGAGATCGCCGTCCGCAACCCGGAAACGGGCGCGCCGCTGACGGCCGGCGAAACCGGCGAGGTTCACGTCAAGTCTCCTCAGATGATGGACGGCTATCACCGGGACCCGGAATTGACGGCACGAGTTCTTCGTGACGGCTGGTATTCCACCGGAGACATCGGATTCATCGACGAGCGAGGCTATCTGACGCTCATGGGCCGGGTCGCCCATGTCATCAAGGTGGGCGGCGTCAAGGTGCATCCCATCGTTCTCGAGGCGGAAATCCTTTCCCACCCGGGCGTCCGGCATGCCGCCGTATACAGCGTCCGGGACGAGGACGGAAGCGAGCACATCCACGCCGCGATCGAATGCGATCCGGCCGAGGTGGTCGAAGTGGAAGACATCCGCTCGGGAATCACCGAGGCACTGTCCCCGATTCACGTGCCCGAGAAGATACACGTCTTGAGCGTGCTGCCGATGAACAGCAACGGCAAGCCCGACAAGGAGCTCCTGAAGTCGCAGTTTTCCTAGTGCCGCTCCCGGCACCGGCGACCTCGTGTGCAGGCCAGTCCCATCGCTAAGTCGAGAAGGCGAGTAAATGAACGTTCACCTGGCATCCTATCTGAGTGGCAAAACCGCCGGCGATCTCGCGGAGAGCAAGCGCGAGTTCCTGGAGATCGGCCGTCGTTCCGGTCACTACCCCATGGCCTCTGCCCGGCGTGACGGGGTGGATTCGGAAGTAAACGTCTGGTGCAGCAACGACTACCTGGGCATGGGGCAGAACCGGCAGGTCATCGAGGCGATGCAGGCCGCGATAGAGACCCATGGCGCAGGCTCCGGAGGATCCCGGAACATCGGCGGGACCAACCACCACCACGTCCGTCTGGAGAACGAACTGGCGGATCTGCACGGCAAGGAGGCCGCGCTCCTCTTCACCTCCGGCTACACCGCCAACGAAGGCGCCCTCACCGTGCTGGCGGGGATGCCCAAGGACACCGTCGTGTTCTCCGACGCGAAGAACCACGCCTCGATCATCGACGGACTCCGCCACAGCGGCGCGCAGAAGCACGTCTTCCGGCACAACGACGTCGCCCACCTGGAGGAGCTGATCGCGGCGGCTCCCGCCGACTGCCCGAAGTTCATCGTCGTGGAGTCGGTCTACTCCATGTCGGGCAACGTCGCGCCGCTCGCCGAGATCGCCGACATCGCCGACAAGTACGGTGCCACCACCTTCATCGACGAGGTCCACGCGGTCGGCATGTACGGTCCGCAGGGCGCCGGCATCGCCGCGCGGGAAGGCATCCGCGATCGCTTCACGGTCGTCATGGGCACCCTGGCCAAGGGCTTCGGAACGGTCGGCGGCTACATCGCGGGCCCGGCGGCCCTCGTGGACGCGGTGCGGACCTACGCGCGCTCGTTCGTCTTCACCACCTCGCTGCCGCCGGCGGTCGCTGCCGCCGCGCTGGCGTCGGTCCGCTACCTGCGGTCCTCCGACGTCGAGCGCAAGCTCCTCTCGGAGAACGCGCAGCTTCTGCACAGCCTCCTGATCGACGCCGACATCCCGTTCGTCTCCACGGACTCCCACATCATCGCCGCCTTCGTCGGTGACGACGAGCTGTGCAAGCGGGCGTCCCAGCTGCTGTTCGAGCGGCACGGGATCTACGTCCAGTCCATCAACGCCCCGAGCGTGCCCGCGGGCGAGGAGATCCTGCGGATCGCTCCGTCCGCCGTGCACAGCCAGAGCGACGTCGAGAGCTTCGCCCAGGCCCTTCGGGGAATCTGGGAGGAGCTGAGCATTCCGACCGCGAGTGCCCGGGACTGGTTCGAGTCCGAGCTCTGCGGTGCCGGCATCCGCACCGAGGCGAAAGCCGGAGCGCTGGTGTAATGACAATGTCAGTCGTCGGCGTACTGGCCGGCACGGCGGAGCGGCGTCCCGAACACCCGGCCGTTGTCCACGAGTCCGAGCACTACACGTACGGGTGGCTGTGGGACCAGGCCCGCCGCTACGCCTCGGTGCTGCGTGACAACGGCGTACGGCCGGGGGACCGGGTCGCCATGCTGCTGGTCGACACCCCGCAGTTTCCCGTCGTGTACTTCGGCGTGCTGGCGGCCGGTGCCGTCGCGATCCCGCTGAACGTCATGGCGACGGCGGCGGAGATCGACCACGTACTGGCCGACGCCGACGCCCGATACCTGGTGTGCGCCGCCTCCTTGCTCGACCGGGCGAGCGAGGCGGCGGAGCGGCGCGGCACCGTGCTCCTGAGCGTCGGTCCGGGCCCTGCGGGCACGCTCGACCTGGAGCACGAGGCACAGGGCACGGCGCCGATCGACGAAGCCGTCGTGCCGGAACCCGACGACGTCGCGGTCGTGTTCTACACGTCCGGTACGACGGGTGAGCCGAAGGGCGTGATGCTCACCCACCGGAACATTCTGTACAACGTCGAGAGGATGGTCACCACTCCGTATGCGTTCCGGGGTGACGACGTCCTGCTCGGGTGCCTGCCGCTGGCGCACGCCTTCGGCCAGATCTGCGCCATGCTGACCGGCTTCCGCGCCGGCATCTCCCTCGTCATGATGCCCAGGTTCACCGGCCGAAAGGCCCTTGAACTGATGACGGAACACCGGTGCACGGTGTTCATGGGCGTGCCGACCATGTACTCCAAGCTGCTCGATGCGGTGGCCGAGGGAGGGCAGGTCCCTCGGCTCGACCGCGTGTACAGCGGGGGATCGGCCCTTCCCGCCAAGACCCTCGAAGCGGTCCGGAGCACGTTCGGATGCCCGGTGTACGAGGGCTACGGGATGACCGAGACCTCCTGCAGCGTCGCCTACCACTACCCCGGCCTCACGTTTCGCCCCGGAACGGTCGGTGTTCCCATCACCGGCATCACCGTCGGCACGGCCCGGCCGAACGCCGACGGGATCGAGCTCCTGCCCGTCGGCGAGGTGGGCGAGATCGTGGTGCGGGCCCAGAGCGTCATGGCCGGATACCTCGGCCGCCCGGACCTCACCGCCGAGGCGGTGAAGGACGGTTGGTTCCGCACCGGCGATCTCGGCACGCTGGACGGCGACGGCTACCTCTCGGTCGTGGGCCGCAAGAAGGACCTCATTCTGCGCGGCGGCTACAACGTCTATCCGCGCGAGATCGAGGAGATCCTCGTCAGGCACCCGGCCGTCGCACAGGTCGCGGTCATCGGTGTTCCGCACCCCGTGCTCGGTGAGGAGGTCTGGGCGGTCGTCGTGCCTTCCCGGCCGGCGGACATCACCCCCGGATCCGGCGAGGAGATCACCGAATGGGGGCGGCAGCGTCTCGCCGCATATAAGTACCCTCGGCGAGTCGAATTCGTCGACGCCCTCCCGCTGGGATCCAGCGGAAAAGTTCTCAAACGAACACTCGTGGCGAAATACGAGAAGCATTCTCCGCAGACAGCGGCATGAATTGGCGTAGCACCCGCGGCACAGCTGCGGGTGCTACGCCTCCGTTCAAGCATCGAACGTAAAAATAGGGGGCAGCTCCACCATGGCTGAATTCCAAGCGGACACGGCGATATCGACAGAGGCCATTGCCGTCGTCGGTATGTCCTGCCGACTGCCACACGCGGAGAACCCCGCTCAGCTGTGGCAACTGCTGAGCGACGGCCGCAGTGCGATCGGCGCGCCTCCCGCGGGGCGCCCCGAACTGCCCTCTCGTCCGGGCGGCTACCTCGAGGACGTCAGCGGCTTCGACGCCGGCTTCTTCGGCATCGGCCCGCGTGAGGCATCGTCGATGGACCCGCAGCAGCGGCTGATGCTTGAACTCGCCTGGGAGGCCTTGGAAGACGCCAGGATCCGCCCGTCCGATCTCGCCGAGAGCCGGACCGGTGTCTTCGTCGGCGTCATCGCCGACGACTACGCCGCCCTCACACACCAGCACGGCATCGAAGGCATCACCCGTCACACCCTGACCGGACTCAACCGAGGCGTCATCGCCAACCGGATCTCCTACACCCTGGGCCTGCACGGGCCGAGCGCGGCCGTGGACACCGGCCAGTCCTCCTCGCTGGTCGCCGTGCACCAGGCAGCCGAGAGCCTGCGCCGGGGCGAGTCCGCCATGGCCATCGCCGGCGGTGTCAACCTCAACCTGGTGCCGGACAGCACCATCGGCGCGGAGCGGTTCGGCGCGCTGTCACCGGACGGCCGCAGCTTCACCTTCGACGCGCGGGCGAACGGATACGTACGCGGTGAGGGCGGCGCCTTCGTGGTGCTCAAGCCCCTGCACGCCGCCGTGGCCGACGGCGACCCGGTCTACTGCGTGCTGCACGGCAGCGCGATGAACAACGACGGAACGACCGAGGGCCTCACCGTGCCGAGCCCGGCCGGCCAGCAGGACGTCCTGCGGCAGGCCTACGAGCGTGCCGGGGTGCCCGCCGAGCAGGTGCAGTACGTCGAGCTCCACGGCACGGGTACCAAGGTGGGCGACCCGATCGAGGCGTCGGCACTGGGCGCGGTGCTCGGCGACGGCCGGGTGGACGGGGCCGACCTGCGGGTCGGATCGGTGAAGACCAACGTCGGCCACCTCGAGGGCGCCGCCGGCATCGTCGGCCTGCTGAAGGCGGCGCTCTGCATCCGGCACCGCGAGCTCGTGCCGAGCCTGAACTTCGAAACCCCCAACCCGGACATCCCGCTCGACCGGTTGAAGCTCACCGTCCAGCGCGGCCGCGAGCCGTGGCCGCGCCCGGAGCAGCCGCTCTACGCGGGTGTCAGCTCGTTCGGCATGGGCGGTACGAACTGTCACGTCGTGCTCTCGGACTGGCGCACCGAGCCGGCGGCCGGGGAGGAGACACCCGGTGCCGAGTCCGGCGCCGGCCCGGTGCCGTGGGTGGTGTCCGGCAGGTCGGCCGAGGCCGTGGCGGGTCAGGCGGATCGCCTGGTGTCGTTCCTGGCGGAGCGTCCGGAGCTGGACGTCGCGGCGGTGGGCCGCTCGCTTGCCGTGACCCGTGCTCGTTTCGACCACCGCGCGGTGCTCGTGGGGGAGACCCGCGAGGAGCTGCTGACCGGAGCCCGTGCACTGGCCGAGGGCATGCCCTCGGCCGGAGTCGTCAGGGGGCGCGCGGCGCAGGACGGCGCGCTGGCGTTCCTGTTCTCCGGGCAGGGGAGTCAGCGTGTGGGGATGGGCGGTGAGCTGTATGCGGCGGAGCCGGTGTTCGCGGCTGCGTTCGATGAGGTGGTCGCGGCGCTGGATGTGTATTTGGACCGGTCGTTGGCGGGGGTGATCGAGGGTGAGCCGGAGCTGCTGCGGCGTACCGCGTTCACTCAGCCGGCGTTGTTCGCGGTCGAGGTGGCGTTGTTCCGGCTGCTGTCTCATTACGGGGTGACCCCGGATTATCTGGTGGGTCATTCGGTGGGTGAGCTGGCGGCGGCTCACGTGGCGGGTGTGTTGTCGCTTGAGGATGCGGCGCGGTTGGTGTGTGCGCGGGCGCGTTTGATGGACGGTGTTGCTGAGGGTGGGGCGATGGTGGCCCTGAACGCGGACGAGACGCGTGTCGCGGGGTGGCTCCAGGGACGTACGGGTGTGGATGTGGCGGGGGTCAACAGCCCTGCCGGCACGGTGGTTTCGGGTGATGAGTCGGCTGTGCTCGAGGTTTTGGAGCTGGCGCGTGCGGAGGGTGTGAAGGCGACGCGGCTGAAGGTGAGCCATGCGTTCCACTCCGCGCACCTGGACGGGATGCTGGCGGAACTGACGGAGGTCGCCCGGACCCTGACCCACGCGGCTCCCCGGATTCCGGTCGTTTCGAATGTCACCGGTGAGGTGGTGGAGGAGTTCACCCCCGAGTACTGGGCCGTTCAGGCCCGGTCGGCGGTGCGCTTCGCGGACGGTGTTGCGACCCTGGCCGGCCTCGGGGTGACGGCGTTCCTGGAGCTGGGCCCCGACGGGACGCTTGCCGGCCTGACGGCCGAGTGCCTGGCGGATGCCGATGGCATTGTCGCGGTTTCGCTGCTGCGCAAGGACCGTGCCGAGAAGCGTTCCGTCCTCGCCGCGCTGGGCGCGGTGCACGCCCATGGTGTGGACGTCGACTGGGCAGGGTTCCTGCCGGGCTCCGGCCTGGTCGAACTCCCCACGTACGCCTTCCAGCGCCGGCGCTACTGGCTGGACGGCTCGGCGAAGGACCCGGTACAGATCCCCGCCGTTGCGACGGAGCGGAGCGCCCCGAAGCAGGCCACGCGAGGCGCCACGCTGGAACTCGTGCGCGCGCACGCGGCAGCGGTGCTCGGCCACGGATCGGCGCGCGACGTGGGCGTCGACACGACCTTCAGGGAACTGGGCTTCGACTCCCTCTCGGCCGTTGAACTGCGCAACGCGCTGAACGCGGCCACCGGGCTCTCGCTGACCGCCGGCCTCCTCTTCAACTACCCGACCCCGGCCGGACTCGCCGGACACCTCGACAGCCTGCTCGACGGCCCGGACCGCAGCCAGGACCGGGACGACGCCGCGTACGGGGCCACCGCCCCCGACGAGCCGATCGCCATCGTCGGCATGGCATGCCGGCTGCCGGGCGGAGTCGCCTCTCCGGAAGACCTGTGGCGCCTGGTCAGCAGCGAGGCCGACGCGGTCGGCGGATTCCCGGCCAACCGAGGCTGGGACCTCGATTCGCTCTTCACCTCCGATCCGGACAGCCCCGGCAGGACCTACGCCACCCAAGGCGGCTTCCTGCACGACGCGGACCGGTTCGACGCCGCGTTCTTCGGCATCAGCCCCCGCGAGGCGGCGGCGATGGATCCCCAGCAGCGGCTGCTCCTGGAGACGGCCTGGGAGGCCTTCGAGCAGGCGGGCATGGACCCCGCCGCGCTGCGCGGCACCCGTACCGGCGTGTACGTGGGCGCGACGGCACAGGAGTACGGGCCCCGGCTGCACGAGCCGTCCGACGGACACGACGGCTACCTGCTGACGGGCAACACCGCCAGCGTGGCCTCGGGCCGGCTGTCCTACACCTTCGGGCTCGAGGGCCCGGCGGTGACCGTCGACACCGCCTGCTCGTCCTCGCTGGTCGCGCTGCACCTCGCCGCCCAGTCCCTGCGCCGGGGCGAGTCCTCCGTGGCCCTCGCAGGCGGTGTGTCCGTCATGGCCACACCCGGCATGTTCGTGGAGTTCTCCCGGCAGCGCGGGCTGGCGCCGGACGGGCGCTGCAAGGCGTTCTCCTCGTCGGCCGACGGCACCGGCTGGGCCGAGGGCGTGGGCCTGCTGGTGCTGGAGCGGCTGTCGGACGCCGAGCGCAACGGGCATCGAGTGCTCGCGGTGATCCGTGGCTCGGCCGTGAACCAGGACGGTGCGAGCAACGGCCTGACGGCACCGAACGGGCCCTCCCAGGAGCGGGTCATCCGCGCCGCGCTCGCCGACGCCCGCCTGACCACGTCCGATGTGGACGCGGTCGAGGCGCACGGCACCGGTACGAAGCTCGGCGACCCGATCGAGGCGCAGGCGTTGCTGGCCACCTACGGCCAGGACCGCGAGGAGCCGCTCCGCCTCGGCTCACTGAAGTCGAACATCGGTCACACGCAGGCCGCGGCGGGTGTCGCGGGCGTGATCAAGATGGTCATGGCGATGCGCAACGGGGTTCTCCCCGCGACGCTGCACGTGGACGAGCCGACCCCGCACGTCACGTGGCAGGACGGCGCGGTCGAGCTGCTGACGCAGGCCCACGACTGGCCGGAGCTCGGCCGTCCGCGCCGGGCGGGCGTCTCGTCCTTCGGTATCAGCGGCACCAACGCCCACCTCATCGTCGAGCAGGTCGACGAGACCGTGGCTCCGGTGGAGGAGCCGCCGGTGGCGGGTCCGGTGCCGTGGGTGCTCTCGGGCAGGTCCGAGGCCGCGCTCTCGGAGCAGGCGGACCGGCTGGTGTCGTTCCTGGCGGACCGGCCGGAGCTCGACGCCGTGAGCGTGGGCCGTTCGCTGGCCCTATCGCGTGCTCGTTTCGATCACCGGGCCGTGCTCGTGGGGGAGACCCGCGAGGAACTCCTCGAGGCTCTGCGAACGCTGACGCCGGGCGGGCCCGCCCCGACGGGTGCCGTGGCGTTCCTGTTCTCCGGGCAGGGGAGTCAGCGTGTGGGGATGGGCGGTGAGCTGTATGCGGCGGAGCCGGTGTTCGCGGCTGCGTTCGATGAGGTGGTCGCGGCGTTGGATGTGTATTTGGACCGGTCGTTGGCGGGGGTGATCGGGGGTGAGCCGGAGTTGCTCGGGCGTACCGCGTTCACTCAGCCGGCGTTGTTCGCGGTCGAGGTGGCGTTGTTCCGGCTGCTGTCTCATTACGGGGTGACCCCGGATTATCTGGTGGGTCATTCGGTGGGTGAGCTGGCGGCGGCTCATGTGGCGGGTGTGTTGTCGCTTGAGGATGCGGCGCGGTTGGTGTGTGCGCGGGCGCGTTTGATGGACGGTGTTGCTGAGGGTGGGGCGATGGTGGCCCTGAACGCGGACGAGGCGCGTGTCGCGGGGTGGCTCCGGGGACGTACGGGTGTGGATGTGGCGGGGGTCAACAGCCCTGCTGGCACGGTGGTTTCGGGTGATGAGTCGGCTGTGCTCGAGGTTTTGGAGCTGGCGCGTGCGGAGGGTGTGAAGGCGACGCGGCTGAAGGTGAGCCATGCGTTCCATTCCGCGCATCTGGACGGGATGCTGGCGGAGCTGACGGAGGTCGCCCGGACTGTGACCCATGCGGCTCCCCGGATTCCGGTCGTTTCGAATGTCACCGGTGAGGTGGTGGAGGAGTTCACTCCTGAGTACTGGGCCGTTCAGGCCCGGTCGGCGGTGCGCTTCGCGGACGGTGTTGCGACGCTCGCGGATCTCGGTGTGACGGCGTTCCTGGAGCTGGGCCCCGACGGCACACTCGCGGGTCTGACCGGCGAGTGCCTGGCGGATGTCGAGGGCATCGTCGCGGTTTCGCTGCTGCGCAAGGACCGTGCCGAGAAGCGTTCCGTCCTCGCCGCGCTGGGCGCGGTGCACGCCCATGGTGTGGACGTCGACTGGGCAGGGTTCCTGCCGGGCTCCGGCCTGGTCGAACTGCCCACGTACGCCTTCCAACGTGAGCGCTTCTGGCTGGACACGCCGCGCTCCGGTGACGCGGCGGGCCTGGGCCTGACGGCTGTGAACCACCCGATGCTCGCCGCGGCGATCGCGGACCCCGACGGCGACGCGGTGCAGTTCTCGGCCTCGGTGTCGTTGACCTCGCATCCGTGGCTGGCCGACCACACGATCGGCGGAACGGTCCTGGTCCCCGGAACGGTGTTCCTGGAGCTCGCGGGCACCGCGGCCGAGCACCTGGGCCATGCCACCGTCGAGGAACTCACCCTCCAGGCACCCCTGATCCTCGCCGAGAGGACGAGCGCCCAGCTGCGGCTGACCGTCGACCAGGCCGACGCGCGCGGCGACCGCCGGTTCACCGTGTACGCGCGGACCGGCGAAGAGCAGTGGACCGGCCACGCGGCCGGCCTGCTCACCCCCGCCGTCGCCCCGCCGGGCGACTCCCTGGACCAGTGGCCCCCGGCCGGAGCCACCCCCGTCCCCCTGGACGGCGTCTACGACCGCCTCGGCGACCTGGGCTACGGCTACGGGCCGGCCTTCCACGGCCTGCGCGCCGCCTGGCGCGCGGGCGACGACATCTTCGCCGAGGTCGCCCTGCCCGAACAGCTCCACACCGAAGCCGCGCGCTTCGGCGCGCACCCCGCGCTCCTCGACGCGGTCCTGCACCCGCTCGTCCTCGAGGCCGCGGACCCGGCGCAGGACGACAGCACGATCCGGCTGCCGTTCTCGTTCTCGGGCTTCGCACTGCACGCGGTCGGCGCCACGGTGCTGCGCGTCCGCTGGACCCGCACCGGCCGGGACACGGCCCGCCTCACGCTGGCCGACGGCACCGGCGCCCCTGTCGCGGCGATCGAGTCGGTCGCCCTGCGGCCGATCCCCCGCGATCAGCTCGCCGCCGCCGTCACCGGCCCGGCCGTGGAGTCCCTGTACCGGATGGCCTGGGACACCGTCCCGGCCGCCGGGCAGGTCACCGACCAGGCATGGGTCCGGCTCGGCGAGGCGCCCTATGCCGACCTCGCCGCGCTCGGCGCCGCGGTCGACGCGGGCTCCACCGCCCCGGAGTTCGTGGTGATCGGCGAGAAGCAGCTCACCGCAGCCACCACCGAAGATGAGCTCGCCCGCACCCACACCACGGCGGCGCGCGGTCTTGAGGCGGTCCAGGACTGGCTGGCCGCCCCGCAGTTCGCGGACAGCCGCCTCGTCCTCGTCGTACCGGACGGCGCACTGCACACGGCCCCGCTCGTGGGCCTGGTCCGTACCGCGCAGTCCGAGCAGCCGGGCCGGCTGGTCCTCGTCCACGTGGACGAGGACGGCGCGGAACTGCTCCCCGCCGCGCTGGCGTCCGGCGAACCCGAGGTCGCGGTGCGCGGCGGCGGGCTGTTCGTACCGCGCCTGGCGCGCCCCGCGGCCACCGCGGGGACGGCGAAGGGCCTGGACCCGGAGGGCACGGTCCTGGTGACCGGTGCTCTGGGCACGCTGGGCCGCCTGATCACGCGCCGTCTGGTGACGCATCACGGTGCTCGGCACCTGCTGCTGGTGTCGCGGCGGGGTGCCGAGACCCCGGGCGCCGCCGAGTTCGTGGCGGAGCTGGCGGAGTCGGGCGCCCGCGCCCGGGTCGCGGCGTGCGACGTGTCGGACTTCGACGCGCTGGCGGGTCTGCTGGACGGGGCCGGGGCCGAGCGCCCGCTGACCGCCGTGGTGCACACGGCGGGTGTCCTGGACGACGCGACGGTCGCCTCGCTGTCGGCCGGTCAGCTGGAGCGGGTGATGCGCCCGAAGGTGGACGCGGCCTGGAACCTCCACCGCCTCACCGAGTCCCGCGCCCTCACCTCGTTCGTCATGTTCTCGTCCATCGCGGGGCTCATGGGCAACGCCGGCCAGGCCAACTACGCGGCCGCCAACACCTTCCTCGACGCACTCGCGCAGCACCGCCACGCCCGGAACCTGCCTGCCACCTCCCTCGCGTGGAGCCTGTGGGACAGCGCCGACGGCATGGCCGGAAGCCTCGCGGACGCCGACGTGGCGCGCTGGAAGCGCAGCGGCATCGTCCCGCTGACCCCGGAACTGGGACTCGACCTGTTCGACGCGGCGCTCGCCTCGGCGGAGCCGCTGCTGGTCCCCGCCGAATTCGACCTGGGCGCGCTGCGCGCCCGGGGCGCGGAGAACGCGCTGCCCGAGCTGTTCACCGGCCTGGTCCGCGTCGGCCGCCGGCAGGCGGCAGGCACCGCCGACGCCGACTCGTCCTGGGGCCGGCGGATGAGCGAACTGCCCGCACCGGAGCGGGCGCAGGCCGTGCTCCAGACCGTACGGGAGACCGTCGGGCTGGTCCTCGGTCACGGGGCCGACGCCGGCATCGACCCGGCCAAGGCGTTCAAGGAGACCGGCTTCGACTCCCTCACGGGGATCGAACTGCGCAACCGGCTGAACTCGGTGACCGGGCTGCGGCTGCCCACCACCCTCGTGTTCGACCACCCGTCGCCCCGGGCGGTGGCGGACTTCCTGCTGGACCGCCTGGACGCGACCACGACGGCCGCCGTTCCGTCGGTGACCGCCCACGCCCCGGGACTGGACGAGCCGATCGCCGTGGTCGGTATGGGCTGCCGCTACCCGGGCGGGGTCTCCTCCCCCGAGGAGCTGTGGCGGCTCGTGGCAGAGGGCCGGGACGCGATCGGCGACTTCCCGTCCGACCGGGGCTGGGACGTGGAGGACCTCTTCGACCCGGACCCCGAGAAGACCGGCAAGTCGTACACCCGCAAGGGCGGATTCCTCTACGACTCCGCGGAGTTCGACGCCGAGTTCTTCGGCCTGAGCCCACGTGAGGCGATCGCGACCGACCCGCAGCAGCGGGTGCTGCTCGAGGTCGCGTGGGAGGCGCTGGAGCGGGCGGGAATCGACCCCGCCGCGCTGCGCGGCTCCTCGACCGGCGTCTACGCGGGCGTGATGTACAACGACTACGGATCGCGGCTGGCGAGCGCTCCGGAGGGCTTCGAGGGACACCTGCTGACGGGGACGATCGCGAGCGTCCTGTCCGGCCGGGTGTCCTACACGTTCGGCTTCGAGGGGCCGGCGGTGACGCTGGACACGGCATGCTCCTCGTCGCTGGTCGCGGTCCACCTCGCCGCTCAGGCGCTGCGCCAGGGCGAGTGCTCGATGGCACTCGCCGGCGGTGTGACCGTGATGTCCACGCCGACGACCTTCGTCGAGTTCTCACGGCAACGCGGACTGTCGCCCGACGGGACCTGCAAGTCGTTCGCCGCCTCGGCGGACGGCACGGGCTGGGGCGAGGGCGCGGGCATGCTGGTGCTGGAGCGTCTCTCCGACGCCCAGCGCCTCGGGCACCAGGTCCTCGGCGTGATCCGTGGCTCCGCGGTCAACCAGGACGGTGCGAGCAACGGCCTCACCGCCCCCAACGGCCCCTCCCAGGAACGCGTCATCCGCCAGGCCCTCGCCAACGCCCGCCTCGCCCCGCACGAGGTGGACGCGGTCGAGGCGCACGGCACCGGCACCCGGCTCGGTGACCCGATCGAGGCCAACGCGCTGCTGGCCACCTACGGCCAGGACCGCGGCGAGCCGCTGCGGCTGGGATCGATCAAGTCGAACATCGGCCACACCCAGGCCGCCGCCGGTGTCGCGGGCATCATCAAGATGCTGATGGCGATGCGTCACGCGGAGCTTCCGGCGACGCTGCACGTGGCCGAGCCGACACCGCACGTCGACTGGTCGACCGGTGCCGTGGAACTGGTCACCGAGCACGGGGCCTGGCCGGAGGTGGCACGACCGCGCCGCGCGGCCGTTTCCTCGTTCGGCATCAGCGGTACGAACGCGCATGTGGTCCTGGAACAGGGCCCGGAGCCGGTCACGGCCGCTGAACCCGCGGTGCCGGGGCTTCCGCTGGTGGTCTCGGCGAAGAGCGAGGCGGCCCTGGCCGCCCGCGCCGGCCAGATGCGTGAGCTGCTGGCCTCGCAGAGCGCCGACCCGGCACGGGTGGCGTCGGCTCTCGCCACCCGCGTCCCGCACCTCCCCTTCCGGGCGACGGTCTCGGGCACCGGCCGGGACGAGCTGCTGGCGGGCCTCGATGCACTGGCCTCGGGCGGGACCGCGCCGAACCTGGTGCAGGGCACCGCCACGGGCGCGGGCAAGACGGTGTTCGTGTTCCCGGGACAGGGCTCGCAGTGGCAGGGCATGGCCCTGGAACTCTTCGACTCCTCCCCGGTGTTCGCCGCCCGGCTCGCCGAGTGCGAGCGGGCGCTCGCGCCGTTCACGGACTGGTCGCTGCTGGACGTCCTGCGCGGTGTGGAGGACGCCCCCGGATTCGACCGGGTGGACGTGGTGCAGCCGGCGCTGTGGGCCGTGATGGTGTCGCTGGCCGCGCTGTGGCGTTCGGTGGGCATCGAGCCGGACGCGGTGATCGGCCACTCGCAGGGCGAGATCGCGGCGGCCGCGGTGTCCGGCGCACTGTCGCTGGACGACGCGGCGAAGGTCGTGGCGCTGCGCAGCCGGGCGATCGTGAAGCTGGCCGGTACGGGCGGAATGGTCTCCGTGGCCCTGCCCGCCGACGAGGTCCGCGAACTCATCACCCGCTGGGACGGCGCCATCGACATCGCCGCACACAACGGCCCGCGTTCCGTGGTCGTCGCCGGAGAGGTGACCGCTCTGCAGGAGCTGGTCGCCCACTGCAAGGACAACAAGATGCGCGCCAAGCGCATCCCGGTCGACTACGCCTCCCACTCCGCACACGTCGAGACCCTGCGCGACGAGCTTCTCGACGCCCTGTCCTCCCTCACTCCGCGCACCGTCGAGGTGCCCTTCCTCTCCACCGTCACCGGTGAGCCGCTGGAGGGCACGGAGCTCGACGGCGCCTACTGGTTCCGCAACCTCCGCAGGACCGTCCAGCTGGAGGAGGCCACCCGGACCCTGCTCGACCAGGGCCACCGCGTCTTCATCGAGGCCAGCGCCCACCCGGTGCTGACCATCGCCCTCCAGGAGACGATCGACGACACGCCCCACGACAGCGCCGTCACCGTCCCCTCGCTCCACCGTCACGAAGGCGGACTCGACGACTTCCTCGCCTCCGCGGCACAGGCCCACGTCTCGGGCGCACCGCTCGACTGGGCTGCCGTGCTCGGTGGCCCCGGTGCGGTCGTCGACCTGCCGACCTACCCCTTCCAGCGCCGGCGCCACTGGCTGGAGGGCCCGGTGACGGCCGGGGACGCGGGCGGGCTCGGCATGGCCGCCGAACGGCACCCGCTCGTTGGCGCCGCGCTCTGGCTGGCCGACGCGGACAGGCTGGTCCTGAGCAGCAGGATCGCCCTGAACACGCACCCCTGGCTGGCCGACCACGCCGTGGCCGACACCGTGCTGCTCCCCGGCACCGCGTTCGTGGACCTCGCCATCCGGGCCGGTGACCACACGGGCCTCGACCAGCTCGACGAACTGACCCTCCAGGCACCGCTGGTGCTGTCCGGACGAGGCGCGGTACAGCTCCAGGCCGTCGTCGACGCCCCCGACGAGGAGGGCCGGCGCACGCTGTCGGTGCACTCCCGCCCGGAGCCCGACTCCGACGACGCGCTGAGCCACCCGTGGACCCTGAACGCCACCGGCGTACTGGGCCACGCCGACGGACCCGCCGACGTACCGGCCGACACCGCCTGGCCCCCGGCCGGCGCCGAGCCGGTCGACCTGACGGCGGCGTACGACACGCTCGCCGAGCGGGGCTTCCAGTACGGGCCCGCCTTCCAGGGCCTGCGGGCGCTGTGGCGCGCGGGCCGGGAGACCTTCGCGGAGGTCGCGCTCCCGGAGGGCGTCTCCCCGGGAGAGTTCGGGATCCACCCGGCCCTCCTCGACGCCGCCCTGCACCCGCTGGCACTCGCGGCCGACGGCCGCCTGGTGCTGCCGTTCGCCTGGACCGGCGTCCGGCTGCACGCGGTGAACGCCAGCGTGCTGCGCGTACGCATCACCCCGGAGGGCTCGGGCGCCGCCCTGTCCCTCGCCGACGCGAGCGGAGCGCCGATCGCATCGGTGAAGACGCTCAGCCTGCGGGCCGTGGACCCCGCGCAGCTGACCGGCTCGGGCACGTCCCGCCGGCCGGTGCTCCAGGTGGAGTGGACGGCCGCCCCCAAGGCAGCCCCGGCCGCCGGGTGGGCCGTCCTCGACGACCGGGGCCACCACCTGCCCGCCCCTGCGGGCAGCTACCCGGACCTCGCCGGCATCGTCGGCAGCCCGCCGCTGGTCGTGGTCCCCCTCCCGGGCGATGACGGCCCCGGCGCCGCGGCACACCAAGCGCTCCGGCTGGCCCAGGAATGGCTCGCCGAGGACCGGTTCGCCGGCTCGCGCCTGGTCTTCCTGACCCGTGACGCGACCACCGCCCGCACGGAGGCCGGACTCGCCTCGGCTCCCGTCTGGGGTCTGGTGCGTACCGCCATGACCGAGCACCCCGAGCGCTTCGGCCTGCTGGACCTGACGGACCGGGACGTCTCCGAGGCCGAGCTCGGCCTCGCACTGGGCGTACCGGACGCGCAGGTGAGCCTGCGGGACGGGGCGCTGCTCGTACCCCGGCTGGTCAGGTCGCCCGAGGCGGACGACACCGTGCCCGCACTCAACCCCGAGGGCACGGTCCTCATCACGGGCGCCACCGGCACCCTGGGGCAGCTCTTCGCCCGCCATCTCGTCGCCGAACACGGCGTACGGCATCTGCTGCTGGCGAGCCGTCGGGGCCGGGACGCGGCGGGCATGCTCGAGCTGGAGGCCGAACTCACGGCCCACGGAGCCTGCGTGTCCGTGGTCGCCTGCGACATGGCCGACCGCACGTCGGTCGCCGCGATGCTGGACGCGATCCCCGCACCGCACCCGCTCAGCGCGGTCCTGCACACCGCCGGCGTCCTCGACGACGGCACCGTGCACGCCCTCACGGCCGGGCAGCTCGACACCGTCCTGCGCCCCAAGGTCGATGCCGCACGGCACCTGCACGAGCTGACGGCCGGAATGGACCTGGACGCGTTCGTCCTGTTCTCCTCGCTGGCCGGCACGGTCGGCACTCCGGGGCAGGCCAACTACGCCGCGGCCAACACCTATCTGGACGCCCTTGCACAGCACCGCCAGGCCCTGGGCCTGCCCGGTACGTCGCTGGCCTGGGGCCTGTGGGCCGAGGGCAGCGGGATGACCGGTCACCTGACCGACGCCGACCTCGCCCGCATGTCCCGGGGCGGCATCGCCCCCATCGGCGGCGAGCAGGGCCTCGCCCTGTTCGACGCGGCCCTCGCCACCCGCCGGCCGGTGCTCGTCCCGGCCCTCCTCGACTACACCGGGCTGCGGGCCCAGAACGAGGACGGCACGCTGCCCGCGATCTTCCACAGCCTGGTGGTGCGGCGGGCCGCCGCCGGCGAACAGCCCGGCGGCAACACCCTCCGTGAACGCCTGGCCCCCCTGGCCCCCCAGGACCAGGAGCGCGCGGTCCTGGAACTGGTCCGAGGCGTGGTGGCCTCCGTACTGGGACACACCGACGCCGGCCAGGTCGCCTCCGACCGCGCCTTCAACGAGCTGGGCTTCGACTCGCTCAAGGCGGTGGAACTCCGCAACCGGCTGAACGCGGCCTCCGGCATGAAGCTGCCCGCGACGCTGGTCTTCGACCACCCCAACACCGGTGACCTGGCCGGCTTCCTGCGTACCGAACTGCTGGGCAGCCCGGCCGCCACACCGGCCGAGACCGCACCGGCCCACGCCGAACCGGCAGCCGGCACCTCCGACGAGCCGATCGCGATCGTCGCGATGGCCTGCCGCTACCCGGGCGAGGCCGGCTCCCCGGAGGAGCTGTGGACGCTGCTGTCCGACGGGCGGGACGCCATCGGCCCGTTCCCGGCCGACCGGGGCTGGGATCTGGAGAGCCTGTACGACACGGACCCCGACCACCCGGGCACCTCGTACACCCGGCACGGCGGATTCCTCTACGAGGCACCGCAGTTCGACCCCGAACTGTTCGGGGTCAGCGCACGGGAGGCCACCGCCATCGACCCCCAGCAGCGACTCCTGCTGGAGATCTGCTGGGAGGCCTTCGAGCGCGCGGGCATCGACCCCACCTCCCTCAAGGGCACCCAGACCGGTGTGTTCGCCGGCGTCATGGCCAACGACTACGCGGCACGCCTGAAGGACACCCCCGAGGGCATGGAGGGCTACCTGTCGGTCGGCAGCACGGTCAGTGTCGCCTCCGGCCGGATCGCCTACACCTTCGGCCTGCAGGGCCCGGCGATCACCGTCGACACCGCCTGCTCCTCCTCGCTCGTCTCCCTCCACCTCGCCGCCCAGGCACTGCGCAACGGTGAATGCGAACTGGCCCTGGCCGGCGGCGTGACCGTGCTGGCCGCGCCCACCCTGTTCGTCGAGTTCAGCCGGCAGCGCGGCCTGGCACCGGACGGCCGGTGCAAGTCCTTCTCCGCGCAGGCGGACGGGGCGGCCTGGGCCGAGGGCGCCGGAATCCTCCTGCTGGAGCGGCTCTCCGACGCCCGGCGCAACGGCCGCCGGATCCTCGGCGTGATCCGCGGAACCGCCGTCAACCAGGACGGCGCGAGCAACGGCCTCACCGCCCCCAACGGCCCCTCCCAGGAACGGGTGATCCGCCAGGCGCTGACCAACGCGGGCCTGAGCACCGCAGACGTCGACGCACTGGAGGCCCACGGCACCGGCACCACGCTGGGCGACCCGATCGAGGCTCGGGCCGTACTCGCCACCTACGGTCAGGAGCGCACGTCCCCCCTCCTGATGGGCTCCCTGAAGTCCAACATCGGACACTCCCAGGCCGCCGCAGGTGTGGCCGGCGTCATCAAGATGGTCAAGGCGATGGAGCACGGAGTGCTCCCCAAGAGCCTCCACATCGACGAGCCCAGCCCGCACGTGGACTGGTCCGCGGGCGAGGTGGAACTGCTCACCGAGGCGGTGCCGTGGCCCGAGACCGACCGGCCGCGCCGGGCAGGCGTGTCCTCCTTCGGCATCAGCGGCACCAACGCCCACGTCATCGTGGAGCAGCCGCCGGCCCAGGAGACGGTCCCGCCGGCCGAGCCGATGCCGGTCGTGCCGCTGCTGCTGTCCGGGCACAATGACGCGGCCCTGCTGGCACAGTCCGGGCAGGTGGGCGCGGCGCTCGCCGGCGCCGGGCCGCAGGACCTGGCAGCGGCGGGCCGCACCCTGGCCCTCGGACGGGCCGGCCTCCCGCACCGCGCCGTTGCGGTGGCCGCCACCACCGCCGAAGCGGCCGACGCACTCGCGGCACCGGCCGTGCGGGGCACACCCGTGGACGGCCGCACCGCCTTCCTGTTCACCGGCCAGGGCAGCCAGCGGCTCGGCATGGGCCGGGAGCTGTACGCCGCCTACCCCGCCTACGCGCGGGCCCTGGACGCCGTGTGCGCAGAGCTCGACCAATGGCTGGACGAGCCGCTGCTCGACGTCCTCTTCGGCGAGGACCCGGCGCCGCTGGACCGGACCGGCTTCGCCCAGCCCGCCCTCTTCGCCACCGAGGTCGCGCTCTTCCGGCTCCTCGAACACTGGGGCGTACGGCCGGACTACCTCGCCGGCCACTCCATCGGTGAGCTGGCCGCCGCGCACGTCGCAGGCGTCCTCTCGCTGGGCGACGCCGCGCGGCTCGTCGCGGCGCGCGGCCGGCTGATGCAGGCCTTGCCCGGCAGCGGCGCGATGCTCGCCGTACAGGCCGGGGAGCAGGAGGTGCTGCCGCTGCTCGCCGGACGGGAGGGCCTGCTGGACATCGCCGCCGTCAACGGCCCCGCCTCCGTGGTGCTCTCGGGCGACGCGGAAGCCGTCGAGGCCGTCGGCGCCGAACTCTCCGCCCTGGGGCGCAAGACCAAGCGGCTGCGCGTCAGCCACGCCTTCCACTCCCCGCACATGGACGCGATGCTGGACGAGTTCCGGATGGTCGCCAAGGGACTCACGTTCACCGCGCCCGCCATCCCGATCGTCTCCACCCTGACCGGTCAGCCGGTCGGAGCCGAGGAACTGACCACGCCCGAGTACTGGGTCCGCCACGTCCGCCGGCCCGTGCGCTTCCTGGACGCGGCACGCGCCCTGGAGGCCGAAGGCGTACGGACCTTCCTGGAACTCGGGCCCGACGGCGTGCTCAGCGCGATGGCACAGGACTTCCTCGACGCGGGATCGCTCCTGGTCCCGGTGCTGCGCGGCGGGCGCCACGAACCGCACACCGCCGTCACCGCCCTGGCCCACGCCCACGTACGGGGCGTACCGGTCCACTGGCCCGCACTGTTCGGCGAGAACACCGCGCCCGCTGCGGACCTGCCGACCTACCCCTTCCAGCGCCGGCGCTACTGGCTCACGGAAGGGCCCGGCGGCGGCAACGTCGCCTCGGCCGGGCTCGACTCCGCCCGGCACCCGCTGCTCGGGGCCGCGCTGGCCCTCGCCGACTCCGACGGCGTCCTGTTCACCGGCCGGATCTCGGCCCGCAGCCACCCCTGGTTCGCCGACCACACCGTCGCCGGCACCCTGCTGGTCCCCGGCACGGCCCTGGTGGACCTCGCACTGCACGCGGGCGCCGCACTCGGCTGCGAGCACCTGGAGGAACTCGCCCTCCAGGCACCCCTGGTCCTCCCGGACGAGGGCGCGCTCCAGCTCCAGATCACCGTCGGCGGGCCCGACGCGGACGGCCGCAGGCCCATCGCCGTCCACTCGCGCGGAGAAGGCGAAGAGGAGGACAAGGTCTGGAACCGGCACGCCACCGGAACCGTGATGGCCGCCCTCCCCGCCGTCCCCGGACCCGATCTCGTGTCCTGGCCCCCGGCCGGCGCCGAACCCCAGCCGGTCGAAGACCTGTACGACCGCCTCGCCGACCAGGGCTACGGCTACGGCCCCGCCTTCCAGGGCCTCCAGGCGGCATGGCGCTCGGGCGACGACCTCTACGCCGAGGTACGGCCGTCCGCCGACCCCGACGGATTCGCCCTGCACCCGGCCCTGTTCGACGCATCGCTGCACGCACTGCTCCTGGAGGAGTCGGCCGGACTACGGCTGCCCTTCTCCTTCGGCGGCGTCCGGCTGACCGGGGTCCGCAGCGGCACCGGCACCCTGCGCGTCAAGCTGTCGGCCGGCCCGGACGGAACGGTCGCGGTCGACATCGCCGACGAGACGGGCGCGCCGGTGGCCACCGTCGCCTCGCTCGCCCTGCGCGCCCTGCCGGCCGGGACCGCGCCGACCCGCCCCCGCGATCAGCACCTGTACGCGGTGGAGCGGGCCGGTGCGGAACTCCCCGCCGGCGGCGACCTGAGCATCGTGGTCCTCGGCGAGTCCGAGTCCGAGGCCGGCCTCGGACTCGCCGCCCGGCACCACGCCGACCTCGCCGCGCTGGCCGCCGCGACGGCCGACGGCACGGCCGCACCCGACGTGGTCGTCCTTCCGGTGCCCCCGGCCCCCGTCCACGAGACCGGCCGGGTCACCCAGGACGTGCTGGCGGTCCTGCGCCAGTGGCTCGCCGCCGACACGCCGGCCGGAGCACGGCTCGCCGTCGTGAGCACCGGGGAACTGGCGCACAGCGCACTGTCCGGGCTGATGCGGACCGCCGAGTCGGAACACCCCGGACGCTTCCAGCACGTGATCACGGACGGCCTGCCGGCCGGCCGCGAACTGCTGGCCGCCGCCCTGGCCGACCCCCGTCCGCAGCTCGAACTGCACCGGGGACAGGCCTACGTGACCAGGCTCGCCAAGGCCCCGCACCCAGCCCGGACCCCCGACGCCGGCGACGCGTTCGACCCGGAGCACACGGTGCTGATCACCGGCGGCACCGGCGCGCTCGGAGCCCAGGTCGCCCGGCACCTGGTGACCGGCCGGGGCGCCCGCCACCTGCTGCTCACCAGCAGGCGGGGCGGAGCGCAGGACCTCGTCGCCGAACTCACGGAGCTCGGCGCGCAGGTACGGGTCGCGGCATGCGACGCGGCCGACCGCGACGCCCTGGCCGCACTGCTCGCCTCGGTCCCGGACGCGCACCCGCTCACCGCGGTCGTGCACGCGGCCGGAGTCGTCGAGGACGGCATGCTGGACGCCCTGAGCCCGCAGAGCCTCTCCCGGGTCCTGCGGCCGAAGGTGGAAGCCGCCTGGAACCTCCACGAGCTGACCGCCGGACTGCCACTGACGGACTTCGTCCTCTTCTCCTCCGTCGCCGGCCTGGTGGGCAACGCCGGACAGGCCAACTACGCCGCCGGCAACACCTTCCTGGACGCGCTCGCCACACACCGGCACGCCGAGGGCCTGCCCGCTGTGTCCCTCGCCTGGGGCATGTGGCAGGACGGCATGGCGAACGACCTCGACCACGCCGACCGGGCCCGGCTCGCACGCAACGGGATCCTGCCGATGCCGGCCGGCCAGGCCCTCGCGGCCCTCGATACGGCCCTGACGGGAGCCGGCGCGCCACGGCCCGGCACCGATGCGGTGGTGCCGGGGCCGGTGCTCGCACCGGTGGCACTGGACCTCGCGGCACTGCGCAGCCTCGGCGACGCACTGCCCGAGCTGTACCGGGGCCTGGTGCGCACCGGGCGCCGGCCCGCCCGGCCCGCCTCCGCTCCGGCGGCGATCCCGCTGGCGGAGCGCCTCACCGGCCTGGACGGGGAGGAGCAGCAGCAGTTGCTGCTCGACTTCGTCAGGGAACAGGTCGGCATCGTCCTCGCCCACCCGGCCCCGCGGACGATCGACGTCCAGCGCGGACTGCTGGACCTGGGCCTCGACTCCCTCACCGCGGTCGAACTGCGCAACAGGCTGAACATCGCCACCGGACTGCGGCTGCCCAGCACGCTCGTCTTCGACCACCCGAGCACCCGGGCCATCGCCGCGTACCTGCAGGGCGAACTGGCCGGTGAAACCGAGGACCCGGTCCAGGCGGCCCTGGACGCACTGGAGGCCGCGCTCTCGGCCGCAGGCCCGGCGGACGGCGACGGACCGGAAGGAACGTACGCCACGCGGCTGCGCGGCCTGCTCCGGACAGTGGCCGGCGGCACCGACGGCGCCGACCTCGATCTGGCGAGCGACGACCAACTCTTCGCAGCACTCGACAACGAACTCGGCAGGTAGACATGAGTAACGAGCAGAAACTCCGCGACTACCTCAAGCGGGCGACCGTCGACCTGCGGGAGAGCCGCCAGCGGGTGCAGGAGCTGGAGGATCGCGCACACGAGCCGGTCGCGATCGTGGGCATGGCCTGCCGCCTGCCGGGCGGTGTCGCCTCCCCGGACGACCTGTGGGAGCTGCTGCGCGCCGAACGCGACGCCGTCGGCCCCTTCCCGGACGGCCGCGACTGGGACCTGGAGGCCCTGTACCACCCCGAACCCGACCACCTCGGGACCTCGTACTCCCGCGAGGGCGGCTTCCTGTACGAGGCGGACCGGTTCGACGCCGAGTTCTTCGGCATCAGCCCCCGCGAGGCGGCGGCGATGGATCCCCAGCAGCGGCTGCTCCTGGAGACGGCGTGGGAAGCCGTCGAGCACGCGGGCATCGACCCGACCGCGCTGCGCGGCACCCGCACCGGGGTGTACGCGGGCGTCATGTACGACGACTACGGCTCCCGGACTCCCCGTGCGCCCGAGGAGTTCGAGGGCTACCTGCTGACCGGCAGCGCCGGCAGCATCGCGTCGGGCCGGCTGTCCTACACCTTCGGCCTGGAGGGGCCGGCGGTGACGGTCGACACCGCGTGCTCGTCCTCGCTGGTCGCGCTGCACCTCGCGGCCCAGTCGCTGCGCGGGGGCGAATGCTCCATGGCGCTGGCCGGCGGTGTCACGGTGATGGCGACACCGGGCACGTTCGTGGAGTTCTCCCGGCAGCGCGGGCTGGCGCCGGACGGGCGCTGCAAGGCGTTCTCCTCGTCGGCCGACGGCACCGGCTGGGCCGAGGGCGTGGGCGTCCTGGTGCTGGAGCGGCTGTCGGACGCACAGCGCAACGGGCACCGGGTGCTGGCGGTGCTGCGCGGTTCCGCGGTGAACCAGGACGGTGCGAGCAGCCAGCTGACCGCACCGAACGGGCCCGCGCAGGAGCGGGTCATCCGGGCCGCGCTGGCCGACGCGCGGCTGTCCGGGTCCGAGGTGGACGCGGTGGAGGCGCACGGTACGGGTACGCGTCTGGGCGATCCCATCGAGGCGCAGGCGCTGCTGTCCGCCTATGGCCGGGCCCGTGCGGACGACAACCCGTTGTGGCTGGGTTCGGTCAAGTCGAACATCGGTCACACACAGGCCGCGGCAGGTGTCGCGGGTGTGATCAAGATGGTCATGGCGATGCGGGAGGGCGTCATGCCCTCGACCCTGCACGTGGACGAGCCGACCCCCGAGGTCGACTGGTCGGCGGGCACCGTGAAACTGCTGACGCGGGCTCAGCCGTGGCCCGAGCTCGACCGGCCGCGCCGCACGGGCGTGTCGTCGTTTGGGATCAGCGGGACCAACGCGCACGTGATCCTCGAAGAGGCGCCGTCCGCCCGCGAAGCTGTCGCACAGGACCAGGACCAGGACCGGACACAGGGACGGGGGCAGGAGCAGGAGCAGGAGCAGGTCCGCCCGGCGCTGCCGGCGCCGTGGCTGCTCTCGGCCAAGTCGCAGCCCGCGCTCCGGGCCCAGGCGGGCCGGCTGCTGGCCTGGCTCGCCGACCACCCCGAGGCCGAGGACGCCGACATCGCTGCCGTCCTGATCACTGGGCGCGCTCGGCTGGGCCGGCGCGGCGCGGTGCTCGGCGCCGACCGGGCCGGTCTCCTCAGCGGCCTCACGGCCCTCGCCGCGGGTGCGGAATCCCCGCACGTGGTCTCGGGCGCCGCCACCGCCGGTGAGACGGCCTTCCTGTTCACCGGCCAGGGCGCGCAGCGCACCGGTATGGGCGCGGGGCTGGCTGCCGCGTTCCCCGTGTTCGCCGCCGCCCTCGACGAGGTGTGCGCGGAGCTCGACACCCTGCTGGGGGTGTCGCTGCGCGAGGTCATGTCCGGTGGCACCGGGCGCTCCGCCCTGCTGGACCGCACGGAATTCACGCAGCCCGCCCTGTTCGCGTTCGAGGTGGCGCTGTACCGCCTGCTGGAGTCGTTCGGCGTGACCCCGGACGTGGTGGCCGGGCACTCGGTCGGTGAGCTGGCCGCAGCCCATGTGGCCGGGGTGTGGTCGCTGGCCGATGCGTGCCGGCTCGTCGCCGCCCGGGGCCGGCTGATGGGGGCGCTGCCGGCCGGTGGCGCGATGCTGGCCGCCGCGGTGCCGGAGGAGCGGGCGCGGCAACTGCTCGCGGCCGGGACGGTCTCACTGGCGGCCGTGAACGCGCCCGAGGCGGCTGTGTTCTCCGGCGAGGCGGCGGCGATCCACGCGCTGGAGGACCAGCTGGCCGAAGAGGGCGTGCGGACCAAGCGGCTGACGGTCAGCCACGCCTTCCACTCGGCCCTGATGGAGCCGATGCTCGCCGAGTACGAGCGGGTCGCCGCATCGGTGGAGTACCGGACGCCGCGCATCGGCGTGTGCTCCACGGTGACCGGCGCGATGGCCGGCTCCGAGCTGCTGACACCGCGGTACTGGGTGCGGCAGGTGCGTGAAGCCGTGCGGTTCGCACCTGCGGTGCGCTCGCTCGCCGATGCCGGCGTGCGCCGGTTCGTCGAGGTGGGCCCGGACGCGGTACTGGCGGCGATGACCCGTCAGACACTTGGCGACGAGGAGGAGTCCCGCTCGCTGGTCACGGCGGCGGCACGGCGCGGTGTCGACGAGGCCGGTCAGTTCCTGCGGCTGCTCGCCGCCGTGCACTGCTCGGGCGCCGCTGTCGACTGGGCGCCGCTGATGCCGGAAGGCCCCGCCCGCCACCTCGATCTGCCCGTCTACGCCTTCCAGCACCGCCGTTACTGGGTACAGCCCGACGACGACGCGCTGGGTGACATGAGCCGCGCCGGCCTGCACGCGCTCGATCATCCGATGCTGCGTGTCGCCGCACCGCTCGCCGGACGCGACGAATGGCTGTTCAGCGGCCGCCTCTCCGTCGCCGACCTGCCGTGGATCGCCGACCACACGGCTTTCGGATCGGTGCTTCTGCCCGGCACCGGATTCGTCGACCTCGCCCTGGCCGCGGGGCGCCGGCTGGACCTGCCCGTCCTGGACGAACTCGTCCTGGCGACACCGCTGCTCCTCGACGGCACCGCCGCCGCAGACGTGCAGCTCTCGGTGAGCGAACCCGATCACACCGGCCGCCGACGCCTGTCGATCCACTCGCGTGCCGTCACCGGCCCCGCGCCGTCCCACCCGGGCGAGCCGGAGTGGACGCTCCACGCCACCGGCGCGCTCGCCCCCGCCGACAGCGTGACACCGGACTGGACCGACCCCGACTGGCCGCCCGCCGACGGCACACCGGTCGACGGGGCGCGCCTGTACGACCGGCTCACCGACCTGGGATTCGGCTACGGCCCGAGCTTCCAGGGCGTGCGCGCCGCCTGGACCGACGGTGACGAGGTGTTCACCGAGGTCACCCTGGACGAGACGGCGGCGGGCCGGGCAGCGGGTTTCGGGGTGCATCCCGCACTCCTGGACGCGGTCTTCCACGCCGCCATCGACGTGCTCGCCGAGGACCTGCCCGACGGCCGGCTGCCGCTCCCGTTCTCCTTCGGCGGCGTCCGGGTGTTCCGGCCCGGCGCCACCTCGGTCTGGGCCCGCATCATCCGCTCGGGTCCCCAGAAGGTGCGTATCGACGCCTGCGACGCCGGTGGCGCCGCGGTCCTGTCGATCGACGCCGTACTCGCCCGCCCCGCGGACGCGAGCGCTCTCGCCGGGGCCCGCAGCCCGCTCTACGCCGTGGACTGGACGTCGGTGACGGCGCCGGCGGCGCCCGACGGGCAACCGGTCGCACTGGGGCGGTCCGTCGCGGGCTGCGCCGAGACCTTCGCGGACGTCGCCGCGTTCGCGGCAGGCGGCGGCGGTCATGCCGGCGCGGCCGTCGTCTGGTCGCCCGAGACGGCACAGGCGGACGGCGAGGACGTCCCCGCAGCCATTCGCAGGGCCGTGCACAGAGCCCTCGCGGTGCTGCGCGGCTGGCTCACCGAACCGGGCTGCGCCGACTCGGCACTGGTCGTGCTGACCCGCAACGGGGCAGGCCTGCCCGGTGAGACGCCGGACCCTGCGGCTGCGGCCGTCCGAGGCCTGGTACGCAGCGCGCAGTCGGAGAACCCGGGGCGCATCGTGAACGTCGACCTGGACATCGACCCCGGCGACGGCGCGGACCTGCTCCCGCTGATCGCCGCCGCGGCCGCCATGGATGAACCGCAGCTCGCGATCCGCGACGGCGCAACCGTGGTCCCGAGGCTGGTGCGTGCGGCCACGGGCGAACCGGCCGGCGCGGACTTCGGCGACGGCACGGTCCTGATCACCGGCGGCGCGGGCGGCCTCGGCGCAGTCACCGCACGCCACCTGGTCGCCCGCCACGGGGTGCGCACCCTGCTCCTCGCCTCGCGCCGGGGCGCGGCCGCACCGGGTGTCGAGGAACTGGTCACCGAGCTGACCGCGCTGGGCGCCGACGTGCGCGTCGCCGCGTGCGACGTCAGCGAGCGCGCCGAGGTCGCCGCGCTGCTGGACTCCGTACCCGCGCACCAGCCGCTGACCGCCGTGGTGCACACCGCGGGCGTGTCCGACGACGGCACGATCGAGACCCTGAGCGCCGAGCAGGTGGACCGCGTGCTCGCCCCGAAGGTCGACGCCGCCTGGCATCTGCACGAGCTGACCCGCGACCTGGACCTGTCCGCGTTCGTGCTGTTCTCCTCCGCCGGGCCGCTGCTCGGCGGGCAGGGCCAGGGCAACTACGCGGCCGCGAACGCGGCGATGGACGCGCTCGTCCAGGCCCGCCGCAGCGCCGGCCTGGCCGCGCACTCGCTGGCCTGGGGACTGTGGAAGCTCGGCATGGCCGAGGCGCTGAACGACGCGGGTGGCGAGAACATGGTGCGCCAGATCCGCACCCGTCTCGGTCTCACCCCGATCGAGCCGGACACCGGCATGCAGATGCTCGACAGCGCGTTGACCTCCGGTGAACCGATGCTGATGACCGCGCTGCTCGACACACCGGCCCTCACCGCACTGGGCCGGCTCGGCACGCTGCCCGCGCTGCTGCGCGGCCTGATCCGCCTGCCGTCGCGCGACCGGATCGCCGACAGCCCGTTGCGTCAGCGGTTGCTCGATGCCCCCGAGGAGCAGTGGGAGCCGCTGATCCTCAACGAGGTCCGCGCGATCGCCGCCGCGGTCCTCGGCCACGAGTCGGCCGACGCCGTCGCCCCCGGGACACCGTTCACGGAACTGGGCTTCGACTCGCTCGGCGGAATCGAGTTCCGCAACAAGGTGACCGCCGCCACCGGTGTCCAGCTCCCGTCCACGCTGGTGTTCGACTATCCGACCGCCGCCGCTGTCGCGGGCTTCCTGCGCACCAGGGTCGACGGTTCGCAGCCGGCGCGGCCGCGTCCCGCCTCGGCCGGGACCAGGAGCAGGGCTGCCGACGAGCCGATCGCGATCGTCGGTATGAGCTGCCGGTACCCCGGCGGCGTAGAGAACCCCGGCCAGCTCTGGGACCTGATCGACGGGCGGGTCGACGCGATCACCCCGATCCCGGGAGACCGGGGCTGGGACGTCGATCACCTGTATGACACCGATCCGGGCAAGCCGGGCAAGATCTACACCCGGGAAGGCGGGTTCCTGGACGCCGCAGGTGACTTCGACGCCGCGTTCTTCGGGATCGGACCCCGCGAGGCCGCGGCGATGGACCCGCAGCAGCGGCTGCTGCTGGAGACGTCCTGGGAAGCGCTCGAAGACGCCGGTATCGATCCGACCTCACTGCGGGGCAGCGACACCGGGGTCTACGCGGGCGTCATGTACCAGGACTACGGCTACACGGCGCGCGAGGCCGCCGACGGCGCCGCGGAAGGCTATCTGGCGACCGGGTCCGCCGGCAGTGTCGTTTCCGGTCGGGTGTCCTACTCCCTCGGTCTGGAAGGACCCGCGGTGACGGTGGACACGGCGTGCTCCTCGTCGCTGGTGGCTCTGCACCTGGCGGTCCAGGCGCTGCGCGCGGGGGAGAGCTCGCTGGTCCTGGCCAGCGGGGTGACGGTCATGTCGACTCCGCTGCTGTTCCTGGAGTTCTCCCGGCAGCGGGCGCTGTCGCCGGACGGACGCTGCAAGGCGTTCTCAAGCGGTGCCGACGGTGTCTCGTGGGCCGAGGGCGTCGGCGTACTGGCCCTCGAACGACTGTCCGACGCGCAGCGGAACGGGCGTCCGGTACTGGCCGTCATCCGAGGCAGCGCCATCAACCAGGACGGTGCGAGCAACGGCCTGACCGCACCCAACGGCCCCTCCCAGGAGCGGGTGATCGCCCAGGCACTGGCCAACGCGGGTGTGGCCGCGGCCGAGGTGGACGTGGTGGAGGCACACGGCACCGGCACCACGCTGGGCGACCCGATCGAGGCGCAGGCGCTGATCAACGCCTACGGGCAGGAGCGAGCCGAGCCGCTGCGGATCGGCTCGCTGAAGTCGAACATCGGGCACACACAGGCGGCGGCCGGTGTCGGCGGTGTGATCAAGATGGTGCAGGCGCTCCAGCACGAGGTGCTGCCGGCCACCCTGCATGTCGATGCTCCCTCGCCGCACGTGGAGTGGGCGGCGGGCGCGGTACGGATCCTGACCGACGCGGAGCCGTGGCCGGCCGGTGAGCAGCCGCGCCGGGCGGGCGTGTCGTCGTTCGGGATCAGCGGGACCAACGCACACGTGATCATCGAGGAGGCGCCCGCAGCCCCGCCGGCGCCGGTCGCCGCACCCGCCCCGGCGGCTGTGCCGCTGCTGCTGTCCGCGCGGACGCCCGCGGCGCTGCGGTCCCAGGCACGCCGCCTGCACGACACGCTGAGCGAACGCCCCGAACTCGGCCTCAGCGACGTCGCGTCGACGCTGGCACTGCACCGCGCGCAGCTCGAGGAGCGCGCCGCGGTCGTGGGCCCGGACCGGGAGTCGCTGCTGGCGGCCCTGGCACGGCTGGCGGCCGGTGAGACCGGAGCGGGCGTGGTCGAAGGAGCCGGCCGGGCCGGTACGACAGCGTTCCTGTTCACCGGTCAGGGCGCGCAGCGGATCGGGATGGGCGCCGGACTGTACGGGGAGTTCCCGGTGTTCGCGGCCGCGCTCGACGAGGTGTGCGCGGAGTTCGACGCGCACCTGGAGCACGCGCTGCGGGATGTGATGTTCGGTGCGGGCGACGAGGCCCTGCTCGATCGCACCGAGTACGCCCAGCCCGCGCTGTTCGCGTTCGAGGTCGCGATGTTCCGCCTCGTGGAGTCCATGGGCGTGAGCCCGGACGCGGTGGCCGGGCACTCGATCGGTGAGCTGGCCGCCGCACACGTGGCCGGTGTGTGGTCGCTGCCGGACGCGTGCCGGCTCGTCGCGGCCCGGGGCCGCCTGATGGGGGCGCTGCCGGCCGGGGGAAGCATGCTGGCCGCCGCGGTTCCGGAAGCACGGGCCGCGGAGCTGTTGGCAGCCATCAACACCGATCCGGCCGCCGCGGTCTCCCTGGCGGCGGTCAACGCTCCCGAAGCGGTGGTCTTCTCCGGCAACACCGACGCGGTGTCGGCGCTCGAGTCGACGCTGGTCGCCGAGGGCGTCAGGACGAGCCGGCTGCGGGTGAGCCACGCCTTCCACTCCGCCCTGATGGACCCCATGCTGGCCGACTTCGCGGAGATCGCCGCGGACCTGACGTACCACGAGCCGCGCATCGCGCTGTGCTCCACGGTCTCGGGAGCCTTCGCCGACGGACTCACGGGCACGCCCGAGTACTGGGTACGGCAGGTGCGCGAGGCCGTGCGCTTCGCTCCGGCCGTGCGCTCCCTCCTCCGGTCGGGTGTCGGCCTCTTCGTCGAACTGGGCCCCGACGCGGTGCTGACCGCCATGACCCGAGCCACGCTGGCAGCCGACCCCGCACAGCGCGCATCCGTCGTCGCGGGATCCCGCCGCACGGCCGCCGAACCCGAGCAGCTGGTCACCGCGCTGGCTGCGGCGCACTGCGCGGGCCGGCCGGTGCGGTGGGCCGGCTGCTTCGGAGACCGGCCGCAGACACGGATCGCGCTGCCCACCTACCCCTTCCAGCACGAACGCTTCTGGCTGCAGCCCGCGGAGAGCGCCGCGCCGCTCGCCGGCGCCGACTCCACCGGCCATCCGCTGCTGCACGCCCAGGTACAGCTCGCCGGCACGGACGAGTGGCTGTTCACCGGCAGGCTCTCGCAGCGCACACACCCCTGGCTCGCCGACCACACCGTTCTCGGCACGGCCGTGATGCCGGGGACCGGATTCGTGGAACTGGCACTGGCCGCCGGCGCCCGGCTCGGCGTGCCGCGCCTGGCGGAACTGGCCCTCGAGGCACCGCTGATCCTCCCGGCCGAGGGCGGCACGGACCTTCAGCTCGCCGTGGGCGGACCCGACGCCGACGGGCACCGGACCGTGACGGTCCACGCCCGTGTCGCCGGCACCTGGGTGCCGCAGGCCCGTGGCCTGCTCACTCCCGCCACGCCGGCCCCGGCACCGGCCTGGCACCGGGACTGGCCCCCGGCCGAGGGTGAACCGGTCGACGGGGCAGAGGTGTACCGCGTGCTCGGCGATCTCGGGTTCGCGTTCGGCCCGGCGTTCCAGGGGGTCCGTACGGCGTGGCTGCGCGGGGAGGAGGTCTTCGCGGATCTCGCACTCGACGCCGGTACCGCAGCGCGTGCCACGGCGTTCGGGCTGCACCCGGCGCTGCTGGACGCGGTCTTCCACGCCGCTGTCGGCCTTCTCGCCGGCAAGGGGCCCGACGGCCGGACGCCCCTGCCGTCCGCCTTCGGCGGTGTACAGCTGGCGCAGTCCGGCGTGGGCGCCCTGCGCGTCCGTATCGCCCGCACCGCGCCGGACACCTTCCGCGTGGACGCCGTCGACGCGACCGGCGCCCCGGTACTGAGCGTGGAGTCGGTGCGGGTCCGCCCGATCGAGCGGGCGGCGCTGGCCCAGCTGCAGGGCGCGGCACCGCTGTTCGACCTCGAATGGGTCGCCGTGCCCGCCGCCCACAAGGCGGACGCCCGGAGCATCGTGGTGCTGGGCGACCCCGCGGTCGTCGAGGCCCCCGAGCCTCTCACCAGCTGCGCCGGCCCGGCGGAACTCGGCGAGCTGCGGGACGTCCCCCACACGGTGCTGTGGCAGGCACCCCGCGAAGCGGCCGGCGGTGCGGCTGAGGTGCATGCCGGTGTGCTGACCACGCTCGCCCTCCTGCAGAGCTGGAACAGCGCCGGGCACCCCGCCCGGCTCGCGATCGTGACGCACCGGGCCGCCGGACTGCCCGGTGAGCAACCCGAGCTGGTCGGGGCAGCCGTGGCCGCTCTGGTGCGCAGCGCACAGTCCGAGTACCCGGGCCGGTTCCTGCTCATCGACCACGACGGCGACGCCCTGCCGGTCGCGTCCCTCGCCGCCGCCGTGGCCCAGGACGAACCGCACCTGGCCGTCCGCGAGGGCCGGCTCCTGGCGCCGCGCCTGCAGCCGCTTCCCGCCACCGAACCGGGCCTGCCGCCGTCGTTCGACCGAGGCACGGTCCTCATCACCGGCGGGACAGGGGGCATCGGCGCGATCGTCGCCCGGCACCTGGTCACCGAACACGGCGCACGGCACCTGCTGTTGGCGTCGCGGCGCGGCCCGGCCGCGGACGGTGCCGACGAACTGGCTGCCGAGCTGACCGCTCTCGGAGCCCGGATCCGGGTCGTGGGATGCGACGTCACCGAACGCGCCGCCGTCGAGGCCCTGCTGGCCGGTATCGACACCGAAGTTCCGCTGACCGCTGTGATCCACACGGCGGGCGTCCTGGACGACGGCACGCTCGACAGCCTCACCACCGAGCAGACGACGCGGGTGCTGGCACCGAAGGTCGATGCGGCACTGCACCTGCACGAGCTCACCCGTGACCTGGACCTGTCCGCGTTCGTGCTGTTCTCGTCGGCGGCACCGCTGCTCGGCGGACAGGGGCAGGGCAACTACGCGGCTGCGAACGGCGTACTGGACGCGCTGGCGCGCGTACGGCGCGGCGCGGGTCTGCCCGCGCACTCACTGGCCTGGGGACTGTGGACCGTCGGCATGGCCGGGGCGCTCGGAGGGGAAGACGGCGAGCAGTACACCCGCCGGATCCGGAGCAGGCTGGGCCTGGTCCCGATCGACGCGGAGTCCGGCATGGCGCTGTTCGACAACGCGCTCGCGACGGAGCGCGCGACTGCGGTGACCGCACTGCTGGACACGGCGGCGCTCACCGACCTGGCGCGCGGCGGCACCCTGCCCGCGATGCTGCGCGCGATGATCCGGGTGTCCCCGGCTGCCGAGGCTACGGATGTCAGCCTGACGCAGCGACTGGCCGCGCTGCCCGACGCGGACCGTGACGGTGTGATCCTGCGCGAGGTGCGCAGCGTCGCGGCGGCGGTCCTCGGTCACCGGTCCGGTGAGGCGATCGACCCGCACGCACTGTTCACGGAGCTCGGGTTCGACTCCCTCGGTGCCGTGGAATTCCGTAACCGGCTCGCCCAACTGGCCGGTCTGGAGCTGCCGCTGACGCTGATCTTCGATCACCCGACCGCCGCCGATGTGGCGAAGCTCGTGCGATCGAGGATCGAGGAGCCCGCCGCCGATGTGGCCGAGCAGGAACCGGCCGGGGTGCGCGGCACGCTCACCGACCTGGTGTCGGCGGCACACCGCCGCGGCGAACTGGCGGCGGCGATGCCTCTGCTGGTGGCGAGTTCGGCACTGATGCCCACGTACACCGCCGACGAGGCCGGCGGGCGGCGTCCGGCCGAGGTGCAGCTCCTGGCGCGCGGCACCGGGGCACCGGCACTGGTCTGCATCCCGTCGTTCCTGGCGGGGTCGGGCCCTCACCAGTTCGCCCGCCTGGCCCGCGAGCTGGGCGGCGAGCGGCAGGTCAGTGTGTTGCGGCTGCCCGGCATGCGCGCCGGCGAGGAGCTGCCGGCGACGTGGGAGGCGGCGATCGAGAGCCTCGCAGCGGCAGTTGTGCCGGAGTGCGGGCGTGGTCCGGTGGCGCTGGTCGGCTATTCGGCCGGTGGCGCGGTCGCCCACGCGGTCGCCCGCCGGGTGGAGAGTAAGGGCGGGGAGCTCGTGGGCCTCGCGATGATCGACACCTACGCCCCGGACGAGGACGAAGCAACCCAGCGCGTCCTTGTCGACGCGCTGGGACAGGTCCTGTCCCGGGACAACGCACTGACTCCCGTCGATGACCACAGCCTGGTCTCCATGGGCGGCTACGTGCGGATCTACCCCGAGCGCGGGACCGGACGGATTGCTGCGCCGACGCTGAATCTGCGGGCCACCGTGACGCTGAGCGGCTTCGACGCCGAACCCGTTCCCGACTGGCAACACCGTGGACCGGCCGAGTACATCGAGGCGGATCACTTCTCGATCATCGAGGACCGGGCGGCAGAGACCGCCACGCACCTGCGGAACTGGCTCGATTCACTCAAGAGCCATTCCGTCCAGCATTCCGATATATGTGGCAGCGGAATGCGTGACGCGTAAAAGCGGTCGGACACGGGGGCATAACCCCGACAAGTAAGTCAAGACTTATCTTTATGGAGCTTCGTCCGTATGGTGTTGCTCGAATCGAAGGAGCTTCTTGTTGTTGAATATGAACGATTCTGCTGTGCGTGCGGTTGAATCGGAGCAGGACTATGTGTCCTCGTTGTACGAGCTGATCACCGAGCGGCTTTCCGAGGCGCGAGTACACCGGGCGAGTGTGCTGAAGGCTCCGGCGGAAAGCGCCGGTGAGGCGTACGAGAGAGATATCGCCGCCGACCGGCTGGCCAAGGAGATCGGCCGGCTGGAGAGCGCCGAAATGGGCCTGGTCTTCGGGCGCATCGACTGGTCGGACGGC
Organism: Streptomyces sp. 840.1; assembly: GCF_003751445.1. NCBI lineage: Bacteria > Bacillati > Actinomycetota > Actinomycetes > Kitasatosporales > Streptomycetaceae > Streptomyces > Streptomyces sp. 840.1. The sequence continues at coordinate 6,734 of NZ_RJUU01000004.1, read as the reverse complement.
ACGGCCCTGCGCATCGGGCGGATCGGCCTCCATACGGAGGAGGACGAGCTGCCGCTGCTCGTGGACTGGCGCGCGAACGCGGCGCGGCCCTTCTACGAGGCGACACCGGTCCACCCGATGGACCTGCGGCGGCGCAGGCATCTGCGCCTCGACGACCGCACCGTCGTCTCGGTGAGCGACGAGCTGCTGGACGGGAGCGCCCCGACCGATCAGGACGTGGTGGGGGACGGACCGCTGGTCGAGGCTCTGTCGGCGCGGCGTACGGGCAGGATGAACGCGGCCGTCGCGACGCTGCAGGCCGAGCAGGACGAGATCGTCCGCTCCCCCCACCGGGGGGTGACCGTGGTGCAGGGCGGGCCCGGCACCGGCAAGACGGTCGTCGCCCTGCACCGGGCGGCCTACGTCCTGTACGCCTTCCCGCGTGCCGCGGAGGAGGGGGTCCTGGTGGTGGGCCCGAATGCCCGTTTCCTGGACTACATTTCCCAGGTCCTTCCCTCGCTGGGTGAGAACGACGTGGTCCTGGCGACGTGTCAGGAGCTGGCCGGGGTGTTCACGGACGCGGTGGACCCTTTCGGCACGGCACGGCTCAAGGGCAGCTCCGACTTCGCCGACGCCCTGGCCGGCCTCCTGCGTTCGTATCAAGCTCCCGCCGGTGATTTCACGGTGCAGGTCGGTCAGGAAGTGATCTCGCTTCCCGAGAGGGAAGTGGCCGCGGCGCGCGATACCGCTGTCGCGGCCGTATCGGGACACAATCCCGCGCGCCAGGTGTTCAAGGAGCTCCTGGCCGATGCGGTGACCGATGCGATGCAACGGGACATGGGCGACGTCCTGGAGCAGATCGACGCCGACACCGAGAGGATGACGGGTCTGGATCTCGACCGGTTCACGGGGGCCGCTCGGCGTCGTGCCGAAGGCGCCGGAGACCCGGGCCCGGTCCATGAGCTGGACCTGGATGCCATCCGGGCCGACCTCCTGGGTGATGCCGGTATGGACGGCGCGGTCGAGGCGCTGTGGCCGAGGCTTGTGCCGGGTGACCTCGTGAACGCGCTGCTGGGGGACGAGGACGCTCTCGCCGAGCACCTGCCGGGCGTGACCGAACAGGAGCGGTCCCTGCTGCTGCGTAGTGCGGGTGACCCGTGGACCGGTGCCGATGTCCCGCTCCTGGACGAGGCGGCGTCCTTGACCGATGGCCCTCCCGAGCGGGTGTTCGGGCATGTGGTGGTCGACGAGGCGCAGGAGCTGACGGGGATGGAGTGGCGGATGGTTGTCCGGCGTTGTCCGGGCCGGGGGATGACGCTGGTGGGCGATTTCGCGCAGGCGGGTCCGGTGGTGACGGCGGCCGGCTGGGAGGAGGCGTTGAGTCCTCACGTGGGGCGGAGGTTCAAGCGGCACAGTCTGAGCGTGAGTTATCGCACGACGCAGGAGATTCTGGAGAGTGTGCGGGGTCTGCTGGCGCGGATCGCTCCGGATCAGGTGCCTGCGCGGTCTCTGCGCAGTGGTGAGCACCCCCGTTCGGTGACTGTGCCGTCGGGTGGGTCGGTCGCCGCTGTTGCGCGGGAGGTGTCCGTCCAGGGGGCTGAGTTCCCGGATGAGCTTTTGGGGGTGGTGTGTGCGGACTCCAGGGTGGGCGAGTTGGTGGCCGGGGGTGTCGCTCGTCATGCGCGTGTGGTGCCGGCGTCGCAGGCGCGTGGTCTGGAGTTCGACGGGGTGGTGGTGATGGATCCGGAGGAGATCATCGCGGCTCGCCCTGGCGGGGAGAGGGACTTGTACGTGGCCCTGACCCGGGCCACCAAGCGCCTGTGCACCGTCACCGCCGGGTCTGCCTGACGGTTGCGCGGGCGCGGTGCCGCGCGCGGCCGCCGTGTTGCTGTGGCGGGTGTCAGAGGATTCGGTCGACGAGTCCGTCGATGTACTGGGGGGTGAGTTCCATCCCGAACAGGACGCGGATATACATCGGCGCGAGGACGTGGTCGAGCACGTCGAGTGCGGCGGGAGTCCTCTCGCCGCGTTCGGCGGCGCGGTCGAGCATGGACTGCATCTGGCGGGTGCGTTCGTCGCGGAGGCTGTCGCGTGCCTCCCGCCCCTGTTGACCCTGCTGGCCGGTACCGGTGCCGGTGAGGGCGACGGCCAGGCGTACGAGTGCCAGCCCGTCGGGTCCGGTGATCTCGCGGGCGACGTTGGCCGCGTAGGCATGCAGGTCACCGGCCAGGCTCCCGGTGTCGGGCATGGGTGACTGCGCGTTGAGGCGGCTGAGCATCACCTCGGAGAGAAGGTTCTCCAGGCTGCCCCACCGGCGGTAGATGCTGCTGTCGGCCACACCCGCACGGGCCGCGACCTCCGCGACGGTGAAGTGGCCGTACCCGCGCTCGCCGATCAGTTCGGTCAGTGCCTGATGTACCTGTGCGCCGACACGGGCGCTGCGCCCGCCGGGCCGCCGGGCTCGCTGTTGTCCATTCATACCCCTCACCTTAACGCAGTCCAGACTTGCGTTTACGGGTGACCCTCCGTATAGTCTCTTAACGCAGCCACTGACTGCCTTAAAGTTCTGGAAGGCGATCACACCAGTCGTGGCCGGGCACAACCGATGACATTGAGAGGAACCCCCATGGCTGCATCGCCTGCAACACCGGACAGCCGGCCGAACCGAACCGTGCTCCTCACGGTCACCTGCCTGGGCCAGTTCATGGTCCTGCTCGACAACACGATCGTCGGAGCGGCCCTGCCCGACATGCAGCACCGCCTCCACACGGAACTGACCGGTCTGCAGTGGATCGTTGACGCCTACGTACTCCTGGTCGCGATGCTTCTCCTGTCCGGCGGCGTCTTCGCCGACCGGTTCGGCCGCAAACGCGTCTACCTCACCGGCGTCGTGGTCTTCACCGTCGCGTCCCTGTTCTGCGCCCTCGCACCCTCCGTCGGCTGGCTGATCACGGGCCGGGTCCTGCAGGGCATCGGAGCCGCCGCGCTCGCCCCCGCCTCACTCGCCCTCCTCGCCGCCGCCTACCCCCTGCCCCAGGAACGCGTCAAGGCGATCGGACTGTGGGCCGGACTCAGCGGAATCGGCCTCGCTGCGGGCCCCGTCGCCGGCGGTGTGCTGACCCAGGCCTTCGGCTGGCCCGCCATCTTCCTCGTCAACCTGCCCATCGGCGTGATCCTTCTGCTGGTCGGCCTGCGCCACCTCGCCGAGTCCCGCAACCCGAACGCCCCCGCGATCGACATCCCCGGCACCGTGCTGTCCGTCCTGAGCGTGGGCGCGCTCACCTACGGCCTCATCGAGGGCGGCGCCCGCGGCTGGACATCGCCGGTCATCCTGGCCAGCTTCGCCGCCACAGTGATCCTCCTCGCGGCCTTCATCACCGTCGAAGCCCGCCGCGCCGCGCCCATGCTGCCCCTGCAACTGTTCAAGCAGCGCCTGTTCACCGTGTCCAACACCGCGATGGTCGTAGTCGGATTCGCCCTCATGGGCTCCTCGTTCTTCTTCTCCCAGTTCTTCGTCTACGTCCAGGGCAGCTCGATCCTGCGCGCCGGCCTGCAGACCCTGCCCGTCTCCCTCGCCATGGTCGTCGTCAGCCCGTACGCAGGACGCCTCGCCGCCCGCTACGGCTTCCGCGTCGTGGTCACCACCGGCCTCGCCCTGGCCGGCCTGGGACTCCTCGCACTCGGCACCGTCCACGCCGACACCGCATACGGGAACGTGTGGTGGCGCCTGGCAATCGCCGGCACCGGATTCGCCCTGGCCATGTCCCCGCTCACCGGAGCCGCGATCCAGGCGGTCAGCCCGCAGGAAGGCGGCCTCGCATCCGGCGTCAGCAGCACCACCCGGCAGATCGGCGCCGTCTTCGGCGTCGCCGTACTCGGAGCCATCGTCCGCTCCCGGCAGTCCAGCGGTGCCACCTTCGAGACCGGCCTCAACAGCGCCTTCCTTGCCGCGGGCATCGTCACCCTGGTCACCGCAGTGTTCACCGGGCTGCTGCTGACGAAGCCCAAGCCCGCACAGGACTCCGTACTCCCGAAGCACACCACCACCCCGGACGCGGTCACCCCGCTGAACAGCGCGCCCGCGACCAGCCGCTGACCACAACCCCAGCACTGGAACACATGAGCACGCCCCATCACCTATGCGACATACGCATAGGCTAGGTAGGGTGTGCTCATGCTGATGAGTACGGAGGAAACGCTGCGGGTGACGGTGACCGCGATTGCGCACCGCACCGGTGAGCAGCAGGCCGCTCTGGCCACCGCGTTGGGGCTGACACAGAGCCAGATCAGCCGCAGACAGCGCGGAAAGGCCTCGTGGACGCTGACGGACTGCGACCAGCTCGCCGCCCACTGGGGGATCCCCGTGCTGGATCTCCTCGCGGGCCCCACCCACGCCCTGGCGAAACTGCCCACGGACCGCATCGCGACCGGTGGGCAGCTGACCCTCATCCCACTCGAAACGCCGCCACTCACAGCCCCGCCCGCTGGTCCCGCTCCCGCTGCTCCCGCGCCCGCCGCACCGGTCCCGGCTCCGGCCGCATCGGTCCCGGCCCCCGTCGCGGCCGCCTCGGCGCCGCCCGCGCCGGCGCCGGTGGTTCCGAGGCGGTCGGTTGTGCCTGCGGGGCCGCTCGCGGATCGTGTCAGTGGACGCGTGACGGAGGAACTCACCACGCATAACGGTGATTTGGGAGCCGCGCAGGCCGCGCTCATCAAAACAGCCGTACCGGATGTGATGGCTCTGTTCGCCGCTTCGCGGGTCGGTGGCCGTTATGAGCACTCGGAGTTTCCACCTACCGCCGATATCCTGAAGAAGGCATCACAGAAAGGCGCTGACCAGGTTTGGGAAGCGCGTCCGAAGTGGCGTTCGGAGGAGCTGCATCGTGCCGCTCGTGGTGGGCACGTGACTCTTGAGGTTACTGCTCTGGATATGAATGCCGCCTATCTGAGCGCGCTGAAGGCGTGGTTGCCGATCGGGAAACTCGTTCATTCCCAGGGCGACCATCACGACCCGAAGCGATCCGGTATCCATCGGATCACCCCTGCCCCCTGGGATCAGCCGGATCTCCCGTCACCGCTCGGCGCACGCAAGGAACCAGGGCCCCTGTGGGTGACGGAGCCCACCCTCCGTCTTCTGTTGCGTTGCGCGAAACTCGGGTTGGCCGAGGCTCCGCTGATTCATGAGTCGTGGACGTCGGGTGCCTCGGAAGGGTTGTTGGAGAAGATGCGCCGCACTCTTGCCGAGGTGCGCAGGGAAGCTATTTCCAGTGGTGATGAAACGACCTTGGAATACGTGAAGTCCATGTATTCTAAGTTTGTGTCCACGATCGGGGAGAGTACTGCGAACCGGGAGATCCGGCGTCCTGACTGGATGCATATCATTCGTTCGCAGGCATTTGTGAATCTGTGGCTGAAAGCGCATAAGGCACACACGTCGGGGCTGACAGTCGTTCAGATGTCGGGTACGGACGAACTGCACGTCGCCGGGGACTGGCAGACGGTGTTCCCGGAAGGCCGCGACCTTTCCCAGGTCAAAGCAAAATTCATCTACACGCTGGGGGAGTAGCCCATGACAGGCGGCGCGACCGACCTCTGGGGCGAATGGCAGAAGTACGGGGCCCGGGGAGTGAGTGGTGCTCGGGCGCTGGCGGCCGAGCTCGATCGCATCGCGCGTGAAGGCGGTATTGCCTCGCCGGTCACGACAAGCCGCGGGCTTTCCGCGCGTCTGAACTATCTTGACAGTCGGCCCGGTCGTGAAGTTCTTGCCAGGCACGGGGTCAGTGCGCGGCTGCTGCGTTCCTGGGAGCGTGGGGTGCGTCCCAGCCGCTCGAAGCTGGAGGCGGTCGACAGGGCCTATCAGGAGCGTCGTCGGGACAACTTGGTGCGTTCGGGTGCGTTGAAGCGGTTGCTCGACAACGCCGGCCGGGGCCGGCGGATCGAGATCTACCCGGTGGACCAGTCGGCCGTGGACGAGCAGCGTCGCCGGCCGGAAATCTCCGAACGTTCCGTGCAGGCCCGCTATGTCTGGGACGACATGGTCGAGGCCTGGGGTGCGGGTGACCTGGACACCCTGGACGAGATCTGGGACGACATCATCACCGACCTGGACTCCGACTACGCCGCGTATGCCTACGTCGGATCCATCGGGATCGGCGCCTGACAGCCACTCCTCCCAGCAGCCCCAGGTGAGCGGTGTCAGCTTTCGGGGTTACGGGGGCCGCGGAACCTGGGGCGGGGCGCCGGGATGTGACGCCGTGCCCGACAGAGCGATTTCCCGGGGCTTTCGTGGCGGCGTTCATTTCGTAGGTGCAGATGTCTTTCTCGGGGCGGGGAGGGCTTTTTTGTGTTTTGTCTTTGTGGACCTGACGAGTTGCCAGGTGCGGTCTCGGTTCTTCCTGGGAGCTAAATTGGAGTAGACCAATTAATGCTCAGTCAGGGGCACCCGGGACGTACCAGGAGTTGGGCCGGTACCCGATGGACCAGCATGACGAGACATCAGGGAACGGGCGCACACTGCAACCGGGAACAGGCCGAGGAACACAAACCACGAAGAACCCGCAACAAGAACCAGAACCACCGAGAACACCCCAACCACCCTCACCTGAACAGCACAGACTGACGAACAAGCCACCCTCTCCTACAGCCAGCCAGGGGCAGGCCGAAGGCCGGCCCCACGGGCCGAAGGCCCGAGCATTGGCACCGAAGGTGACGATGCCCCAGGACGCCGAAGGCGGCCAAGGGTGCGGAGCACCCCTGTG
>NZ_RJUU01000001.1:5550000-5763059 GCF_003751445.1 Streptomyces sp. 840.1 | reverse complement strand
GGGCTCTACCACCACCACTACGGCATCGGTGCGGTGGACACCTCGGCGCTCGGTGACGCCGGGGACGGCGCGAGCGAGAAGAAGCTGATCTCCGAACTCCACCGACTGGAGTCGGCCCAGGCCGAGTTCCTCCTGGGCCACCTCGGGGACATCGGGCGCGAGGACACCCTGCTGGACGCCGGCTGCGGCCGCGGCGGCTCGATGGTGATGGCCACCAGCGCTTCGGGTGCAAGGTCGAGGGCGTCACGCTCTCCGCCAAGCAGGCCGACTTCGCCAACGGCCGGGCCGGCGAGCTCGGCCTCCAGGACCATGTCCGGGCGCGCGTCTGCAACATGCTGGCCACCCCGTTCGAGACCGGGTCGGCGGCGGCCTCCTGGAACAACGAGTCGAGCATGTACGTCGACCTCCACGACCTGTTCGCGGAGCACTCCCGCGTCCTGGAGATCGGTGGCCGCTACGTGACCATCACCGGCTGCTGGAACCCGCGGTACGGCCAGCCCTCGAAGTGGGTCTCGCAGATCAACGCGCACTTCGAGTGCAACATCCACTCGCGCCGGGAGTACCTCCGCGCCATGGCCGACAACCGGCTGGTGCCCCAGACCATCATCGACCTCACCCCCGACACCCTGCCCTACTGGGAGCTGCGGGCCACGTCCTCGCTGGTGACGGGGATCGAGGACGCGTTCATCAACTCGTACAAGGACGGGTCCTTCCAGTACCTCCTGATCGCGGCAGACCGCGTCTGACCTCGCGCAGCCGTCCGCGGGACCCCCGTCGGCTCCGGCCGACGGGGTTCTCCCGCGTCTCGCGCCGAGCCGGACCAGCCCGGCCCGGGAGCGTCAGGGGTGGCTGCGGACACGACGTACACGACCGGGGCCATCGGGTCGGTCATGTCGACGGTGATGTCCTGGGTGGGGCGCGGGTCCTTGTTGGTGTGCGTGGTGCCCGACCACGCGACGCCTTCGCCGAAGTACCAGCCCGCGACCTTCGTGTCGCGGGCGCCGACGGTGATCCTGCCCTCGGTCAGGGCCGCGCGGCCGGTGCCGACGTTGGTCAGGAAGCGGTCGAGACCGTTGGAGGACGTGCGGAACTGCACGTACATCCGGCTGGCCTTCCAGTTGTTGGTCTCGTAGTACTCGACGTCCTGCGCGTCCCACGGGATCGGCACCTCGAAGATCCGGCGCAGCATCCGGGACGGCCAGCCCTCGCGGAGCCCCTGCGCCGCGGCCTCGGCGGCCTTGTCCTCGCCGGAGCGGCGGCTCTGGCTCGCGGAGATCAGCAGGTATCCGGCCGGGATCCCGATGAGCAGCACGATGATGGTCGCCGTGATCAGGCGCCGGCGGATCGTTCTGCGCCGGTCCTCGGGCAGCCGCCCGTCGCCCTGCTCGGGCGGCGGGACTGACGCGGCACGACGGGGTGCTCGGCTGCGGTCATGGCTCTGGGGGTCCCTAGGAAGTGCGGGTGTTGCGAGTGTTACGGATGGTGCTCGCTGCCTGGTCGTAGATCTGCGCGTACCGCTCGTACCGCTCGACGCGGCGGCGGTTGGTACGGCGGAACCTGCGGGCCACCAGTCTGGCGAGGTCGGCGGCGCCGACCATACCCGCCTCGGGGCCGAGCTGCGCTTTCGCGATCCGCGCCTCGGGCCGGTAGCCGCGGCCGGTGAGGTGGCGTTTGAAGGCGTCCCTGGCCGGTCCGATCAGCAGGTCGTCGGCGGCGCTGACACCGCCTCCGATGACGAAGCAGGAGGGGTCGAGCGCGGCGGCCAGATTGGCGATGCCGACGCCGAGCCACTGGCCGATGTCCTGGAGGAGTTCGATGCACATCGCATCGCCCTCGCGGGCCAGTTCGGTGATGAGCGGTCCGGTGATGTCGGGGATGTTGCCCTTGACCCGCTCGATGATTCCGTGGGCCACCGGGGAGTCCGCGGCGGCCAGTTCCCTGGCCTCGCGGACGAGGGCGTTCCCGGAGCTGTACTGCTCCCAGCAGCCCCGGTTGCCGCAGGGGCAGCGGTGGCCGCCGGGCACCACCTGCATGTGGCCGAACTCACCGGCGACGCCGTACTTGCCCCGCTTGACCTGACCGTCCTCCAGGATGGCGCCGCCGATGCCGGTACCCAGTGTGATCATGACGAGGTGGTCCTCGCCCCGGCCGGCGCCGAAGCGCCATTCGGCCCAGGCGGCGGTGTTGGCGTCGTTGTCGACCATGACCGGGACGACCAGCCGGGAGGCGATGGCGTCGCGCAGGGGTTCGTCGCGCCAGGCGAGGTGGGGGGCGAACAGCACCTTGGACCGGTCCGCGTCGACCCAGCCGGCCGCGCCGATGCCCACCGCGTGCACGTCGTGGCGGTCGGAGAGGTCGAGGACCAGCTCGACGATGGTGTCCTCGACGACCTTGGGGCTCTTGGACTTGTCGGGCGTCTCGGTGCGCAGGGTCTCCAGGATGTTGCCGTCGGCGTCGACGACGCCGGCCATCACCTTCGTCCCCCCGATGTCGATGCCGACGGTGGGGACCCGCGGCGCGGTGAGGTGCGAGCGCCGCTCCCGGGTGCCGACGGTCCGCAGGACGGTGGCGCGGGCGGAGCCGCGGTGCGTGAAGTCGCGGTACGTGCTCATCGTCCCTGGGGGGTCGGGGGTGGCCGGGGTCGGTCTGATCCCGGCGGCGGGCGGCGCCCGTCGGCCCCGATTCTGCCACTGCCGGGGCGGCGGGGCTGCCGGACGGGGTCGGCGGCCCCGCTGACTACGGGGTGTCGTGCTTCGCGGCGGGGCCGCCCCGCAGGTCCGGGCCGGGGGTCCGCTCCAGCTCGTGGCTGAGCTCCTCCAGCTCGCTGCCGCCCGCCATCTGGCGGGTGAGCTCGTCCAGCGTGATGCCGCCCTTGGTGTGGCTGCCGGCCATGGCGCCACGCTTGAGCAGTACGAAGCGGTCACCGACCAGATACGCGTGGTGCGGGTTGTGCGTGATGAGGACCACGCCGAGCCCGGCGTCCCTGGCGGCGGCGACGTACTTGAGGACGACGCCGGACTGCTTGACGCCGAGCGCCGCGGTCGGCTCGTCCAGGACGAGCACCTTGGCGCCGAAGTGGACCGCCCGTGCGATGGCCACGCACTGGCGCTCGCCGCCGGACAGGGTGCCGATGGGCTGGTCGACGTCGCGCAGGTCGATGCCCATCCGCAGCAGCGCGGAGCGGGTCGTCTCACGCATCAGGCGGACGTCGAGGCGCTTGAAGGGGCCCACGCCGGTGGTCGGCTCGGAGCCGAGGAAGAAGTTCCGCCAGACCGGCATCAGCGGGACGACCGCGAGGTCCTGGTAGACCGTGGCGATGCCCCGGTCCAGGGCGTCGCGCGGGTTGGCGAGCGTGGTTTCCTCGCCGTCCACGAGGAAGCTTCCGGCGTCGTGCCGGTGCAGCCCCGCGATGATCTTGATCAGGGTGGACTTGCCGGCGCCGTTGTCACCGAGGACGCAGGAGATCTCGCCCGCGTGCACCTCCAGCGAGACGTCCTCCAGCGCCTTGATGTTGCCGTAGAACTTACTGACGTGGTCGAGCTCGACCAGCGCCCGCGGATCGGTGTCCTGCGGCACGTCCGGTGCCGTGGGGGCCGTCATTTCGTCGCCTCCGCGCGCTTGCGTACCCATGCGTTGAGCAGGGTGGCCAGGAGCAGCATCGCTCCGAGGAAGAATTTGAACCAGTCCGGGTTCCACTCCGCGTACACGATGCCCTTGCTGGTCATGCCGAAGATGAAGGCGCCGACCGCCGAGCCGATCGCGGAGCCGTAGCCGCCGGTGATCAGGCAGCCGCCGATGACGGCCGCGATGATGTAGATCAGCTCGTTGCCGACACCCTCGCCGGACTGCACCACGTCGTAGCTGAACAGCAGGTGCTGTCCGGAGACCCAGGCGGCGAAGGCCACCCCGAGGTAGAGCCCGATCTTGGTCCGGATGACCGGGACACCGACCGCGCGCGCCGCGTCGGCGCCGCCGCCGACGGCGTAGATCCAGTTGCCGAAGCGGGTACGGAGCAGGATCCAGGTGGCGACTGCGACGAGCACGGCCCACCACAGGATGGTCACCTTCAGCTCGACGCCGCCGACGGTCCAGTAGGAGGCGAAGAGCTTGCGGGCGGAGGGGAAGCCCTCCATGTTGCCGATGGTCTTCGTCGAGACGGTGCCGCTGATCAGCTTGGTGAAGCCGAGGTTCAGGCCGGTCAGCATCAGGAAGGTGCCGAGCGTGATGATGAAGCTCGGCAGTTTGGTGCGCGTCAGCATGAAGCCGTTGAACGCGCCGATGGCGAGCGTGACCAGCAGCGACACGAAGACGCCGACCCAGACGTTGGCCGTCATCTGGTAGCTGAACATCGACGAGATCAGTGCGGAGCTGGTGACCATCACCCCCGCCGACAGGTCGAACTCGCCGCCGATCATCAACAGCGCCACCGGCGCGGCCATGATCCCGATGGTGGAGGCCGCGTACAGCACGGTGCCGAAGCTGGTGGCGCGCAGGAAGCTGTCGGCGACGATCGCGAAGAAGAGGAAGACGGCCAGCGCGCCGACGACCGAGCCCAGCTCGGGGCGGCCGAGCAGCTTGCGCAGCGGTGAGGTGCGCAGCAGCCGCTCGTCCGTCCCGGCGGGCGACGACGATCCGGAGGCCGCGGTCATCGGGTTCCCCGGTCCGCGTACTCGGCGAGCTGGGCGGCGTCGGCGGAGGTGATGACCTGCGGGCCGGTCAGGACGGGGCGGCCGCCGCCGAGCACGTTGCGGTTGTAGCGGTAGAGCCAGAGCAGGTCGACGGCCTCGTAACCCTGGAGGTAGGGCTGCTGGTCGACGGCGAAGCCGAGGGTCTTGGCCTTCAGCTCGGCCGCGACCTTGGCGTTCAGGTCGAAGGTGTCGATCTCGGCCTTGCTGCCGGCGGTCTGCTTCGCCTTGACGGCGGCGTCCGCGAACGGCGCGCCGAGGGTGACGACCGCGTCGATGTCCTTGTCGGCCTGGAGCTTCGCCTCGATGGAGGCCTGGACGTCCGGCATGTTGGTGCCCTCGACGTACAGGTTCTGGATCTGCCCGTCGAAGGCCTTCTTCGCTCCGGCGCAGCGCTGCTCGTGGCCCACGTTGCCCTGCTCGTGCAGGATGCACAGGGCCTTCTTGCGGCCGCGCTTGTTGAGCTCGTCGCCGACGGCCTCACCGGCGATGGACTCGTCCTGGCCGATGTGGGTGAGCGCGCCGAACTGCTTGGACTCCGCGACGCCCGAGTTCACCGTGATCACCGGGATGCCGGCCTTGGTGGCCTTGGCGACGACGTCCTTCATGGCGTCGGGCTTGGCGAGCGTGACGATCAGCCCGTCGACCTTCTTGTCGATGGCGGCCTGGACCAGCTGCGCCTGCTGCTGCGCCTCGTCGTTGTGCGAGTACAGGAAGTTGATGTTGTCCTTGCCCGCCGCCATCTTGGCGCCCTTCTGGACGATGTCCCAGAAGGTGTCGCCGTCGCCCGAGTGGGTGACCATGGCGAAGGTCCAGCGGGGCGTGTTCACCGCGGACCGGCCCTCGGCGGCGGCCTGCGCCGCCCGGTCCTCCGCCCGCTTGCCGCCGGTGCTGCTGCATCCCATGAGGGAAGCCCCGAGCACCGCCGCAAGCACGGCGCCCATCGCACGTACCCCTGTCCGAACCCTTGCCACGACTCCGTGCCCTTCTCGTGCTGCTCGTTGTGCTGCTGGTGGAGCCGGGCCCCGTACGGTCCCGGTCCGGCTGGGCAAGTATCCCCGAGCCGCCACCGCCGTCACCCGGCAGGGCGCGGCGCGTGTGTCGGGACGGGGCGCGTACGGCGCCGGGGGCGGCCTGGTGCCGTCCCCGGCGCCGTACGAGAAGCCGGGAAGCCTCCGACACCGTACGGAAGTCGTGGGGCGCTGTCACCGTACGGGGAGGCGGAAATCGAAGGAGTGAGGCGGGGCCCGGCGGGGCGGGCGTGAATTTCCCGGCCGGGGCGGGCTGTGGCGGGGCGGCGGGAGGCGGCGGGCACCGCTCCGACACCCTCGTTGCTTTGTCAGGACATATAGTTGACAGCGTTGCCGGTGACCGGCACGTTGGGTCCATGCGCATCGGACTCATCGGCACCGGCCGGATCGGCTCCTTCCACGCGGGCGTGCTGTCCCGCCACCCCTCGGTGGACGCCCTGGTGGTGACGGACACCGACCCGGCCCGAGCGGCGGAGGTCGCCCGACGTACCGGAGCGAACACCGCCGGCTCCGCCGCGGAGGTGTTCGGCGCGGGCGTCGACGCCGTGGTGATCGCCTCGGCCACCGCGGCGCACGCCGAGCTGATCGGCCGGGCCGCACGCGCAGGGCTGCCCGCGTTCTGCGAGAAGCCCGTCGCCCTCGACCTGGCGGGCACACTGGCCGCGCTGCGCGAGACCCGGGAGGCGGGGAGCGTGCTCCAGCTGGGGTTCATGCGCCGGTTCGACGCGGGGTACACGGCGGCGCGCACGGCCGTGCGCGGCGGGGCGCTGGGCCGGCTGCACACCGTGCGCACGGTGACCTCCGACCCGGCGCCGCCGCCCGCGGCCTATCTGCCGCTCTCCGGCGGGCTGTACCGGGACTGCCTGATCCACGACTTCGACATGGTGCGCTGGGTGACGGGCCGTGAGGTGACCCGGGTGTACGCCACCGGCTCGGACGCGGGGCCCGCGATGTTCCGTGAGGCGGGCGACGTGGACACCGCGGCGGCGCTGCTGACCCTCGACGACGCCACCCTGGTCACAGCGACGGCGACCCGCTGCAACGGCGCCGGGTACGACGTGCGGATGGAGCTCGCCGGGGAGCTGGACCAACTCGTGGTCGGCCTGGACGACCGCACCCCGATCACCTCCGCCGAACCGCAGGGCCCCGCGGCCCCGGCCAAGCCCTGGCCGGGGTTCCTGGACCGCTTCGCCCCGGCGTACGAGGCCGAACTGGACGCGTTCGTGCGGCTGGTGCGCGGCGAGGCCGCCAATCCGTGCGACGGCCTGGAGGCCCTGCACGCGCTGCGGGTCGCGGAGGCGTGCGAGCTCTCGCGCCGGGAGCGCCGGCCGGTGGAGCTGGCGGAGATCCCCGGGGCCTGAGACACGGGCGGGGGCTTGGGGACCTCACCACCGGACCGGCAGGCCTTCCGGTCCCCGGATGAGCATCCCGGTCCGCCAGGTCAGCGTGTCCGGATCCGCGTCCAGGGCCAGGCCGGGGCAGCGTTCCAGCAGTGCTCCGACCGCCACCGCCGCCTCGATCCGGGCCAGCGGCGCGCCCAGGCAGTAGTGGATGCCGCGTCCGAAGGCGACGTGCCCCCGGGCGTCCCTGGTGATGTCGAAGCGGTCCCCGTCCGGGTAGCGGTCCGGATCGCGGTTGGCGTCCGCCGTCGCGATCAGGACCAGCTCGCCGCCGCCCGGGATCACCGTGCCGCCGATGTCGAGCGGGCCGGTGGTGAAGCGGTAGGTGGGCGTCTCGATCGGGCCGGCGTAACGCAGCATCTCCTCCACCGCGTTGTCGATCAGCGCGGGCTGCGCCCGCAGCGCCGCGAGCTGCTCGGGATGGGTGAGCAGGGCGAGCACCCCGTTGGAGATGAGGCTCACCGTGGTCTCGTGGCCGGCCACCAGCAACAGCCAGGCCATGCCCATCAGTTCCTCGGCCGAGAGCCGGTCGCCGTCCTCGTCGGCGGTGTGGATCAGCGCGCTCATCAGGTCGTCGCCCGGCTGTGCGCGCTTGTCGTCGAGGAGCCCGGCCAGATAGCCGGACATGTCGGCGGTGGCCGCCCGCCGCGCCGCCCCGTCGATGGAGGACACCGCGGTGTTGGACCACGTCCGGAAGGCCCGGCGGTCCAGGAAGGGCACCCCGAGCAGTTCACAGATGACGGACATCGGCAGCGGGAACGCCAGCGACTCGACGAGGTCGGTACGGCGGCCGGGCAGGGCCAGCATCGTGTCGAGGAGTCCGTCGGTCATCCGCCGCACGCGCGGCACGAGCTGCTGCATGCGGCGGGGCGTGAACTCCCGGGTGACCAGCTTGCGCAGCCGGGTGTGCACGGGTGCGTCCGTGCTGAGCATGGACGTCCCCGAGGCGACCTGGGTCAGGCCGAGCGCGGGCGAGGCCCTGGCCCACTGCTTGGAGAGCCGCTGGTCCGCGAGCGCGGCGCGGCCCTCCTCGTACCCGACGACGAGCCAGGCGGGTGTGCCCTCCGGGATGCGGACCCGGTGGACGGGGCCCCGGGCCCGCAGGGCCGCGTACACGCTGTACGGGTCGCGGGTGAAGCTGTCCCCCATGGCTCCGAGGTCGACTGCCTCCTGCGTGGTCACGCGGGACTCCTTCAGGACGACGAGGCGTTCAGGACGGTGCCCTGGGCGACCGCGCACAGGGTTTCGGCGCCGCCCGCGTCAACGGTGAACAGATCGCAGCGGGCCACGGCCTGCCGGCGGCCGGTGTGAACGACGAGGGCGCGGGCGACGAGTCCGACGCCGGTCGCGGGCCGCAGGTACTGGATCGAGAACCCGCCGGTCAGCACGGCCGGGCCGAGCGTCGTTCCGGCGGCGAAGGTGAGCGCGTTGTCGGCGGCGTACGCGAGCACCCCGCCGTGCATGAATCCGTTCTGCTGCCGGAGTTCCTCGCGGCCGTCGATCTCCAGCGTCGCCCCGCCGTCGCCGAACGCGGTGATCCGCGCTCCGACGAGTGCGCTGAACGGCTGGCTGTCGAGCACCTTGCGGGCCGTCTCCAGGTCGAGTCCGGTCATGACGTTCCTTTCTGTCCCACACAGCACGTCCGCCTCATCCGGCAGGCATCACCGGCACGTCCTGTCAGCACTTCCCGTCAGCACTTCTCGTCAGCGCGCACAGTCGGCACGCACAGTCGGCATGTCTTGTCGGCACATCGTGTCGGCGTCCGTCTCACCAGCGCACCGGGAGCGTCCGCGTCCCCCGGATCAGCATGCCGGGCAGCCAGTCCGGCTCCCCCGCGTCCGGGTCGAGTACGAGTCCTGGGCACCGCTCCAGCAGCGCGCGGACCGCGATGCGGCCCTCCATCCGGGCCAGCGGCGCACCCATGCAGAAGTGCACGCCGTGTCCGAAGGCCAGGTGCCCCTGCGTCTCGCGGCGGATGTCGAACCGGTCCGGTTCCGGGTAGCGGCCGGGGTCGCGGTCGGCGCCCGCCAGGGCGACCAGCACCGGATCACCGGCCGCGACGGCCGTCGAGCCGATCGTCGCGGCCTCCCGGGCGAACCGGAAGGTGGCGGTCTCCACCGGTCCGTCGTAGCGGAGCATCTCCTCGACCGCCCCGTCGATCAGCCCGAAGTCGGCCCGCAGAGCGGCCAGTTGTTCCGGGTGTTCGAGCAGGGCCCGTACCCCGTTGGCAATCAGGTTGACCGTCGTCTCGTGCCCTGCGACGAGCAACAGGAAGGCCATGCCGACCAGTTCGTCGGGCGACAGTGCGTCCTCGTCCTCGTACCGCGCGGCGATCAGCGCACTCAGCAGGTCGTCGCCCGGCGAGCGGCGCTTGATCTCGATCAGCTCGGCGAGATAGCCGCCCATGGCGCGGACCGCGTCGCCGTTTCCCTGCGCACCGGCAGGGGAGACCACGCCGTTGGACAGCAGGCGGAAGGCGTCCCGGTCCAGGTCGGGCACTCCGATGAGTTCGCAGATGACGGTGATGGGCAGCGGGAAGGCGAAGGCGTCGACGAGATCCGCCTGCCCGGCCGGCAGCATCGCGTCGAGCAGCGCGTCGGTGATCTGCCGCACGCGGGGCCGCAGCGCCTCGATCCGGCGGGGGGTGAACTCCCGCGCGACCAGCTTGCGCAGCCGCGTGTGGTCGGGTGCGTCCATCTCCAGCATGTTGGCGTTGATCGGGTCGCCCGCACCCGTCTGGCCGGGCAGCGTCCGCCAGTCCTTGCCGAACCGCTGGTCGGCCAGGACGGAACGCCCCTCGTCGTACCCGACGACCAGCCACACCCGGTCGAACTCGTCGGTCCGGACGCAGTGCACCGGTCCCGCGACGCGCATCTTCTCGTAGTACGGGTACGGGTTCGCGGTGAAGTCCGCGAACCCGCGCAGATCCGCATCGACATCGGACATGGGCCCACCCTCCCGGTCTGATCGGTCCGGCCGCGAGGGCCGGCCGGTTCAGCGTATGCCGCCGGGCCCGCACCGGACGGAGAGATCAGGACAGGCCGGGCCCGTCACCGTCGTCCAACAGGCCCGCATCGTGGACCAACAGGGCGATCTGGACACGGTTGTTGAAGTCGAACTTGGCCAGAATCCGAGACACCTGGGTCTTCACGGTGGCCACGCTCAGGTAGAGCGCCGCGGCGATCTCCGCGTTGGAACGGCCGTGCCCGACGGCAACGGCCACCTCGCGTTCGCGGTCGGCGAGCAGTTCGAGCCGCCGGCGGGCCTCCTGCGCGCGGCCGGCCTTCTCCTCCCGTCCGGGGCCGGCGGCTCGGGCCATGAGCTGCCGGGTGACCGCGGGCGACAGGACAGGGTCGCCGGCCGCGACCCGGCGCACGGAGTCGACGATCTGTCCGGGCGGGGTGTCCTTGAGCACGAAGCCGGCCGCTCCGGCACGGATCGCGCGCAGCACCTGTTCGTCGGCGTGGAACGTGGTCAGGACGATGATCTCGGGTGCGTCGGGGCGGCCGCGCAGCACCTCGGTGGCGGTCAGCCCGTCCATGACCGGCATCCGGATGTCCATGAGGACGACGTCCGGCCGGAGCCGTTCGACGAGTCCGGGTGCCTCGCTGCCGTCGGCCCCCTCCCCCACGATGTCGATGTCGTCGGCGCCGCCGAGCATCAGGGTGAGCCCGGCCCGTACGAGCGGGTCGTCGTCGACGATGAGAAGCCGCACGGGCCGGCCGGCGGGGGCGGGAGTCGGGTTGGTCATGACGGCCACGGTAGCCAAGCCCGGACCGCGAACCCACCGCCAGGTTCCGGTCCGTGGTCGAGCCGGCCGCCGGCGAGGGTGGCCCGTTCGGTCAGGCCGATGAGGCCCTGGCCGGACCCGGGCACCTGCTCGAAGGGCTCGGTGGGGGCCGGGTTGCGGACCTCGACGGTGATGCCCTGCCCCGGGCCGCCGCTGACCCTGACGGTGACCTCGGTGCCGGGCGCGTGCTTGCGGGCGTTGGTCAGGCCCTCCTGGGCGATGCGGTAGACGGTGCGGCCGGTGGCGGCGGGCGCCGCGGCCGGGTCGGCCAGGTGGTTGTCGAGGGCGACCTTCATCCCGGCCAGGCGGGATTCGGCGATCAGCGCGTCGAGCGTGGCGAGGGTGGGCTGCGGGCGGTCGCCCTCGCCGTCCCGGGGGCTGCGCAGTACGCCGATGATCTCGCGGAGGTCCTGGAGCGCCTCGTGCGCGCTGTCCCGGATGACTCCGGCGGCGCGGGCCACCTCGGCGGGGGGCGCGTCGGGCCGGAATTCCAGGGCTCCGGCGTGGACGCTGAGCAGGGTCAGCCGGTGGGCGAGGACGTCGTGCATCTCCCGGGCGATGTCCTCGCGGGCCAGCCGCTGGGCCTGTTCGGCGCGCAGTGCGGCCTCGGTCTCGGCGCGGCGGGCGCGCTCGCGCAGGGTGACGACCAGCTGGCGTCTGGACCGTACGACCATGCCCCAGCTGAGCACCAGCAGGATCAGCAGCACTCCGACGATCGTGGACGCCATGAACGAGGTGCTCGGGTCCGGGCGCACGTAGGGCTGGATCGGGGCGACGGCCAGAGCGCCGGCGCCGACGAGGGCGACAGGGCGGAACGGCCGGTGCACGGCCACGCTGAACAGGGCCACCAGCAGCGCTCCGGCCGCGACGGGCTCCACGGTGGACAGCAGCGTCAGCGCCACCGCGAGGCCGGCCGGCCACCGCCGCCGGAACCACAGCGCGCAGCAGGCCGCGGCGCCGATCAGCGAGTCCACGAAGAGGACACCCTCGGGTGTGGTGGGGTCCGCCTCGATCGTGGCGAGGGTCGCCAGTCCGATGCCCGCCGCGCAGACGAACGCCATGATGTCGACGATCCAGTCGCGCACGGTACGGCGGGAGCGGCCGTCCCGGTCTCCGGGCAGCTCGGGGTCGGCCATCGCCGAGGGCAGCAGCCAGGGGTACTCCGTACGCGTCATATCGGCAAAGCTACGCAGGGGAAGGACGGCTTCCGGCGGTTCGGGGCGGGGAGGCGACCAAAGTCGCGGAAGGGAAGACTTTCGGCCGAGCGGCCCGGACCACCGGCCGATGCGGCGAGGACGCCCGGCCCGTCAGGCTCGCCCCCATGAAGAAACTCTGCGAGACGGTCGGCTTCCTGCTCTTCGCCCAGGGTGCCGCCGGGCTGCTCCACGAGTGGTTCGGCTGGTTCCACTTCTTCGGTCTGGTGCAGCGGCTGCCGTTCGTCGGCGACTACTCGTTGTTCGTCAGCATCGTGCTGGCGGTGACGGGGACAGCCGTCATGATCGCGTCGGACTCGGTCAAGGAGTAGCCGGGGCCGTGCTGCGCCGCCCCCAGGCCGTGCCCGCGAGCACCAGGACCGCGCCCGCCGCTCCGAGGACGCCGAGGCGTTCGCCGCCGATCGCGATGCCGACGGCCGCGGCCCAGAGCGGTTCCGTACCGAGCAGCAGACTGACCCGGGACGGCGAGGTGCGGCGTACGGACCACATCTGCACGAAGAACGCGAAGAGCGTGCAGAAGACCGAGAGGAAGAGCAGCCCGCCCCACTCGCGGACGCCGAATCCGGCGGCGACCGACCACGGCGAATCGCCGGTACCGGGGACGGCGGCCAGCAGTGCGAAGACGGCGACCGCGCTGCCGAGCTGGACGGTGGTCAGGGAGAGCGAGTCCGCCGACCGGACGGACTTGATGCGTGCCATGAGCAGCACGTGGAGGGTGCGGGCCAGGGCGGCGACGAGCATCAGCAGATCACCCGCCGACGGGCTGGTGAATCCGCCGCCCTGGGTCAGCAGCACCACACCGGCCACGGAGAGCGCGGCGGCGGCGAGGAAGGTGCCGGGCGGCCGGACGCGGGTCACCGCGGCCTCGGCGAGCGGGGTGAAGACCATGGTGAGGCTGATGATGAGCCCGGCGTTGGTCGCCGAGGTGTGCACGATGCCGTACGTCTCCACCAGGAAGATCCCGCTGAGCACCAGGCCCAGCAGCCCCGCACCCCGCCACTGCGCGGCGGTCAGCGCCGAGAGCCTGCGCCACCCGGCGGCCACCAGGACGGGCAGCACCACGGCGAATCTGAGGACGAGGACGGCGATGACGGTGTGCGCCGTGGTGATGCCCTTGGCGGCCAGGTAGCTGGAGCCCCAGACCACCGCGACCAGCAGGACGGGCAGATCGGTGAGCCACGCCCGGCGCGGCGGGGCGAGGACGGGTACGGCGATCGAGGACACCCGGATTCTCCTGGTTCTCCACAGGCAGGATGCGGAGACCTCACTGGCTCGCACGCGGAGCGATCACCGTACCGGCCGCACTCCTACAATGGCGAGCCCCGGGGCCGGTCCGACGCACGCCGCCCCGCACCCCACCGAGCACGGAGTCGCCAGATGGCGGGAGCACGCCAGGACGGAAGGGTCGAGCGGGGCAACCGCACCCGGCAGCTGGTTCTCGCGCACGCGGCCGCGGTCGCCTCGGTGGAGGGCCTGGAAGGCCTCTCGCTGGGCCGGCTCGCCACCGAGCTCCGGCTGAGCAAGAGCGGCGTGTTCGCCCTCTTCGGCTCCAAGGAGGAGCTCCAGCTGGCCACCGTGCGAGCCGCCGCCGCGGTGTACGACGAGCACGTCGTGCAGCCGGTACGGGCCGTTCCGGCCGGGCTGGGGCGGGTCCGGGAGCTGTACGAGCGCTGGATCGCCTACTCGGAGCGGCGGGTGTTCCCGGGGGGCTGCTTCTTCTACGCGGCCATCGCGGAGTTCGACGCGCGCGAGGGCCCGGTGCACGACGCGGTCGTGGCCGCGCAGGCCGACTGGGTCGCCTTCGTGGAGCGCCGGATCGAGGAGGCGCGGGTGCTGGGCGAGATCCGGGAGGACTGCGACGTCCCCCAGCTCGCCTTCGAGATCATCGCGTTCCTGGAGCTGGCCAACGGCGACTCGGTGCTCCGGGACAGCCCGGAGGGCTACACGCGGGCGGCGCGCGCGATCCTGGGTCGGCTGCGGGCGGTGGCGACGGACGCGTCATCCCTGCCCGGCACCGGGTAGCGGGGGCACGCACCGGTGAACCGTCCGGGGCGGCCCGGCCGTAACTAATAGCACGATCGTTCGTTCAACTGTATGGTCACAGTCATCCGCCGCGGAGCCCCGCGGCGGTCCGGCCGAACCACGCAGGGAAGGACCGCCCGTGCCGCACACCCTCTGGAGCACGCACTGGCGGGGCGGCCCCGCCGCCCCGACCGTGGAACCAGGGACCGAAGTCGTCGTCGGCGTCACCGAGTTCGTCACGCACCGCCCCTGGAGCACGCTGTCCGTCGGGACCGCGGGGATGCGGCTGCGCCGCACCTGGCCGGCGACCCCGGGCGCGGTCGGCATGTGGCTGTGGGTGGACGTGGGCCCCCGGATGAACCGTTCCGGTTCCATCACCGTGTGGACCGCCCACGAGCACCTGATGGGCTTCGTCGCCCGCCCCGACCACCGGCGCATCGTCCGCGCGCACCGCGACCGCGGCGCCCTGCGTTCCGCGACCTGGACGGCCCCGTACACCTCCCCCGCCGACCTCCGCGAATCCGCCTGGCCGCTGGTCACCGGAGCGACGCCGTGGCCGACGCCGTCGGCCTGACTCCCCGCCACCCCGAACCCGCCCGAACACCCGGTGAAAGGAACCCCGACCGTGGACATCGTGCAGCTCGACCGGGCCGCAGTGCTGGAATCCGTACGCATCGTGCGGAGCGCGGGCCCCGGCGACTGGGACCGGCCCTCGCCCTGCTCCGACTGGACGCTGCGCCGCCTCGTCGAGCACATGGGCGCCCAGCACCTCGGGTTCGCCGCCGCCGCGCGAGGCCGGGGGGCCGGCGCGGACACCTGGCGGACCCGCCCGTACGGGGACGACCCGGCCGCCCGGTATCGCGAGGCGGCCGACGCCGTGCTGGAGGCGTTCGCCGAACCGGGCGTGCTGGAGCGGCGGTTCGCGCTCCCGGAGATCGACGCCGCCGCGACGTTCGCCGCACCGGCCGCGATCGGGTTCCACTTCATCGACTACGTCGTGCATTCCTGGGACGCGGCGGCCTCGCTCGGGTCGCGGCCCGTCTTTCCTGCGGACGTCGTCGAGGCCGCGCTGCCCATCGCCCTGCGCGTCCCCGGCGGCGAGTCGCGCGAACGGCCGGGTGCGGCCTTCCGGCCCGCGCTGCCCGTCGGCGATCAGGTGGAGGGCGGCGGGGCGGGCACCTTCGCGCTCGTCCTGTCGGCGCTCGGCCGTTCGCCGGACTGGGCCCCGCCGCAGGCCGGCTGACCACGCGGGTGGTTGTCGTGGCGGCCGGTCACGTAGCGCCTTCGACGTGGCGGCCGTTCACTGGACGCTCGTTCAGGTGCCGTCGGGGATGGACCCGAACTCGGCCCGGCCGGTGGGCCGGTAGGTGTTGATCGCGATGCCGTTGGGGGTCATGCGGGCGCCAGTCAGCTCGAAGGCCGTCGGCAGCCCGCCGTCCGTGAACAGCCGCTTGCCGGCGCCCAGCACGACGGGGTGGACCAGCAGGTTGTACTCGTCGATCAGGCCGTGCGCCATCAGGGACCGGGCGAGCACGCCACTGCCGTAGATCTGCACCTCGCCCCCTTGCGTGCGCTCCTTGACCCGGGCGACCTCCGCGGCGACATCGGTGGAGATCACGGTGGTGTTCTCCCAGCCGGCCTTCTCCAGGGTGGTCGAGACGACGTACTTGGGATACCGGTTGAGCCGGGAGGCGACCGGGTTGCCGGGGTCGGTGATGCCCGGCCAGTACCCGGCGAAGATGTCGTAGGTCCGCCTGCCCAGCAGGAAGGCCGCCGAGCGGTCGAACATCTCCCCGACGAACTGCGACGAGTCCCGGTCGATGACCGGGGCCTGCCAGCCGCCGTACTCGAATCCGTCGCTCGGGTCCTCCTCGGGTGCGCCCGGGGCCTGCATGACGCCGTCGAGCGTCAGGAAGGTGATGAGGGTCAGCTTCGCCATGGTCCTGCTCCTTCTGGAACTCGGGAATGGCCGCGACTCGGCAATGGCCGGGTTCCGCTTCCATCTGTTCCGACCCCCGTGCGGGCCGCAACTCATCGGCCGGCCGGAACATCGAAGCGGAGTGGGCGTCCGTTTCCCGCCGGCCCCCGGGCCGCAGAAGAACTTTCCTTGTCCTTGTCAGCCAACCGGCGACACCACCACCGGCAACGGACAGGAACCCTGATGAACAGCACCAGCGACAACAACCTCGCCGCCGGCTCGAACCGCGTCGCGCTCGTCACCGGCGGCAGCCGGGGCATCGGGGCCGCGACCGCTCTGCGGCTCGCGCAGGACGGCGCCGATGTGGCACTGACCTACGCCAGGGACGAGGCGGCCGCCCAGGAGACCGTCCGGAAGATCGAGGCGTGCGGCCGCCGCGCGGTCGCCCTGCGCGCGGACTCGGCCGACGCGGAGGCCGTCCCGGCGGCGGTGCACCGGACGGTGGAGACGTTCGGCCGGCTCGACATCCTGGTCAACAACGCGGGCATCGGTGTCCTCGGCCCCATCGACGCCCTCACCACCGCCGATGTCGACCAGGTGCTCGCCGTCAACGTGCGGGCCGTCTTCCTGGCCTGCCAGGCAGCGGCCGGGCTGATGGAGCGCGGCGGCCGCATCATCACCCTCGGTACGGCCCTGAGCCGGTTCGCGGGCGGACCGGGCGGCACGCTCTACGCGATGAGCAAGTCCGCGCTGTCGGGGCTCACCAAGCCGCTCGCCCGTGAGCTCGGCCCGCGCGGGATCACCGTCAACCTGGTCCAGCCCGGACCGGTGGACACCGATCTCAACCCGGCCGACGGCCCGTTCGCCGCCGGACAGCGGGCCGCGACGGCGCTGGACCGGTTCGGCACGGCCGACGAGGTGGCCTCGCTCATCACCTACCTGGCGGGTGACGAGGCCGCGTACATCACCGGGACCGAGGTCGTGGTGGACGGTGGTCACGCGGCCTGAGTTCCGTGGCAGGGTGGACGGACGGTTCCTGTCCGTCCACCCATTCGCCATCCGCCCGGAGGGGGCACGCATGTTCGGGTCACGCGGGTCGCGCGAGGAGCACGAACGTCCGCTGCACGAGGAGTTCGGCTTCGGCATCGCCCGGCGCGGCTACGACCGCGACCAGGTCGACGCCTACATCACCGGGCTCCGCGGCGGCACCCCGCCGGCCGGCGTGGTGGCCTTCGAGCTCGTGCGCCGCGGCTACGAGCGGAGCCGGGTGGACGAGGTCATCGCCCGGCTGCACCGCGAGGCCGGCCGGTAGGGGTGAGCCGGACAGGCGCGGGCGGCCGGCACCGCCCTAACCTGGCCGGACACCCAGCCGTCCGGCGAGAGGAAAGACCATGCCCGGGACCCCGGCGCACCACCTGAACGACGGCCGAACCGTCCCCGCGGTCGGACTCGGCACCTGGCCACTGGACGACGACGCGGCCGAGCAGGCCGTGGCCGGGGCCCTGGGCCTCGGCTACCGGCTCGTCGACACCGCGCTGAACTACGGCAACGAGACCGGCACCGGACGCGGCATCGCCCGCAGTGACGTGCCCCGGGAGGACGTCTTCGTCACCACCAAGGTGCCGGGCCGCCACCAGGGGTACGAGAAGACGCTGGCCTCGTTCGAGGAGTCCCGGCACAACCTCGGCCTCTCCTACGTGGACCTCTATCTGATCCACTGGCCGCTGCCCCGTGTCGATCTGTACGTGGACACCTGGAAGGCGATGATCCGGCTCCGCGAGGAGGGGCTGGTGCGGTCCATCGGGGTGTCCAACTTCACCGCGGAACAACTGGACCGGCTGGAACGCGAGACGGGCGTGGTGCCCGCCGTCAACCAGATCGAGATGCATCCGCGGCTGCCGCAGGAGGAGCTGCGGGCCGTGCACGCCGCCAAGGGCATCCTCACGCAGAGCTGGAGCCCACTGGGGCGGGGCCGCGATCTGCTGGCCGATCCGGATCTCGTCGCCGTCGCGCGGGCGCACGGTGTGACGCCGGGGCAGGCGCTGCTGCGCTGGCACGTCCAGCTCGGAGCCGTCCCGATCCCGAAGTCCGCCGACCCGGGGCGCCAGCGCGAGAATCTTGACCTCTTCGGCTTCGAGCTGACGGCGCATGAGCTGGAGCGCATCACGGCCGGACCGCGACAGCGGTTCGGCGGGGACCCGTCGACACACGAGGAGTTCTGAGCGGCCCGGCGGCCGGGGCCGGCGGACTTCGGGATCGGGACGGCTCCGGCCTCCCGGTCCCGGTTCAGCTCGTGCGGGGCCGGAGCTCCGTCATCCGGGACCAGCCCTCGCCCGGCACCTCGACATTGATGATCTCGGGCGTCTCGGCAACCAGGTCCGCCATCCGGTCCATGGCCGCGGCGAAGTGCTCTGAGCCCACGTGGGCCGCGCCGGCCTCGGCGGACGCGAACGCCTCCAGCAGCACGAACTGGTCCGGGTTCTCCACGCTGTACGACCAGTCGAAGAAGACGTTGCCCGGCTCGTTGCGGGTGGCGAGGGTGAAGTCCTCGACGGCCGGGAGCCACTTGTCGCGCTCGGCGCTGCGGACGGTGAACCTGACGGCGATGAAGATCATGACGACTCCTGCTGAGGGCTGACGGGGAGCGCGGCAACCCGCGCGGGGTCCCGCGCCACCACCGTATCCCCCGAATACGGACAGCCACCGGCGGCGGTCCCCCGGCCGTCACCCCCGTGCCGGACCCGGTTCTCGCCGACGGTCAAGTGCGCCCCGTCGCGGCCGTGTTCAGCGGTCCCTTTCGAGGAGGCGGCCGGTGGGCGCGGTCAGGACGCCGTCCGACGCGATCCGTACGCCGCGCAGCCAGGTGGACCTGACGACGCCGTGCAGGGTCCGGCCGGCGTACGCGGTGACCTGATTGCGGTGGAACAGCCCGGCCGGGTCGACGGTGAAGGTGGCGTCGGGGGCGAGGACGGCGAAGTCGGCGTCCCGGCCGGCCTCGATCGCGCCCTTGTCGCGCAGCCCGGCCAGTTCGGCGGGGGCCGCCGACATCCAGCGGGCCACGTCGTCGAGCGAGTGGCCGCGCCTGCGGGCCTCGGTCCAGATGGCGGGCAGGCCGAGCTGGAGGGAGGAGATCCCGCCCCACGCGGAGGCGAAGTCCGGCGTCTTGAGGTCGGTGGTGCAGGGCGAGTGGTCGGACACGATGCAGTCGATGGTGCCGTCCGCGAGCCCCTCCCACAGCGCGTCCTGGTTGGCCGCCTCACGGATGGGCGGGCAGCACTTGAACTCGGTGGCGCCGTCCGGGACCTCCTCGGCGGTGAGGGTGAGGAAGTGCGGGCAGGACTCGACCGTGACGCGTACGCCCTCGCGCTTGGCCGCCGCGATCAGCGGCAGCGCGTCGCTGGAGGACAGGTGCAGCACATGGACGCGGGCGTCGAGCCGCTTGGCGTGGGCGATCAGTCCCTCGATCGCGGTGTTCTCGGCGTCGCGCGGGCGGGAGGCGAGGAAGTCCGCGTAGGCGGGGCCGCCCCGCTGGGGTGCGGCCGCCAGGTGGTGCGGGTCCTCGGCGTGCACGATCAGGAGCCCGCCGAAGCCGGCGATCTCCGCCATCGACCGGGCCAGCTGCTCCTGGTCCAGCTCGGGGAACTCCTCGACGCCGGAGGGCGACAGGAAGCACTTGAAGCCGAAGACGCCGGCCTCGTACAGGGGCCGCAGGTCCTTCACGTTGGACGGGATCGCGCCGCCCCAGAAGCCGGTGTCGATGTGCGCCTTGGGTGCCGCGACGCGCTGCTTGACGCGCAGGTGGTCGACGGTGGTGGTCGGCGGGAGGGAGTTGAGCGGCATGTCGAGCAGCGTGGTGATCCCGCCGGCCGCGGCGGCACGGGTGGCCGTGTAGAAGCCCTCCCACTCGGTGCGGCCGGGGTCGTTCACATGGACATGGGTGTCCACCAGGCCGGGCAGCAGGACGTCGTCGCCGAAGTCCTCCAGCCGGGCGCCCTCGGGCACCTGCGCGTCGTACGCCAGGACGGCGTCGATCTTCCCGCCGGTGACGGCGACCGTCGCGGGCCGTGTCCCCCCGGGGGTGACGACGCGCGTCGAGCGCAGTACCAGCTTCACGTCCGTACCGGACACACGTGCTCCCCACTTCAAGAAATTCAACGAACTGTTGAAGGAGTCTTCACTCGCGACAGCGGCCCGTCAAGACCCCATTTTCCGCTTCTGCCAGTCGGCGGACCACTCGGGATGTCGACTGGAGATTTCCACAAAGTAAAAGACTAATTTCGGAGAGCGGAACGTAGAATAAGCCGGACGCGGTGCCGCAGAACCGCCCGGCTGCCGGTGGACACCCGGACAAACGGGCCCTGACCGGCCAGGACGCCGCCCCGGAACAGTGGGCCGATCGGGAAGTGCCCGATAGGCTGCTGCCTTGCTCTTCCGCTTCGAAAGGACCGTTGACGTGCCGCCGTCCCACGCCAGCACATCCGACTCCAAGCCCGCCGGACCCAGCGGTGGTGTGCAGTCCCTTGAGCGCGCCTTCGATCTGCTGGAGCGGATGGCCGATGCGGGGGGCGAGGTCGGGCTGAGTGAGCTCTCCGCGAGCAGCGGTCTGCCGCTGCCCACCATTCACCGGCTGATGCGCACGCTGGTGGTCTGCGGATACGTGCGCCAGCAGCCCAACCGGCGCTACGCGCTCGGCCCGCGCCTGATCCGGCTCGGGGAGTCCGCCGCACGGCTGCTCGGCACCTGGGCCCGCCCGTATCTCGCGCGGCTGGTCGAGGAGACCGGCGAGACGGCGAACATGGCGCTGCTCGACGGCGACGAGATCGTGTACGTGGCGCAGGTGCCGTCCAAGCACTCGATGCGCATGTTCACCGAAGTGGGCCGCCGGGTGCTGCCGCACTCCACCGGGGTCGGCAAGGCGCTGCTCGCGCACACCCCGCCGGACGAGGTGCGGGCGCTGCTCGCGCGCACCGGGATGCCGGCCGCCACCGAGAAGACGATCACCACCCCGGAGGGCTTCCTGGACGCGCTGGAGCAGGTGCGCAGGGCGGGCTACGCGGTGGACGACAACGAGCAGGAGATAGGGGTCCGCTGCCTCGCGGTGTCGGTGCCCAACTCGCCGACCTCGGCCGCCCTCTCGATCTCCGGTCCGGCGGGCCGGGTGACCGAGGCGGCCACCGAGCGGATCGTGCCGATTCTCCAGCAGGCGGCCAAGGAGCTCTCCGAGGCGCTGGCCAGCAGCGGGACGTCCGGCTGAGACGGCTCGCAGGAACGACACGGCGGTGGCCCGGAGCTCGAAGGCTCCGGGCCACCGCCGCGTCGTTCGTGTCCTCAGAGCGAGGCCGGGACCTGGGCCTGGGTCGGGGCCGGAGCCGGGGTGGTCAGCCGGCCGTCCTGCATGGTGACCGTCGTGTCCATCCGGTCCAGGTGCGTCCGGTCGTGGGTGACCATGACGGTCGCCGTGGACCGCTCCCGGGTCAGCGTGACGAGGAGATCGAGCACGGCCGCACCCCGTTCGTGGTCCAGTGCGCTGGTCGGTTCGTCGACGAGCAGGACCGCCGGGTCGTTCATCAGCGCCCGCGCGATGTTGATCCGCTGACGCTGGCCGCCGGAGAGCTGGTGCGGCCTGCGGCCGGCCTGGTCGGCCAGACCGACCGCGTCGAGCAGTTCCAGCGCCCGGGTCCGGGCGGTCCGGGGCGCACCGCCCGACAGATGGGCCATGACCTGGAGCTGCTCGGCCGCGGTGAGCGACGGCAGCAGGTTCGGCTGCTGGAAGACGATGCCGATCCGCTCGCGGCGCAGCGCCGCCTTGTCCGCGCGGCCGAGCCCCGCGGTGTCCGTCCCGGCGACGACGACGGCGCCCTCGTCCGGGGTGACCAGGGTGGCGGCCACGGCCAGCAGGCTCGACTTGCCCGAGCCGGAGGGGCCGACGACCGCGGTCAGGGTGCCGGCGGGCACGTCGAGTCCCACCCGGTCCAGGGCGGTGAGCCGCGCGTCGCCGTCGGGGTAGGTGAGCGTGACATCGGTGAGCGTGAGGGTCATCGGGCACTCCCGAGTGCGGTGAGTGGGTCGACGGCGGTGATCCGCCGGATGGACAGGGCCGCCCCGACGGCGCCGAGGGTGATCATCACGGCCGCCGGGACGAGGACGGTCGACGCCTCCAGGACGAAGGGCACGGCCCCGCCGCTGACCAGGGCGCCGATGCCCGAGGCGAGCGCGGTGCCGGTCCCCGTACCGATGGCGAGCAACACCACGGCCTGCCCGAGCGCGTCCCGGAGCAGATAGGGCGTGGAGGCACCGAGTGCCTTGAGGACGGCGACGTCGCCGCTGCGCTGGATCGTCCAGACGGTGAAGAAGGCGCCGATGACCAGGGCGGAGATGGCGAACAGGAAGCCGCGCATCAGCTGGAGCGAGCCGTTCTCGGCCTGGTAGGAGCCGATGGCGGTGAGCGAGCCGTCCAGGGTGAGCGTGCTGGTGCCGGCCGCGCGGTCGCCCGCCGCCAGATCGGCGCCCTCCGTCGTGGTCAGGGCGATCACCGTGGCGTGGGCCCCGCCGCCCGCGCCGTCGGCGCCGAGCCGCTGCCAGTCGGCCAGCGCGGTCCACACGACCGGCGTATGGCTGTAGGAGGCGTCGCCCGCGACCGCCGCGACGGTGACCTCGGTGCCGCCGAGCCGCAGCCGGTCGCCGGCCCCTGCGGAGAGGTCCTCGGCCGCCTGGGCGGAGAGCACCACCTGCCCCGGTGCCACCCGGGTGCCGAAGGGCGCCGGGCCGCTGTCCGGCTCGACGCCGAACGCCGAGACGGCCGAGGTCCGCTCCCCCGCCACCGAGGCGGCGTTGACCGTGCGGATGCCGAGCGGCTGCGCCTTCTCGACGCCGGGCCGCCCGGCCCAGCTCAGCCAGGCACGCTCCTCGACGGTGGAATTGGTGAAGGACACCGACTGGCCGTCGGGCGGGGCGGCGAACGCCAGGTGGTCGGCGCTCAGCCCCGTGACGGCCGAGGTGTTCTCCCGGGCCAGTCCGGCCGTGAGGCCGGACAGCAGACCCACGAGCAGCGTGATCAGCACCACGACCGTGCCCATGAGCGCGAACCGGCCCTTGGCGAACCGAAGATCTCTCCATGCGACGAACATGACTCCAGCGTCGGTCCGCGCCGCTCTGGAAACATCGCCCGCCGGCTGGGCCCGACATCAACCTTTCGATTGACCGGCCCCCGGCACCGCCCGCCTACGCTGGACGAATCATGGAAACACGTGTTCATCCGCCGGTCGCCGCCGCGCTGCGGCTGTGTCTGCACGCCCTGCTGCTGGGGCTGCTGGCGCTGGCGGCGGTCAAGGCCGTGAGCGCCGGGGATCCGCACGCCGCCGCCGTCGTCGTGGTGTCCTGCGTGCTGGCCGGCGCGTACGCGGGCGGTGCGCTCGCCCCCGTCGTGCAGCCGGGGACCCGGGCGGGGGCGTACTGGCTCGGGGTGCTCGGGGCGCTCTGGCTGGTGCTGCTGGCGCTGTCGCCGGACGGGCTGTGGGTGGCGTTCCCGCTGTACTTCCTCGAGCTGCACCTGTTGCCGATGCGCTGGGGGCTGCCCGCCGTGGCGGTGACCGCGGGCGCCGCCATCACCAGTTTCCTGGTGCACGGGCAGACGGTCACGCCCGGCACCTTCATCGGCCCGGTGCTCGGCGCCGCGGTGGCCGTCGCGACGGTGCTCGGGTACGACGCGCTGTTCCGGGAGAGCGAGCGGCGCCGCGAACTCATCGAGGAGCTCGTCTCGACCCGGGCGGAGCTGGCGGCGGCCGAACGCACGGCCGGCACCCTCGCCGAACGCGAACGGCTGGCGCGGGAGATCCACGACACGCTCGCGCAGGGCCTGTCCAGCATTCAGCTCCTCCTGCGCGCCGCCGAACGCACCCTGGAGCCGGACGCGCCCGCCACCTCCCATGTCCGCCAGGCCCGCGAGGCCGCCCAGGACAACCTCGCCGAGGCCCGCCGCTTCGTGCGCGCCCTGACCCCGCCCGACCTGGCGAACGGTTCGCTGGCGGCCGCCCTGGAACGGCTCTCGGCCCGCAGCACGGACGCCGCTCTCACCGTGCAGTTCGCCGTCAGCGGCACTCCGGTGGAGCTGCCCACTCCGTACGAGGTGGCGCTGTTGCGTACCGCGCAGTCGGCGCTGGCCAACACCGCGCGGCACGCCGGGGCGCGACGGGCGGAGATCACGCTGAGCTTCATGGACACCTCGGTGTCGCTGGACGTGGTCGACGACGGCCGGGGCTTCTCGCCGGACTCCCCGGCCGCCGCCCCCGGCCGCAGCGGGACCGGTGGCTTCGGGCTGCCCGCCATGCGCTCGCGGGCCCGTTCCCTGGGCGGCACGCTGAGCGTCGAGTCGGCGCCCGGCCAGGGCACGGCCGTCGCCCTCACCCTGCCGCTCCCCGCCGGCCCGAACGGACAGGACTCCGCATGACGTCGCCCATCACACCGGGCACACCGATCAGGCTGCTGCTCGCCGATGACCACCCGGTGGTCCGGGCCGGGCTGCGGGCCGTCCTGGACACCGAGCCGGACTTCCACGTCGCCGCCGAGGCAGCCACCGCCGAGCAGGCCGTGGCCCTGGCCGCGACCGGCGGGTTCGACGTCGTCCTGATGGACCTGCAGTTCGGCCCGGGGCTGCACGGCTCGGCGGCCACCGCCGCGATCACCGCGGTGCCGGACGCGCCCCGGGTGCTGATCCTGACCACCTACGACACGGACGCCGACATCCTCGCCGCGGTCGAGGCGGGCGCCGCAGGCTACCTGCTGAAGGACGCTCCGCCCGAGGAGCTGGCCGCCGCGGTCCGCACGGCTGCGGCAGGCCGGTCCGCGCTCGCCCCCGCCGTCGCACACCGGCTGATGGACCGGATGAGGACCCCGGCCGAGGCGCTCACCAAGCGCGAGCTGGAGGTCCTGCAACTGGTGGGTGAGGGGCTGTCGAACCTGCGGATCAGCAAGAAGCTGTTCCTGAGCCAGGCGACGGTGAAGTCCCACCTGGTGCACATCTACGCCAAGCTGGGCGTCGACTCACGTACGGCGGCGGTCGCGGCGGCGACGGCTCGCAGGCTCATCCGGCGCTGAACCGCCGCCCATCCCGCCGGCTCCGCCGCCCCGCTCGCTCCGCTTCAGCGGCGCGGCGGCTCTCCGAAGAGATCCACGGCGACCCGTACGTCCCTGAGCGCCGACGCCAGCGCGCTGACCGAGCCGATCGCCCCCGCGATCAGCAGCAGCGAGCGGCGGAGCCGGGGAATCTCGGGCGCTCCGCTGACCGCCATCGCGTCCAGCGCCGCCAGCTCCTCCTCGGCGATCGCGCGGTCCGGAAACTCCGCGGGATGTCCGGCCAGCTCCCGCCGGAGCCGGGAGACGGCTGTACGCAGCTCCGTCACCCTCGGGTCCTCGTTGCTGCTGGTCACCCGCGCCTGCCCCACGCTCTTCAACAAAGCACTCCCCCTCGCACATCCTTGTGCCGGTGTCACGACCGAGACCCGGACCTTGGTCAAGTGTCCCGGAGTGCGGGCAAGTTAACGCCATGAAAGGTACCGGGCGCCACTCCACGAACGGAACTCGGTGTGTCCCGAGCGATCACAGGCGGTTGCAGAAACGGTCCGTCTGTGCGGGAGCCCGGCTTGTGAGGTATCCAGGCCGCATGACAAGCAATCCGCACCACTCCTCCCCCTCCGTCAACCCGATCGTCAACCCGGCCGCAAACCCCACCGTCGCCGGGCTGCTCCTCGCCGCGGGCGGCGGCCGCCGGCTGGGCGGCCGCCCCAAGGCACTGCTGGAACACCGCGGCGGCCTCCTCGTCGACCACGCGGTACGCACCCTGCGCGACGGTGGCTGCGGCCCGGTCCACGTGGTGCTCGGGGCGGCGGCCGACGAGGTGGGGGCCAGGGCGGAGCTGTCCGGCTGCACCGTGACCGTCAACCCCGAGTGGGCCGAGGGCATGGGCTCCTCGCTGCGGGCCGGCCTCGGCGCGCTGGCCGGCACGGACGCGGACGCGGTCGTCGTACTCCTGGTCGACCAGCCCGGTATCGGCGCCGGGGCGGTGGCGCGGGTGCGGTCGGCCTACCGCTCCCGCACGAGCCTGGCGGCCGCCTCGTACGAGGGTGAACGCGGCCATCCGGTGTTGTTCGGGGCCGGTCTGTGGGCAGACATCGCGGCGGGGGCGGTGGGCGATCAGGGGGCGCGCGCCTATCTGCGGGCGCACCGCGATGCGATCACGCTCGTCGAGTGTTCCGATGTGGCTCAGGCGTACGACATCGACACGGCGGAGGACCTGTTCCACCTTGAGTGAACGCACTGGCACGCTGCGCCAACCGAGGGGCACTTCTGTCGACCCGGAGAATCTCGACATCAACAAACCATTGAACTTCCACCATGAGGAAACTACTATCCACTGGTCAGAAGCCCTCTGCACCCCAGACGGCGGCCACGGCCGTATCCCGGAGCCATGGCACGCCGTGCCGTTTCAGGCGACCCGGCGGCCGTGAGAAGCCGTCCGCACCGCCCGCTGAAGGAGTGACAGCTCATGTCCGCACCAGCGCCGTCCTCGCTGGCCATCGTCGATGCCGAGCCCCTGCCCCGGCAGGACGAGGTCCTCACCCCCGCGGCCCTCGCGTTCGTGGCCGAGCTGCACCGCCGGTTCACCCCGCGCCGTGACGAGCTCCTCGCCCGCCGCGGTGAGCGCCGCGCCGAGATCGCCCGCACCTCCACGCTGGACTTCCTGCCGGAGACCGCGGCGATCCGTGCGGACGACTCCTGGAAGGTCGCGCCGGCCCCGGCCGCGCTGAACGACCGCCGGGTGGAGATCACCGGTCCCACCGACCGCAAGATGACCATCAACGCCCTGAACTCGGGCGCCAAGGTCTGGCTCGCCGACTTCGAGGACGCGTCCGCCCCCACGTGGGAGAACGTCGTCCTCGGCCAGCTCAATCTGATCGACGCCTACAACCGCGCGATCGACTTCACGGACCCGAAGTCCGGCAAGTCGTACGCCCTGAAGCCCGCCGACGAGCTCGCGACCGTCGTCACCCGCCCGCGCGGCTGGCACCTGGAGGAGCGCCACCTCCAGCTCGACGGCACCCCGGTGCCCGGCGCGCTGGTCGACTTCGGCCTCTACTTCTTCCACAACGCCCAGCGCCTCATCGACCTCGGCAAGGGCCCGTACTTCTACCTGCCGAAGACCGAGTCACACCTGGAGGCCCGCCTCTGGAACGACATCTTCGTCTTCGCCCAGGACGAGCTCGGCATCCCGCAGGGCACGGTCCGCGCGACGGTCCTGATCGAGACGATCACCGCCGCCTACGAGATGGAGGAGATCCTCTACGAGCTCCGCGACCACGCCTCCGGGCTGAACGCGGGCCGCTGGGACTACCTCTTCTCCATCGTCAAGAACTTCCGTGACGGCGGCGCCAAGTTCGTCCTGCCGGACCGCAACGCGGTGACGATGACCGCCCCGTTCATGCGGGCCTACACCGAACTCCTCGTCCGCACCTGCCACAAGCGCGGCGCCCACGCGATCGGCGGCATGGCGGCCTTCATCCCGTCGCGCCGTGACGCCGAGGTCAACAAGGTCGCCTTCGAGAAGGTCAAGGCCGACAAGGACCGCGAGGCCGGCGACGGCTTCGACGGCTCCTGGGTCGCCCACCCCGACCTGGTCCCGATCGCGATGGCTTCCTTCGACGCGGTGCTCGGCGAGAAGCCGAACCAGAAGGAGCGCCTGCGCGAGGACGTCTCGGTGGCCCCCGGCGACCTGATCGCCATCGACACCCTGCACGCCAAGCCCACCTACGACGGCCTGCGCAACGCCGTCGCGGTCGGCATCCGCTACATCGAGGCCTGGCTGCGCGGCATGGGCGCGGTCGCCATCTTCAACCTGATGGAGGACGCGGCCACCGCCGAGATCTCGCGCTCGCAGATCTGGCAGTGGATCAACGCGGACGTGGTCTTCGAGAACGGCGAGCACGCCACGGCGGAGCTGGCCCGTAAGGTCGCCGCCGAGGAACTGGCCGCGATCCGCGCCGAGATCGGCGACGAGGCCTTCGCCGCCGGCAAGTGGCAGCAGGCCCACGACCTCCTCCTCCAGGTCTCCCTGGACCAGGACTACGCGGACTTCCTGACGCTGCCGGCGTACGAGCAGCTGCGCTGACGGCTCCGGTACGAACTCCCGCCCCCGGTGCCGTGCGGCTCCGGGGGCGGAGGCGTGTCCGGTGCACGGGCCCGGCGCTGTGAAATCATCCCGGCGCCGGTCCTCGGACCCCGGCCCCGTCACGCGTCGACCAGGGGAGCTCCGCGCCTCATGCCCGTACATTCGCTCGCCCACTCACCGCTCTCCGCCGCCTCGGTCAGGGAGTTGCTGGCCATGCCTGCCATGCCGCCCGTGCCCGAGGAGGAGTTCTACGAGTACACCGAGGCGGAACTCGGCTGGGAGTTCACCGATCTCGTCTGCGACGCGGTCCTCACCCGGCACCACCACGTCCTCTGGTACGAAGGCGCTCCGCTGGGCGATCCGGAGGCCACGCTGATCCTGACGTTCGGCGAGGCGTATCCCGTCGAGCCGCCCGATCCCGATGAGTACGGTCGCGACGCGCTCGTCGAGCTGATCGGGGACTGGGCGGCCCTGCCCGGCTGGGAGTTGCTCGAGGAGCCCGCCCTGGCGGAGTGCGAAGCCGTGCTCGACCGGGCGGCGGAGGTCGTCGTCGCCGAGCTCGGTCCGCCGCTGCGCACGCTGCGCGCCGACGACCGGCTCGGGCTGGGGCCTCATCTGTGGTGCCGGATATGGCGCATGGGCGAGCACGGGGTCGTGCTCGCCCCGCGCGAGGACGGCGGGCCCTACGGCTATCTGACCCACCTGACGCTGACCGTGCACCCCTGGCCGGCGGGCGAGGAGCTGCCGGCCGGGGACGAGGACTGTCTGCGGCTGGTGCGGGACCGCATCGTGCTCTGACGCGGCGGGTGGCCGGTCCGCAGGTCCCGGCGGGACCCGGCGGACCGGCCGTGGGGACCGGCTACTTCTTCAGGCCGGAGTCGAGCGCTCCCAGCAGGGTGCCCTGCGGGGTGTCGCCCGACATCTCCCAGACCATGACGCCCAGCAGGCCCTTGTCCTTCACGTAGGCCGTCTTCTTGCCGATGGACCAGGTGTCGTCGAAGGACCACCACTGGTTCCCGGTGTAGCCGTACGTGGACACGGACTGCTCGTCGTGGTGGACCGTCATCGTCGGGTAGGCGCCGATGAGATTGGAGTACCCGCGGGTGCCGGCCTCCTCGGCGAACTGGCCCGGGGCGGCTCCGCCCGCGGGCTGCCATTCGCCCGCCGCGCCGCCGTCAGTGACGTTCTGCCAGCCCCGGCCGTAGAACGGGATGCCCAGGGTCAGCTTGCGGGGTTCGACGCCCGCGTCCGTGTACGCCTTGATCGCGGTGTCGGCGCTGAAGTGGAAGCCGTACGGGTCCTGGTCGTCGTTGTAGAGGTTGGCCTGGTGGCCGGTGCGGTTCGGTTCCCAGGAGTTGTCGCTGCCCGAGCCGTGGAAGTCGTAGCCCTGGACGTTGGCGACGTCGAGGGAGTCGAAGACCTTGCCCAGGTCCCAGCCGTCACCGATCTTCTGGGGGTCGGCGGGGGTGAAGGCGGTGAGCAGGCGGTGGCCGCCGCCCAGCGCGTCCAGTTGCTTGCGGAACTCGGCGAGCAGCAGGGTGAGGTTGCCCTTGTCGTTCGGCGAGTAGTGGTTGCCGGGGTGTCCGGTTCCGGTGCCCGGCCACTCCCAGTCGATGTCGAAGCCGTCGAAGATGCCTGCGGCGGTGCCGGGGCCGCCCGCGCCGCCGTACTCGGGCAGGTTGCCCTTGATGTACATGTCGATGCAGGAGGAGACGAACTTCTTGCGGGCCGCGTCGGTGGCGGCCACGTCGGAGAAGTACTTCGAGTACGTCCAGCCGCCGAGCGAGACCACGATCTTCAGGTTCGGGTGGAGCTTCTTCAGCTTCTTCAGCTGGTTGAAGTTCCCGCGCAGTTTGCCCCAGCCGTCGTCCGCGACGCCATCGACCGACTGGGCGGCGCTGAAGGGGCGGGTGTAGTCGGCGTCCGCGTCACCGGCGCCGGTGCCCTGCTCGGGGTCCTCGGGGTCGGCGGTGGTGCCCTTGGTGACGCCGTTCAGGCAGGTGAGGTTGTTGGGGTCGATGTTGGCGAAGGCGTAGTTGACGATGTCGAGCTTGCCGGCGGCCCCGGAGTCCTGGAGGTTCTTCACGAAGTACTGGCGGCCGTAGATGCCCCACTGGACGAAGTAGCCGACCTTCGCGTACTTGCCGGCGCCGACGATGTCGTCGGTCTTCACCGTGAGCGCGCTGCTCGCCGCCGAGGCGTTGTCCGCCGGGTCGCGTGCCTTGACCGTGAAGGTGTACGAGGTCGAGGGCGACAGGCCGCCGATGGTGGCGGTGGTCGTGGTGCCGGAGACCGTGGTGGCCAGGGCGGATCCCTTGTAGACGTCGTACGCGGCGACCCGCTGGTTGTCCGTGGCGGCGGTCCAGGCCAGGGTGACGGACGAGGAGTCGGCGGCCGTCGAGTGCAGTGCGCCGGGGGCCGTCGGCGGGGAGGTGTCGGAGGCCGGGTCGACCGTGGTGACGGTCAGCGGGGCGCTCTCGGCGGAGGTGTTGCCCCGGGTGTCCTTGGCCCGGACGGTGAAGGAGTACGCGGTGGCGGGGGTCAGACCGGTGACCGTGGCGGAGGTCGCGGCGGTGGCCGAGCCCAGCACCTTGCCGCCCGCAAGGATGTCGTACGAGGCCACGGGGAAGTCCCCCGCCGTGGCGGCCGTCCAGGACAGCGAGGCGGTACGGGCGGTGACATCGGTCTTCTTCAGGCCGCCGGGCGCGCCCGGCGGGGCGTCCGCGGAGCCGTCGCACTTGTCGCCGTTGATCCGGCAGCCGGTGGGCGCGGTGATCGGTCCGGTGGCGACGAACCAGAAGCTGTACGGCTCGGTGGTGCTGTGCGCGGCGACCGTGCCGTTGTAGTGGGCGTTGACCGCGGTGATGTGCTTGCCCTGGGTGGTGACGGTGCCGTTGTAGGAGCTGCTGATCGCGACCCCGGCCGGCAGGTCGAATTCGAGGCTCCAGTTGGTGACGGCGGTGTCGGTGTCGTTGTGCAGGATGTATGTCCCCTTCCACCAGGGGCCGTTGTCGGCGGAGGTGAAGGTGGCCGTCAGCTTGCCCGCCGCGTGCGCGGGCGTGGCCTGGAGGGACAGCAGGGCGAGTAGGAGGGCGAGGGCGGCGACCAGCGCGGTCACCGTTCTCCGTCTGAGAGGCATGTGCTCGAACATGGTTCTCCCTTGTGGCAGGGACCTGTGAGGAGGTCCTGAGGGGGGAGCTGGTGTCCTTCGTTCCATGGAGCACAGCGGAAACTAATTGGTCTGGACCATCCCGTCAATAGGTACAGACCAATTACGGTTCACCGGCTGCCCGCACGCCGGCCGCCCCTAGAGCGTGTCCCGTCCCACCCCTCACGTCCCCACCGCTCCCAGCGCGACGGACGCGCAGATCAGCACCGCGAGGACGGCGAGCAGCGGCCAGACGAAGCGCAGGTACTTGTCGTAACCCACCTTGGCCAGCGCCACCCCGCCGATCGTCACCGCCGTCGTGGGCACCCACAGGTTCATCCAGCCGCTCGCCGCCTGCCAGGCCGTGACGACGACCGCGCGCGAGACGCCCGCGAAGTCCGCGAGCGGGGCCAGGATCGGCATGGCCAGGGTCGCGTGGCCGGAGGTGGACGGGATGAGGAAGGCCAGCGGGAGGTTGACGACGAACACGACGACGGCGAACACCGCGGATGAGGTGCCGGAGACCAGGCCCTCGATGGAGTGCAGGACGGTGTCGGTGATCCGGGAGTTGTTCATGATGACCGTGACCCCGCGGGCCAGCACGATGACCAGTGCGGGCGAGATGAAGTCGGCGGCGCCCTGGACGACCGTCGCGCTGATCTTCTGCTCCCCGAACCGGGCGACGATGCCGACGAGGACCGCCGCGACCAGGAACAGCGCGGCCAGCTGCGGGAAGGACCAGCCCAGCTCGAAGCCGTACGGGGTGGCGTCCGCCTCCCCGGTCAGGGCGCTGGACCACGGGACCACCGAGAAGATCATGAAGGCGAAGGTCAGTCCGACGAGCACCAGGACGACCCGGTGGAGCGGGGTGAGTTCGGGCGGTTCGCCCGCATCGGCCGCCGCGTGTTCGCGGTCGCCGGGCAGGAATCCGGACAGCGAGCGGCCGGGGTCCTTGCGCACGCGCTCGGCGTACCGGATGACGTAGCCGATCGTCACCGCCGTCAGGACGACCCACATCGCCGCGCGCAGGACGATCCCGTCGCCCAGCGAGATGTCGGCGGCGGCGGAGGCGACACCGGTGGCGAACGGGTTGACCGTGGAGCAGAGCACGCCGACGCCGGCGCCGAGGATGATCGTGCCGGTGGCGACCATCCGGTCGTAGCCGAGGGCGAGCATCAGCGGGACGATCAGCCCGTAGAAGCCGAGGGTCTCCTCCGCGAAGCCCTCGACCGTGCCGAGCAGCGAGAAGACCAGCATCACGCCCGCGATGAGCAGTGCGCCGCGCTCGCGCAGCCGGTGGGCGAGGCGGCCGATCCCGAGGTCGAGCGCACCGGTGGCGAAGACGACGGTGATGAAGGCGCCGATCGCGATGACGAAGAGGAACACGCCCGCGCTGCCGTACAGTTCACCGGCCATGTCCGGGCCGACCTGTCCGGTCCTGGTGTCCTGCACCCCGTACAGGCCGTTGACCGGGGAGAGGAAGAGGTCGTTCAGCCGGTCGACCACGCTCTGCCCGGACGGGACGCGGTGGTACGTGCCCTGGACCGGCGCACCGGCCTCGGTGCGGTCGTACGCGCCGGACGGGATCAGGAAGGCCAGCGCCCAGACGGCGAGCGTGACGACGACCAGCACGGTCAGGGCGCTGGGGAAGACGAACTTGCCGCCCCGCGAGGGCTTCTCCCCGGGCGGGGTACCGGTGTCCAGGGTGCTCACGCGGCGCTCCCGCCGCGGTGCGCCGCAGCGTACTCCCGCAGGAACGCCGCCTCCGCGATGACGGCCGAGCGGAGCTCCGAGAAGAGGACGCGCTCGTTGGGGGCGTGCAGGTTGCACATGCTGTCCTGGGCGCCGAAGAGCAGGATCTCGGCGTCCGGGACGGCTCTGGCCAGGCCGTTGACGAGCGGGATGGAGCCGCCGCTCGCGACGAAGGCGGGTTCGGAGCCCCAGCCCTCGCGCAGAGCCGTCCACGCGGCCCGGTAGGCGGGGCCGCCGGTCGCGGGCTCGAATCCGGGGCCGGTGTCGCCGGGGGTGACGGTGAGCGGGATACCGAACGGGCGCAGTGCCTCCAGGTGGGTGACGAGCAGCCCCAGCGCCTCCTCGGGGTCCTGTCGCGGATGGAAG
This sequence comes from Streptomyces sp. 840.1, assembly GCF_003751445.1. Classification (NCBI taxonomy): domain Bacteria; kingdom Bacillati; phylum Actinomycetota; class Actinomycetes; order Kitasatosporales; family Streptomycetaceae; genus Streptomyces; species Streptomyces sp. 840.1. The sequence goes on along the minus strand of NZ_RJUU01000001.1, from coordinate 5,729,573 downwards.
CGCAGGTTCAGCTTGGCCCGCGCGTACGGGACGACGGCGGACGCGGCCTGGTCGACGGCCGGGGCGTCGATGCCGATGACCGTGATGGCCGGCCCGCTCCACAGCCGCTCGCCGAGGCTGCCGGACCCGGTCAGCGGTACCCCGTCACGGACCCCGGCCAGGGTGCGGAACTCCTCCTCGGTGTAGGTCGTACCGCTCCACTCCTCGCGGCGCAGGCCCTCGACGGCGACGTCCCCGTACACGTCGTGCAGGGTGGCCAGCGCGTTGACCAGGGCGAGCAGCGCGTCGGGGGCGGCGCCGCCGAACTCGCCGCTGTGCCGCGGTCCGTCCAGGGTCCGCACCTCGACCAGCAGCTCGGCCGCGCCGCGCAGGCCCGTGGTAAGCGTGGGGCTGCCGGGGCGGAGGTTCCCCATGTCCGCGATGACCATCGCGTCGCAGGCGAAGCGGGCGGGGTCGGTGGGCGGGTAGTCGTCGAAGGCGCTGCCGTACTCCTCCTGGCCCTCCAGGACGATTCGGAGTCCGGTCGGCGGCCGGCCCCCGTACGCCCTGAGTACGCCGAGGTGCACGATCAGGTTCGACTTGTCGTCCGCGATGCCCCGGGCGCGCAGCCCGCCCGCCACGGGGGTGGGCTCGAACGGCGGTGAGAGCCACAGGCTCTCGTCGCCGGGTGGCTGTACGTCGTAGTGGCCGTAGAGCAGCACGGTCGGGGCGTCCGGCGTCGGTGGCGGGACCTCGGCGACGATGACCGGCGCGGTGTCGGGCAGGTCGAGCCGTTCGATCCGTTCGACGCCCGCGCCGCGCAGCAGGTCCACGAGGAGGTCGTGGGCCCGCCGCACGGGTTCGGCGGGGAAGCCGGGGAACGCGACGGACGGGATGGCCGCCAGCCGCTCCAGGTCTGCGGTGAGCCCGTCCATCAGTGCGTCGACGCGGGAGCCCAGGTCCATCGCATCCCCTGTTCCTCGTGGAGTCCGTCAATGAGGTTCTGGGGTCAAATGGATCATATGGGGCGCGCTCCCGCACGGCTGAGGGGCGGTCAGCCTCCCAGTACCACCGTCCGCGAGGCGGAGAAGTCGCCCCACTTCCCGTCGGGGAGCTTGGCTCGGATCTTCATCGCGTAGCGGGTGCCGCGCGGGTCGCCGACGGTCAGCCGGTAGCTCGCCCGGCCGGTGGGCGGCTTGCTTCCCCAGACGATCGTGGTGGTCAGCCGGCCGTCCAGGTAGAGCTGGTAGGCGGGGATCTCGCCGCCGGTGCGCGGCTGCTTCCAGTCCAGGTCGACCGCGTACTCCTTGCCCTGGGCGGTGCTGGTGATCCGCAGGTCGGTGGGGGCGGTGGAGGCGGGTGCGCCGGGGGCGGTGGCGGTGGTGAGGTCGAAGGCGTTGCTGTCCTTGGACGAGGTGTCGGCGGCGTCGCGGGCACGGACGGTGAAGGTGTAGACCGTGCCGGGCCGCAGCCCGGTCAGGCGAGCCGTGGTCTGCGCGCCGGGCACGGTGTGGATGCGCGAGCCCTCCTGGTAGATGTCGTACGAGGTGACGCCGACGTCGTCCGTGGATCCGCCCCAGGACAGCGTCGCCGCCCGGCTGCCGTCGGCCTTGCCGCGCAGCTGAACCGGCCGGGTGGGGGCCTCGTGGTCGGCCGGGGTCGGGGCGGGCGTGGTGACGGACGCGGCGGCGCTCGGCGCGGAGAGGTTCCCGGCGGCGTCCCGGGCACGGACGGTGAAGCTGTAGGCGGTCGAGGCGGTCAGCCCGTCGATGTCGATCATCACCCTGGCGGCCGGAACGGTCTTGACCTTCTTGCCCTTGCGGTAGATCTCGTACGCGGTGACGGCCTTGTCGTCGGTGGCCGCCTTCCACATCACGTGCGCGGAGGTGGCGCTGCCGGCCTGGACCGTCACCCCGCGCGGCGCCGTGGGGCTGCTGGTGTCGGCCTCGGCCTCGGAGCCGCAGGCGGTGAGGGTGGCGAGGAACAGGGCGGCTGAGCAGGCCAACGCGGCCGTTGCGTGGGGGCGTTGCACGGTCTTGCCTTCCATCCGGCAGCAATGGTCCAGACCTGTATCGCATGGCGCGGGGGTCCGCGACAAGAGGACGGAGCGGAACCTTCCGCAATGTGCCGGTGTGCACCTCGGCCGGGCCGGGAAGTCCGCGCGTCGCGGGCCGATGAGTTCGGGGCGCCCGGCGAGTCTGCACTGTATGGACAACGAGACGAAGACCGCTCCCCCGCAGGACCTGGAACCCGCGGCCAGGCAGATCGCCGGGCTGCTCGACGCCGTCGACGACACACGGCTGTCGGCGCCGACCCCCTGTCCCGGTGTGACGGTGAGCGCCCTGCTCGCCCACATCGGCGGGCTCGCCGTCGCCTTCCGCGACGCAGCGCACAAGGAGCTGGGGCCGACGACGAGCACGGCGCCCTCGGTGGCCGAGATGGTGCTGGAGGAGGGCTGGCGCGACACACTGCCCTCGGCGCTCGACGCCATGGTCACCGCCTGGCGCTCCCCCGAGGCCTGGCAGGGCATGAGCCGGGCGGGCAGCGTGGACCTGCCGGGCGAGGTCGCGGGCATGGTCGGGCTCAACGAGCTGGTGCTGCACGGCTGGGACCTGGCGAGGTCGACCGGGCAGCCGTTCCGGGCCGAGGAGGCGCACCTGCGCTCCACGCTGGCCCTGCTGGCCGACCTGGGTGACAGCCCGCCGGCCGGTTCGCCGTTCGGCCCGCCGGTCCCGGTGCCGGACGACGCTCCGCTGCTGGACCGGGCGGTCGCCCGGAGCGGCCGGCGGCCCGACTGGCAGCCGGGCGACTGACGCCTGCGGCAGCGGCGCGCGCTCGCCTGACCAGCCGATGAACGCGGCGAACGGGCTCCACCGCTCCCCCGGCCTGGCAGGCTGGAGCGGTGAAGCTCAGCACGCGTTCCCTGATCGCATCGGCCGCCGCCCTCGCCCTGGCCGCGGCCGTGCTCTCCGGATGCTCCGGGGCCGGGCCGGACACCGCGTACGGCAAGGGGGCGGCGGCCGGACTGGACGACCCGGCGAAGAAGGACATCGCCATGCAGCTGGTCTCCAGCGCGGAGAACTCCTCGCTGGACTGGAGATCCCAGTACAAGTACATCGAGGACATCCACGACGGCCGCGGCTACACCGCGGGCATCATCGGCTTCTGCTCCGGCACCGGCGACATGCGCCGGGTCGTCGAGCGGTACGCGAAGGCCCGCCCCGGAAACCCGCTGGAGCGGTTCGAGCCGGCACTGCGGGCGGTCGAGGGCACCGACGCGCACACCGGGCTGGGCAGCCGGTTCACCGAGGCCTGGGCGGACGCGGCCGGCGACGCCGCCTTCCGGTCCGCGCAGGACGCCGAACGTGACGCCTCGTACTTCGGCCCCTCGGTCGCGCAGGCCAGGGCGGACGGGCTCGGCGCGCTCGGCCAGTTCATCTACTACGACGCCTACGTGATGCACGGGTCCGGCGACGCGGAGGGCACGGTCGGCTTCCGCACCATGCGCGAGCGCGCGCTCGCGAAGGCCGGTGCCCCCGCGCGGGGCGGCGACGAGACGGCGTACCTCGACGCGTTTCTGGACGTCCGGGTCGCGGCGATGCGCCAGGAGCCCTCGCACCACGACACGAGCCGGGTCGAGACGGCCCAGCGGGTGTTCCTGCGCGAGGGCAAGCTCGGCCTGGAGACACCGCTGCGGTGGAAGGTGTACGGCGACAGCTTCCGGATCGACGGCCCGTAGCCCGCCGGCCCGGCCACTCCACCGCGTCTTTTACGGGGCGCGCCCAACTCGTATGCGTCACAGGGGTGTACGACACTCGTTCGACTCTGATAGGAAAGCTTCCTAACAGATGAGTCGGAACGACGAACTCCCTTGGAGGACTGGTGAACGCTCCCCACAAGCGCACCGCACGTCGCAACACCCGCACCCTGCGCATCGCTCTCGTCGCGCTCGGGCTGACACTCACAGCTGTTCCCGCCACCGCATTCGCCGGCACCGCCCCCGCGCCGTCGGCCGTACACCACCAGGAGGCCGCCGCGACCGGACTGGACGATCCGGCGAAGAAGGACATCGCCATGCAGCTGGTCTCCAGCGCGGAGAACTCCTCGCTGGACTGGAAGTCCCAGTACAAGTACATCGAGGACATCGACGACGGCCGCGGCTACACCGCGGGCATCATCGGCTTCTGTTCCGGCACCGGCGACATGCTGGACCTCGTGGAGCTGTACACGCAGCGCAAGCCGGGCAACCCGCTCGCCCAGTACCTGCCCGCCCTGCGCGAGGTGGACGGCAGCGACTCCCACGAAGGACTGGACCCGGGCTTCCAGGCCGCCTGGAAGAAGGCCGCGGCCGACTCGGCGTTCCAGCAGGCGCAGAACGACGAGCGCGACCGGGTGTACTTCGACCCGGCCGTGAGCCGGGGCAAGAGCGACGGGCTGGGCACGCTCGGCCAGTTCGCCTACTACGACGCCATCGTCATGCACGGTGACGGCGGCGACAGCACGAGCTTCAGCAGCATCCGCAAGCACGCCCTGGCGAAGGCCAAGCCGCCGGCCCAGGGCGGCAACGAGGTCACCTACCTCAACGCCTTCCTGGACGCGCGGGTCTGGGCCATGCAGCAGGAGGAGGCCCACTCGGACACCAGCCGGGTGGACACCGCCCAGCGGGTCTTCCTGAAGAAGGGCAATCTGAACCTGGACCCGCCGCTCGACTGGAAGGTGTACGGCGACAGCTTCCACATCGGCTGACGGTCCCGGGCACGGCCGTGGCGCGCACGGCTCCCCCTCACGGGTGGGGCCCTGCGCGCCACGGCGCTGTGACGTTACGTCAGTGCGCCCCCACCGAGGAGGCACCGACCGTCTCGTCGCTCACCGCCCCGGCATCCTCCTCTGCCTCCGCCTTCCGGCCCAGGTGGTTGAAGGCCAGGTTGAGGACGATCGCCACGACGCATCCGGTGGATATCCCGGAGTCCAGGACGACGAGCATGTCCTTGGGGAACGCGTGGTAGAAGTCCGGCGCGGCGATCGGTATCAGGCCTATGCCGACGGCGGCGGCCACTATCAGCGCGTTCTCGCCCTTCTCCAGAGCGGCGGTCGCCAGGGTCTGGATGCCGCTCGCGGCGACCGACCCGAAGAGCACGATGCCGGCGCCGCCGAGCACGGGAAGCGGTACCAGCGCGATGACGGACGCGGCCACCGGGACCAGGCCGAGCACGATGAGGATGCCACCGCCCGTGGCCACGACGAAGCGACTGCGGACCTTCGTCATCGCGACCAGCCCGATGTTCTGGGCGAAGGCACTGCACATGAAGCCGTTGAACAGCGGGCTGATGGCGCTGCCCAGGGTGTCGGCCCGCAGACCTCCCTCGATGGTCCGCTCGTCGGCCGGACGGTCGACGATCTTGCCGAGGGCGAGCATGTCCGCGGTCGACTCGGTCATGCAGACCAGCATGACGATGCACATCGAGACGATCGCGGCGATCTCGAACTGCGGTGCCCCGAAGTGGAACGGGGTGGGGAAGCCGATGGCGTCGGCGTCCTTGATGGCACCGAAGTCGGTGATGCCGACCGGGATCGCGACGAGTGTGCCGATGATGAGTCCGAGCAGGATCGCGATCTGCTGGAGGAAGCCGCGGAGCAGCTTCCTCAGCGCGAGGACGATCACCAGGGTGACCGCCGCCATGATGATGTTGGTGGTGGAGCCGTAGTCGTCGGCCGTGGCGTTGCCGCCCTGCGACCAGTTGAAGGCGACCGGCAGCAGCGAGACACCGATCAGGGTGATGACCGTGCCGGTGACCACGGGCGGGAAGAACCGGACCAGTTTGCAGAAGTAGGGGGCGAGGACGAAGCCGAGGAGGCTCGCGACGATGATCGCGCCGAAGATGACGGCGATCCCGTCGTGTCCCCGGTCCTTGCCGATCGCCACCATGGGCGTGACCCCGGCGAACGAGACGCCGTTGACGAACGGCAGCCGGGCGCCGATGCGCCAGAAGCCGAGGGTCTGGAGCAGGGTGGCGATGCCCGCGGTGAACAGGCTCGCCGCCACCAGGAAGGCGGTCTCCTTGGGGGTGAGGCCCACGGCGGGGCCCACCACCATGGGCGGGGCCACCACACCCGCGTACATCGCGGCCACGTGCTGAAGGCCGCTGGTGAACATCTTCAGTGGGGGAAGCGTCTCGTCGACCGGATGGCTCCGGCCGGACTGGACCGGCTCCGACGTGTCGTCGGGGTCGGATGCTGCGACTGCGTCATTGCGAAACCTGGGCGTAGCTGCCACGGCGGTTCCTCCGGTCGGGTACACGTCTGCGGTGACGTGGGTATCAGGGAGGTGGAGCGTTGGTGCAGGTCGTGCAGCTGGTGCGGGCAGCTTGGTTCAGCGGTACGGGAGGCGCGTACGTATGGGTGCGCGCCTCCCGTACCGGTTGCCGTGGGCCCCGCTCGGGTCCACGGCGGCCGGTCGAGGGCCGTCCCCCTCGGCCGGCCTGTCGGGGGCGCCGGGACCTCAGGCCCCGGCGGCGATCTGCGCGAGGCGGCGGGCCTCGTCGCGGGTGGCGCGGGCGATGGCGTCCTCGTCCACGGTGGTCAGGCGGGTGTCCTCGACGACCGGCCTGCCGTTGACGAGCGAGAGGGTGACGGGCGCCGCGGCGCCGAACACCAGGGCCGTGACCGGGTCCGCGATGGAGGCGTGGGCGATGGTGTCCAGCTTCCACAGGACCAGGTCCGCGAGCTTGCCGGGCTCCAGGGAGCCGATCTGGTCGGCGCGGCCGAGGACCTGGGCGCCGCCGTACGTGCCCAGGCGCAGGGCCTGACGGGCGTTCAGGGCGCGTTCGCGGTGCGGGCCGAGGCGGTTGATGAGGAGGGCGTTGCGCAGTTCGGTGTGGAGCTCGCCGGACTCGTTGGACGCGGTGCCGTCGACGCCGAGGCCGACCGGGACGCCTGCGGCGAGCATGTCCGGGACCCGGGCGATGCCGGCGGCGAGCCGGGCGTTGGAGGACGGGCAGTGGGCGACGCCGGTGCCGGTGCGGGCGAACGCGGCGATGTCGGAGTCGTTCATGTGGACGCAGTGCGCCATCCACACGTCCTCACCGAGCCAGCCGGTCGACTCGAAGTAGTCGGTCGGGCCCATGCCGAACAGCTCGTGGCAGAACTTCTCCTCCTCCACGGTCTCCGAACCATGGGTGTGCAGCCGCACTCCGCGACGGCGGGCCAACTCGGCTCCCTGCCGCATCAGTTCGGTGGACACCGAGAAGGGGGAGCAGGGCGCGACGGCGATCTGGGTCATCGCGTCGAAGGAGGCGTCGTGGTGCGCGTCGATGGTCGCCTCGGTGGCGGCGAGCGCCCCGTCGAGGGTCTCCACGGCGAAGTCCGGCGGCAGCCCGCCGTCCTTCTCGCTGCGGTCCATGGAGCCGCGGGCGAGGGTGAACCGTACGCCCATCTCACGGGCGGCGCCGATGATCGCGCCGGACAGGTCGCCGGAGCCGCGCGGGAACACGTAGTGGTGGTCCATCGCGGTGGTGACACCGCCTCGGGCCAGCATGGCGAGCGAGCCCTGCGCGGCGGCGCGGGCCATCGGCTCGTCGATGCGTGCCCAGGTCGGGTACAGGGCGACCAGCCACTCGAAGAGGTTGTGGTCGGTGGCCAGGCCCCGGGTGATCCACTGGTAGAAGTGGTGGTGCGTGTTGATCAGGCCGGGTGTGACGAGGTGGCCGGTGCCGTCGATCCGGCGTACGACGTTGTCCAGGCCCTCCGGTGCCCGGCCGGCGCCGACCGACTCGATGCGGTTGCCGGCGACGACGACATGGCCCGAGGCGTACTCGGTGTCGTCGGCGTCGACGGTCGCGATCGAACAGTTCTCGATGACGATGCGTTCCACGCGCTCGGTCGCTGCCTGTGCTGCCATGGTGCTTCCTTCTCTCATAGCGATGTGGGCACGGCAGGACCCTAGGAGGATTTGAGTGCCACGGCCGTGCGGCCGTGGGTGCCGAGATGGTGGAAGAAGAGATTGAGCAGGACCGCGGCCAGCGCTCCGGCGCTGATGCCGGAGCCCAGGACGGTCTGCGCCCAGGACGGGAATCCCGCGTAGAAGCCGGGCGCGGCGAGCGGGATGATGCCCGCGCCGAGCGCCACGGCGACCAGGATGATGTTGGAGCTGTCGTCGAGCCCGGCCTCGGAGAGCGTACGGATGCCGCTCACCGCGATCGAGCCGAACAGGACGATGCCGGCGCCGCCGAGCACGGGCATCGGGACGAGCGAGACGACCGCGCCGAGTACCGGGAAGACGCCGAGGATCAGCAGGGCGCCGCCGGCGGCCGCGACGACGTAGCGGCTCCGTACCTTCGTGAGGGAGACGACGCCGACGTTCTGTGCGAAGGCGCTCGTCGGGAAGCCGCCGAAGACCGGCCCGACGAGGGTGGCGATGCCGTCGGTGCGCAGGCCTCGCGTGATGGTCCGGCCGTCGGTGGGCCGGTCGCAGATCTCGCCGAGGGCCAGCATGCCGGCGGACGACTCGGTCATCAGGACGAGCATCACGATGCAGAGGGAGAGGATCGCGGCGGGCTGGAACTCCGGTGCGCCGAAGGCGAAGGGGGTGGGCAGTGCGGCGAGCGGAGCGGAGCTCAGGGCGGAGAAGTCCGCGAGGCCGAAGGGGATGGCGGCCAAGGTACCTATCAACAGCCCCATCAGCAAGGCGACTTGCTTGAGGAATCCACGGCCGAACCTCTGGATGACCAGGATGACGGCCAGCGTGAAGGCGGCCAGCGCGAGGTACTTCATCGCGCCGAAGTCGGTCGCTGTCTTGTCGCCGCCCTGCGCCCAGGAGACCGGGACCGGCATCAGGGTGACGCCGATGAGGGTGATGACGACGCCGGTGACGAGCGGCGGGAAGAATCTGAGCAGCCTGCCGAAGAACGGGCCGACGAGCAGGCAGAACACGCCTGCGACGAGCACCGCCCCGTAGATCGCGGGGAGTTGGTGGCCGGGCGCGCTGGTCTCGGCGATGGCGAGCATCGGGGCGATCCCGGCGGACGAGGCGGCGTTGACGAACGGCAGCCGGTTGCCGGCGAAGCCGCCGATGCCGAGGGTCTGCAGGATGGTGGCGCAGCCGGCGATGAGCAGGCTCGCCGCGATCAGCCGGGTCAGTCCGGCCGTGTCGAGGCCGACGGCCTGTCCGATGATGAGCGGAGGGGTGACGACGCCCGCGTACATGGCGGCGATGTGCTGGAGCGCGGCGGGCAGGAGCCGCGACGGGGCGAGCTTCTCGTCCACCGGATGGATCGAGCCGTCCGGTGGGGTGGGACATGGACCTATCGCTGCATCAGGCCCACGTGCAGGCTGTGCCATGGGAGTTCCCTCCGGGCCGGCCGGCCCCCGTCCGCTGTGGACGGACGGGGACCGGCGCGGCGCCGCGTCAGAGGTTGGTCAGATCGACCGGGATCTGCGGCTCGATGCCGTCACGCAGCACGGTGCCCTCGATGAGCCCGTAGGGACGGTCGGCGGCGAAGTAGACCTCGTTGTCGTTCTTGAGGCCGAACGGCTCAAGGTCCACAAGGAAGTTGTGGTTGTTCGGGAGCGAGAACCGGATCTCGTCGATCTCGCTGCGGCTGTTGATGATCCGCGAACCCATCTGGTACAGGGTCTGCTGGAGCGAGAGGGAGTACGTCTCGGCGAAGGCGTGGAGCATGTGCTTGCGCGCCTGCTCATAGGACTTCTCCCAGTTCGGCATCCGCTGCTCGTCGCTGGTCCAGTTGTAGCGCCAGCGGGCCGAGACGTCGGTGCACAGGATGCGGTCGTACGCCTCCTTGAGCGTCGTGTACTTGTCCTTGACGTAGCCCCAGAACTCGGAGTTGGTCGAGTTCATCACCGTGAGGTCCTTGAGACCCGAGATGACCTGCCACGACTCGCCGTCGTAGGTGATCTGAGCGGTGCGGATCTCCTGGTTCTTGCGGACGAAGGAGTGCTTGACCTCGTCGGCACCGATGAACTGGGAGTTGCCGCCGGAGGTCGCGATGCGGTCCCAGGCGTACTCCTCGATCCGGATCCGGGCGATCTTGATCGGCTCCTGGCTCGTCACGAAGTGACGTGCGAGGTGGATGCCGAACTGCTCGGCGGAGTCGATGCCGTGCTCCTTGGCGAACGCGAACACCGTGTTCTTGGTGGTGTCCGTGGGAAGGACGTTCGCGTTCGAGCCGGAGTAGTGCACGTCCTCCATGTCACCCGACAGGGCGACCGAGACGTTCAGGTCCTTGATGTGGTGGGTGTCGCCGTCCCGCGTGATCTTGACGACGCGGTTCTCTGCTTTGCCGTACTGGTTCTGGCCGAGAATCGTGGGCATGTGTCTGCTAGCTCCCTCGGTATACGGAGTAGCCGAACGGGTTGAGCAGCAGCGGTACGTGATAGTGCTCGCCCGGAGTGACGGCGAAAGTGATCGCCACCTCCGGGAAGAACGCACCGCTGTCCCTTACGCGGGGGGCGTCCTGCTGCGCCTCGGCTTGCTTCTTGCTGGCGAAGTACGACTCGGTCTGGAAGTCGAGCCGTACGTGGGTGGTGCCCTCCGGCAGGGCCGGCAGGTCCTTGCAGCGCCCGTCCGCATCGGTCGCGGAACCGCCGAGCGCCACCCACCGCGCGTCACTGCCCGAGCGGGCCGCGAGCGAGATGGCGACGTCCGCGGCGGGGCGGCCGATGCTGGTGTCCAGGATGTGGGTGGACACCGATGCGGTGGCGAAGGTGCTCAAGACCTTCACTCTCCTTCGGTTGCGAGTCTTACGCGTCTTCCGTGACGAGACGGGTCAGCCTGATGCGGTTGATCTTGCCCAGTTCGGTGCGGACGTGTCCGCGCTCCTGCTCGGGCGAGTTCCGGGACCGGGTCCTCAGCGCGTCGCGCATCTGCTCACCGGTGGCCCCGGTGGCGCAGATCAGGAAGACGTGTCCGAACCGCTCCTGGTAGGCCAGGTTGAGTTCGAGCATTTCGGCCTTGAGCTCCTCGGTGGCGCCGGCCATTCCCCGCTGTTCGCGGGAGGAGGTCGGGTCCCCGGGCTTCGGGCGGCCGATCGGCGGGTGGCCGGCCATGGCTTCGGCCAGGTCCTGCGCGTCGAGGGCCGCCGTGGCGGTGTCGCTCGCGAGGAACAGGGCTTCCGTCGTGGCGTAGGGGCGCCCGGAGAGGATCGCTCCTCCCCAGGCCGCACTGGCACACACCTCGTGCAGTGCGGCGGCCGCCTCGCGGTCCGCCAGGGTGTTGAACCGGGACAGGCCCGGTGTGGAGCTCGAAGTCACGGGAGCCTCCGTGGCTGTTTTTCGCTGTGCGTTGGTCGGGCTGCGGATAGCTAACGCCCTCCACAACACCACGTCAACACTTTGTTGAAATTACGTTCATGTAAAAGGCCGTCGCCCGATGATCCGGACGACGGCCTTCCGTGGCGCTGCGCGGACCGTGACCGCCCGCGGTCCCAACTACTCGCTCTTCGGCCCGATATCCCTGTTCAGGTAGTTGTAGACGGTGAACCGGCTGACGCCAAGGGCCCCCGCCACCGTCTCCACGCCGTGCCGTACGGAGAAGGCACCGCGTGCCTCCAGGGTCCGGACGACCGCCTGCTTGGTCCTGCGGTCCAGCTCGGCCAGCGGCATGCCGTGCCGGCGCTCCATGGCGGCCAGAATGTGATCCAGCGAGTCCGAGAGCTGGGGCAGCCGGACCGCTATGACGTCCAGCCCCTCCCACGCCAGCACGACGTCGTCGGGGAGCGCCTGCTCCGGCCCGAGCAGCTCGGCGCCCATGGCGTCGACGAGCGGCTTGACCGCGGCGACGAGGGGGTGGTCCGCGGGCTCGGTCACTTGGAGCCCTCCCCGATCACGTTGACCTGGAGGGAGACCCGGGTGGCACCCGATGCCAGGGCCTTGCGCAGGAGGGAGTCCACCGCGGTGAGGACCTCGTCGGCGCCGCCCTCGGCCGTGTTGCCGAAGGGGCCGACGTCCACGGCGTCCAGATCGGCCGACTGGACGACCTCGCGGGCGACGACCGCGTGGGCCGGCGCCTCGTCGAGATCGAAGGGCTCGGTGGTGAACTCCACTCTCAAGCGCACGGTGCCTCCATGGTGCGTGTCGCCGCGGCGGGGAACCCCCGCAGCTCGGGCACGACCCTAACGGACGGGCGCCGCCGCGCAGGCCTCAGAGAGGCAGCACGCAGACCGCCGCCGGGGCGGCGAAGGGCGTCCCCACGGACTCCAGGGCGCCGCTCTCCGCGTCGACCCGGAACACCGTGACCGTGCCGGACTTCTGGTTCGCGGCCAGGAGCAGCGTCCCGTCGGGCGAGAAGGCGATGTGCCGGGGGAAGTCACCGCCCACCGGCACGGTGTCCAGCAGCCGCAGCGTGGCCCCGCCGTCCTCGACGGCGTACCTGGTGAGGCTGTTGTGCCCCCGGTTGGCCAGGTAGGCGAAGCGGCCGTCCCCGGTGACCAGCAGCTGGGCGGGGTAGCTGGTGCCGCCGCCCGTTCCGGTGGACTGCGGGTCGCCCGGGGTCAGCACGCCGGTGGTCGGGTCGTAGCCGCAGACCACGACCGTGTTGTCGAGCTCGCAGGCCAGGTAGGCGTAGCGGCCGCCGGGGTGGAAGGTGAGGGAGCGCGGTCCGGCGCCGGGGCGCAGCGCGGCGTGGGAGAGCTGCTCCAGGGTGCCTCGGTCCTCGTCGAGCCGGTAGGTGTACACCGTGTCGTTGCCCAGGTCGACGGCGAGGACGTGGCCCCCGTCCGGCGCGGTGATGATCTGGTGGGCGTGCGGCCCGTCCTGGCCGGGGCCGGGCGCGGGGGTGGAGTGGGCGACCAGGTCGGTGCGCTCCCCCGGTGTGCCGTCGGCGGCGAGGGGGTGCACGGCGACGCTGCCGGAGGTGTAGTTGGCGCTGAGCAGCCACTTTCCGCCGGGGTGGACGGAGAGGTGGCAGGGTCCGGCGCCGCCGGTGTCCCGGGTCGCCAGCACCCGGAAGGTGCCGTCGGCGGCGAGCGCCACCGCGGTGACGCCGCCCTGCTGCTGCTCGTCGACGGCGTAGAGCGTGGCGCCGGTGGGGTGCAGCGCGAGGAACGAGGGGTTCTCGACGCCGGTGACGACAGTGCGGCCGGTGATGGTGCCGGCCGCCGGGTCGTACGAGGCGACACCGATGCCGGTGCCTCCCGGCGTCGTCGAGGTGTAGGTGCCGAGGAACAGCGTCGCGGCCTTGCGCGCCGCCTCCGGCGCGGTGCGCGCCGCCGGCCCCGGATGTCCGGAGCGGGGCAGTGAGGGGGCGGCGGCGAGGGCGCCGCCCGCCAGGAGTGCTCCAAGAAGGGTGCGGCGGCTTGTGGGGGTGGTCATGCGAGGCACCTCGTGGGGTCGGCTGCGTCGGATGTGTCAGTCACAGTGGCCTTCCCCGAGGAGCGGCGCAAGACTCGCACCGGTCATTGCGCAGGACGCAACGCGGGGGCGGGCGGAGCGGCGGGCGCACTGCGTCAGCCGCCGGACTGGATGTCGCCCCGGGTGGAGGAGGTGATCGGGTCCCGGTGGGCGAAGTCGCCCGGCGGGATCCCCGGGTGGTGTCCGCCCTCGACGGGCCGTACGGCCGCGGCGGGCCCGAGGGCCAGCCGGGAGACGATCCGGTAGCGGTCGCCCCGGTAGAGCGAGTGCACGTACTCCACGGGGCGGCCTGCGGTGTCCGAGGTCAGCCGCTCGAAGAGCAGGGCCGGGGAGAGCTCGGGCACGTCGAGCAGCCCGGCCTCGGCGCGGGTCACGACGGTCGGCTCGATCGCCTGGACCGCTTCGTGAACGTGTACGTCGTGGCGCTCGCGCAGGTGCTCGTACAGGTCGCCGTCCTCCAGCTCCTGGGCGGACAGGCCCGGGACCAGTTCGGCCCTGATGTGCAGGTGCTCGATCGCCATCGGGGCGCCGTCGACCAGCCTCAGCCGGGCGACGTAGACGATGTCGGCGGCCGGTGACATGCGCAGCTTGCGGCCGACCCGGGCTCCGGCCTGGAGGGTGGTGAACTCCAGCAGCCTGCTCGACCAGGCCCCGGCGGCCGGCGGGACGGACAGGGCCAGGTCGGCCGAGATCAGTTCCTGGGTGATCTTCGCGGGTGCGACGAACATCCCCCGGCCGTGCTCGCGCACCAGCAGCCCGGCGGCCACCAGTTCGTCGACCGCGGCGCGCAGGGTGGGCCGGGAGACTCCGAGCGTGGCGCACAGGGACCGCTCCGAGGGGATGGCGTCACCCGGCCTGCGCGACTCGATCAGCTCCAATACGGCGTCGCGGGCCCGTTCCCGTTTGAGCACCGTCCCCGGTGCGTCGGCGTCCATGTGATGCCCCCTCCTGACACATCTCTTATTGACCAGTTGACCAACCAGTCGAGGCAACTGAGCCACTGGTCAGGTGGATTGTAGCCGCTGTTGCGGAAAACTTCGCGAGGCGATTTTCGCGTAGATCGCCAAAACCCTTTGCCACCAAGAGACTTGACGGCCCCATTGGTCTATGCCACCTTCATCCACCATCAAGAGGTGAGCTGTCCAGTGGACTTCACTGGTCAGGTGGTCAGGTTGTTCTCCAGAGGTGAACCGTGAAGTACCGCTTGCTTGCCGGTGGGTCCGCGCTCGTGATGGCCGCCGCCCTCAGTGCCTGCAGCTCGTCCTCCGACTCGACCGGGTCATCCGGTGACGGGCGGACGGACATCGACGTGTGGCTGATGCGCGACAGCGTCTCCGCACAGTTCCAGAAGGAGTTCGTCAAGGGCTTCCAGGCCCAGCACCCCGACATCAGGGTGCGGGTGCAGATCCAGGAGTGGGACGGCATCGGCGAGAAGATCACCGCCGCGCTGGCCAGCAACGACGCGCCGGACGTCATCGAGAGCGGCAACACCCAGGTCGCGCAGTTCGCCCAGAGCGGCGGGCTCCTCGACCTCAGCGACAAGGTCGACGAGCTGAACGGCAAGGACTGGCTCAAGGGGCTGGCCGAGCCGGGCGCGTACGAGGGCAAGCAGTACGGCATCCCGTACTACGCGGCCAACCGCGTCGTCATCTACCGCACCGACCTCTTCGAGAAGGCCGGGGTCGACGCCTCCGCGATCAAGACGCGCGAGCAGTGGCTCGCCGCCACCGCGAAGCTCAACAGGGGCGGCACACAGGGCATCTACCTCCCCGGGCAGATGTGGTACGCGCTGGCCGGGTTCATCTGGGACGAGGGCGGCGACCTCGCCACCGAGTCCGGCGGGAAGTGGAAGGGCGCCCTGGACACCCCGGAGGCGCTGCGCGGGATGAAGTTCTACGGGCAGCTCCAGGCGCTGGGCAAGGGCCCGAGGGACTCCGACGAGGACGACCCGCCGCAGGCCGACGTCATGGCGAAGGGGCAGGTGGCCCAGGTGATCTCCACCCCGGGCGGCGCCGGCATCGTCGCCGGGAAGAACGCGGAGCTCAAGGGGAAGCTCGGCTTCTTCCCGGTGCCGGGGCCGGGCGCGGACACCCCGGGCGCCGTCTTCACCGGCGGCTCCGACCTGGTGATCCCCACGGCCTCCGGCCACCAGGAGGCGGCGCTCACCCTCGTCAAGGAGCTCACCTCAGACGTCTGGCAGAAGAAGCTGGCCGTGGCCATGAGCTATGTGCCGAACCGGACGACCCTCGCCTCCGCGGTGGCGGACGACCCGGGCGCGGCGGCGATGGCGGCCGGCGCGGCGAACGGCCACGCGACGCCCAACACTCCCGGCTGGGCGGCCGTCGAGGCGGAGAACCCGATCAAGGACTACATGGCCGCCGTCCTGACGGGCGGCGATCCGGCGAAGGAGGCCGCCAAGGCCTCCGGCGACATCACCCGGGCCATGAACACCGCGTCCTGACCCGCTCAGCCACCCGTCAGACCACCGAGAGGAGGCGTGCCGTGCCGGTCATCCGGGAACGGACCGCACCCCCCAGACCCCGGCTCCGGCCGGCGCCGCCCGCTCCGGCACCCGCCCGCCGGCGACGGGCCGGGGAGCCGCGCGGCCCCTGGCCGTACCTGCTGATCGCACCCGCTGTCGGCGGCATGCTCTACCTGCTGCTCTACCCGCTGCTGCGGGCCGTGCTCATCTCGCTCCAGGACTTCAGGCTGCGCCAGCTGATCGTGGGCGACGCGGAGTTCGTCGGCCTGCGCAACTACCGCACGCTGCTGTCCGACCCCCGGTTCTGGGAGGTGGTCCGGCGCACCTTCGTGTTCATGGCGATCAACGTCGTCCTGATCATGGCCATCGCGACCCTGGTCGCCCTGATGACCGAACGGCTCGGCCGGTTCGGCCGGGGAATGGTGCTCAGCTCACTGGTGCTGGCCTGGGCCATGCCCGTGATCGCGGCCACCACGGTCTTCCAGTGGCTGTTCCACTCCGAGTTCGGCATCGTCAACGGGCTGCTGACCGAGGCGGGCTTCTCCTCGTTCGACCGCTATCCGTGGTTCGCGCACGGCACCGCCGCGTTCTCGATCCTGGTCCTGCTGATCGTCTGGCAGTCGGTGCCGTTCGCGGCGGTCACCATCTACTCGGCCCTCACCACCGTGCCGGCGGAACTCTACGAATCGGCCCGGCTGGACGGGGCGAGCGCCTCCAGGATCTTCCGCTCGGTCACCTTCCCCATCCTGCGGCCGATCTTCCTGCTGGTCTTCTCGCTCGAAGTGATCTGGACGTTCAAGGCGTTCGTGCAGATCTGGGTGATGACGCGCGGCGGTCCCGGCGACGCCACGACGATCCTGCCCGTCTACGCGGTGCAGACCGCCCTCGCCGGGCAGCGCTGCGACCTGGGATCGGCCGCCTCGATGGTCACCGTGGTCCTGATGTCCGGGGTGCTCGTCCTGTACTTCCGCCAGATGCTCCGCCAGGAGGACGAGACCCGATGACCCTGCTGCGCCCGAGACCGCGGCGGATCCCGCTGAACGCCGCCGCCGCAATGACCGTCCTGGTCTGCCTGTTCCCCGTCTACTGGATGATCTCGACCGCGTTCAAACCGTCCCGCGACATCCAGTCCACCGATCCGGACCTCTTCCCGCACACCTGGACCCTCGACCACTTCCGCACGGCCGTGCAGGCCGACGGGTTCGGGGTGTTCTGGCGCAACAGCATCCTGGTGACGCTCAGCGCGATCCTGCTGGCCCTGCTGGTCGCCATCGCATCCGCCTACGCGGTGGCCCGGATGCGCTGGAAGGGGAGGCGCCAGTTCATGCTCATGGTCTTCGTCGCCCAGATGGCGCCCTGGGAATCACTGATCATCCCGATCTACATCATCTCCCGCGACACGGACATGCTGGACCGGCTGCCGACACTCACCCTCGTCTACTTCATGGTCACGCTGCCGTTCTCGATCGTGGTGCTGCGCGGCTTCATCGCCACCATCCCGCCGGAGCTGGAGGAGGCCGCGCAGGTCGACGGGTGCACCAGGACCGGCGCCTTCCGGCGGGTGGCGCTGCCACTGCTGGCACCGGGGCTGCTGGCCACCTCGCTGTTCGGCTTCATCACCGCGTGGAACGAGTTCGCCTACGCCAACTTCCTGATCATCAAGCACCAGGACAGCCGCACGCTGCCGGTCTGGCTGTCCTCGTTCCAGAACACCTTCGGCACCGACTGGGGCGCCACGATGGCCGCCTCGACCCTGTTCGCCCTGCCCGCGCTGGTGGTCTTCCTGCTGCTCCAGCGCCATGTCACCTCCGGCTTCGCGGCCGGCGCCGTCAAGGGCTGACCGGCCCAGACCCGAACCCGGAGGCACCCCGTGCCCGCATCACGCCCCGAACACACACTCGTCCCCCGGCCCAGCAAGGTATCGCCCCGCCCCGGCCGGTTCGTCCTCGACCGCGAGACCACCGTCCGGGCCTACCCCGGGGCTCAGAGCGCCGCCGGCCTGCTGCGCACGCTGCTCGCCCCCGCCACCGGGCTGCCGCTCGCCCCGTCGGCAGCCGGCCGGGTCGTGCTGGCACTCGACCCGCAGCTCGGCGGGCTCGGCGAGGAGGGCTACGGGCTCACCATCGGCCCGGACGCGCTGCTGCTGCGGGCGGCACGGCTGCCCGGCCTGCTCCGCGGCGTGCAGACGATCCGCCAACTGCTGCCCGCCGAGGCCCTGTCGGAGATCGCGCAGCGGCAGGAGCAGTGGCTGCTGCCCTGCGTCGAGATCAGCGACGTGCCCGCGCACCCGTGGCGCGGCACGATGCTGGATGTCGCCCGGCACTTCCAGCCAGTCTCCTACCTGCGCCGGTACGTGGACCTGATGGCGCTGCACAAGCTCAACACCCTGCACCTCCACCTCACCGACGACCAGGGCTGGCGCATGCCCGTCGCCGCGTACCCGAGGCTGACCGGCATCGGCGGCCACCGCACCCAGTCGGCGTCCGGGCCGCCGGGCAGCGCCCCCGGGACGTACGACGGAATTCCGCACTCGGGCGCGTACACCCGGCGGGAGCTGCGGGAGCTGGTGAGCTACGCGGCGGGCCTCGGGGTGCGGGTGGTGCCCGAGATCGAGATGCCCGGCCATGCGCGCGCGGCCCTCGCCGCCCACCCCGAGCTGGGCAACGACCCCTCACGGCGGCTGGGCGTGTGGACCCGCTGGGGAGTCTGCGACACGATCTTCGGCGTCCACGAGGAGGTCTTCGACTTCTGCCGGACGGTGCTCGAGGAGGTCATGGACGTCTTCCCGTCCCCGTACATCCACATCGGCGGCGAGGAGTGCCCGACCACCGAGTGGGAGAACAGCCCGGCCGCCCGGGAGCGGGCCGCCGCCGAGGGGCTGCCCGACGCCCGCGCCCTGCACGGCTGGTTCATGGGCCGGATCGGGTCCTTCCTGGCCGAGCAGGGCAGGCGGCCCGTCGGCTGGGCGGAGACCGGGGCCGAACTGCCCCTCGAATTCACGGTGATGACCTGGCGCGGCGCGGCCCACGCCCGCGCCGCCGCCCGCCGCGGCCACCACGTCGTCGCCGCGCACCACCGGACCACCTACCTCGACTACGCCCAGTCCCCGGGCCCCGGCGAACCGGCGACGCAGCCGGGGCCGCCGGTCGACCTGCGGGCGGTGCACGGGCACCGGCCGCTGACGGACGACTGGGACGCGGCCGAGACCGGCAGACTCCTGGGCACCCAGGCCCAGTTGTGGACCGAGTACGCCAGCACGCCGGACCGGATCGAGTACCAGACCTATCCGCGGCTGTGCGCCCTCGCCGACCGGGCCTGGTCCGGTGGCGGCGGCGACTGGCCCGGGTTCCTGTCCCGCCTCGGCGGGCACACGGCGCGGCTCGACGCACTCGGCGTCCGCTACCGCCCCCTCGCCCCCCGGCCGCTCGCGGCCCCCTCCCCAGGAACAGCGCCGACCCCGTAGGCACCACTCCCCCACGACCGTTCCGGAGAGGAACAGGTTCATGAAGTCACTCGCCAAGAGCCGAATCCGCGCGGTGGCCGCAGCCGCCGCCACCGTTGCCCTCGGCTGCACGGCGCTCGCCGCCGTCCCGTCGACGGCGAGCGCCGCCGACGGCTCGCTCGCCGTGCAGTACCGCACCGGCGCCGCCGGGGCAACGGCCGACCAGAGCGAGCCCTGGCTGAAGGTGCGCAACACCGGCAGCGGGGCCGTACAGCTCAGCGACGTCAAGATCCGCTACTACTTCAAGGGCGAGGCGGCCGCCGACGCCTACCGGTTCGCCTGCTCCTGGGCGGTGAAGGGCTGCGCGAACATCACCGGGACGTTCGGCACGCTCGCCTCGCCCACCGCCACCGCCGACCGCTATCTGGAGATCGGCTTCACCGCCGGCGCGGGATCGCTCGCACCGGGCGCCGACACGGGCGACATGCAGCTGCGCTTCTACCGGTCGAACTGGCAGCCGCTGGTGCAGAGCGACGACTACTCCTTCGGCGCGGGTGCGAGCGCGTACGGCGACTGGACGAAGGTGACGGCGCGGCTCGGCGGCGCCCAGGTGTGGGGCGAGGCCCCGCCGGGCAACGGCCCCACCGATCCGACCGACCCCACGGACCCGACCGACCCGACCGACCCGACCGACCCGACCGACCCGCCGGACGGCGCGCCCACGCTCTTCGACGACTTCGACTACAGCGGCCACACCGATCCGCAGATAGCCGCCCACGGCTGGAGTGTCCGCTCGAACTCCGGCGGTCCCGGCGTGCCGGGGGCGACCTGGGCCCCGCAGAACGTCACGTTCGCCACCCAGAGCGGCAACTCCGTGATGAACCTGGAGACGTCGACGGCGGGCAGCGGCGAGTCGACGAAGCAGACCGAGATCCTGACCCAGTCCATGAAGTTCCGCAACGGCACCTACGCGGCGCGGGTGAAGTTCAACGACGCGCCGGTCTCGGGCCCCGACGGCGACCACCTGGTCCAGACGTTCTTCACCATCAACGACCTCAAGGCGCCGATGGCCGACGACTACGCCGAGTACGACTTCGAGTACCTGCCCAACGGCGGCTGGGGCGAGAGCGGCAACATCCTCTACACGACCTCGTGGGAGACCTACCGGCCCGACCCCTGGGAGGCGGTCAACGCGCACACCGAGTCCCGGCAGAGCTACGCCGGCTGGCACGACCTGGTCGTGACCATCGACGACAGCGCGATCACGTACTACATCGACGGGCAGCTGTTCGGCACCCACGGGGCGGCCTATCTGCCGGAGCGCGGGATGTCGATCAACTTCAACCAGTGGCTGATCGACCTGGCCGGGCAGACGAGCACGACGCCCCGCTCGTACGACCAGCAGGTGGACTACGTCCTGCACGTGAAGGACCAGGTCCTCACCCCGGCACAGGTGAACGCCCGGGTGAGCGCCTACCGCGCGGCGGGGACCGCCTTCCAGGACACGGTCCCGGCCGGGTGACCCGGTAGCGGAGGCGAGGAGGCGGGGCGGACGGGCCGACGGGCCCTCCGCCCCGCCTTCCGTATGCCCCAATTTCGGGCACCCCCTTGACAGCCCGCCCACCCGCCGGGCAATCTTCCGTTAAGCAGAAACTAACTTCCGCAATACGGAAGGAGCGCCGAAACCCTCATGGGCTACCCGGACCAGCGCTTCGATGTAAACCTTTCGATCCTCTTCACGGAACTCCCGCTCCTGGAGCGCCCTGCGGCAGCGGCCGCGGCGGGCTTCACGGCGGTCGAGCTGTGGTGGCCCTGGATCGAGACCCCCACCCCTCCGCAGGCGGAGCTCGACGCCCTCAAGAAGGCGCTCGACGACGCGGGCACCCAACTGGTGGGGCTGAACTTCTACGCAGGACAGCTGCCCGGCCCCGACCGGGGCGCACTCTCCGTGCCCGGCACGGAGTCGGACCGCTTCCGCGCCAACATCGAGGTGGCGGCCGACTTCGCCGCCTCGGTCGGCTGCAAGGCGCTCAACGCGCTCTACGGCAACCGGATCGACGGCGTGGACCCCGGCATCCAGGACGAACTCGCCCTGGAGAACCTGGTTCTCGCCGCCCGCGCGGCGGACCGGGTCGGGGCGGTCCTGCTGATCGAGACCCTGAACGCGCCGGAGTCGCCGAGCTACCCGCTCGTCAGCGCGCCGGCCGGGATCGAGGTCGTCGACCGGATCAACGCGGCGACGGGCCTGGGCAACGCGAAGTTCCTGATGGACCTGTACCACCTGTCGATGAACGGCGAGGACCTCAGCCAGGTCATCACCGCCTACGCCGGCAAGACCGGGCACGTCCAGATCGCGGACAACCCGGGGCGCGGCGCGCCCGGCACCGGGTCGCTCCCCCTGGAGCAGCTCCTGGACGAGCTGACGAAGGCCGGTTACGACGGCTGGGTCGGCCTGGAGTACAAGCCGGGCGAGCGGCCGAGCGCCGAGTCGTTCGAGTGGCTCCCGGCCACCGCGCGGGCCGCCCGCTGAGCACGGCGGACACCCCGGGGCCCGTCGGCCCCAGTACACACGCTTATCGGAAGGCACCCTCATGAGCAACAACCTCCCCAAGGTTGCGTGGATCGGGCTCGGCATCATGGGTTCGCCCATGTCCGAGAACCTGATCAAGGCCGGTTACGACGTCACCGGTTACACGCTGGAGCAGGACAAGGTCGACCGGCTGGCCGCGGCCGGCGGCACCGGCGCCTCCTCGATCGCCGAAGCGGTCAAGGACGCCGACGTGATCATCACGATGGTGCCCGCCTCCCCGCAGGTCGAGGCCATCGCGTACGGCTCCGAGGGCATCCTGGAGAACGCGAAGCGCGGCGCGCTGCTGGTCGACATGTCCTCGATCACCCCGCAGACCTCCGTGGACCTCGCGAAGAACGCCCGGGACAAGGGCATCCGGGTCCTGGACGCCCCCGTCTCCGGCGGCGAGGCCGGCGCCATCGAGGCCGTGCTGTCGATCATGGTCGGCGGCGAGCAGGCCGACTTCGACGCCGCCAAGCCCCTGCTGGACGCGCTCGGCAAGACCATCGTGCTCTGCGGTCCGCACGGCTCCGGCCAGACGGTGAAGGCGGCCAACCAGCTGATCGTCGCGGTCAACATCCAGGCCTGCGCCGAGGCCGTCGTCTTCCTGGAGAAGTCCGGGGTCGACCTCGCCGCGGCGCTCGACGTCCTCAACGGCGGGCTGGCCGGCTCGACCGTGCTGACCCGCAAGAAGGCCAACTTCCTGAACCGCGACTTCGCTCCCGGCTTCCGGATCGACCTGCACCACAAGGACATGGGCATCGTCACGGACGCCGCCCGCAACGTCGGTGCCGCGCTGCCCGTCGGCGGAGTCGTCGCCCAGCTCGTCGCCTCGCTGCGCGCGCAGGGTGACGGCGGCCTGGACCACTCCGCGCTGCTGCGCTCGGTCGAGCGCCTCTCCGGCCAGCCCGTCCAGGACTGACCCACCACGGCCGGGCCCCGCGCGGGCCCGGCCGGCACCACCGCATGACCGCATGACCGCATGACCGCACCAGCCCGCCGGGTGTCCACGCCCCGGCCCACAGACTTCCGGGCGGCGTCGGCGCTGACACCTGTCCTGTCGCGCCCAGGCGCCGGCGCCGTCCGGAACACCCCTCCACCATGAATTTCAACAAACTGTTGACGTCAGGTTCGGTGCGTACTTACGCTCCTGGAGCCCCAGGACGTCGCAGTTCAGCAGCTCCCGTACGGAAGGTCGCCCCGACACCATGACGCAGCGTGTGCTTACGACCGAGTCAGGCGCCCCGGTCGCCGACAACCAGAACTCCGCCACCGCCGGCGTCGGTGGCCCGATCCTCCTCCAGGACGGTCACCTCCTGGAGAAGCTCGCCCGCTTCAACCGGGAGCGCATCCCGGAGCGCGTGGTGCACGCCCGGGGCTCCGGTGCGTACGGCTACTTCGAGGTCACCGACGACGTCACCGGCTTCACCCGCGCCGACTTCCTCTCCGAGGTGGGCCGCCGCACCGAGACCTTCATCCGGTTCTCGACGGTCGCCGACTCGCTCGGCGGCGCGGACGCGGTACGCGACCCGCGCGGCTTCGCCCTCAAGTTCTACACGGACGAGGGCAATTACGACCTGGTCGGCAACAACACCCCGGTGTTCTTCATCAAGGACCCCATCAAGTTCCCCGACTTCATCCACTCCCAGAAGCGCGACCCGTTCACGGGCCGTCAGGAGCCGGACAACGTATGGGACTTCTGGGGCAACTCCCCCGAGGCCACGCACCAGGTCACCTGGCTGATGGGCGACCGGGGCATCCCCGCCTCGTACCGCCACATGAACGGCTTCGGCTCGCACACCTACCAGTGGACGAACGCCGCGGGCGAGGCCTTCTTCGTCAAGTACCACTTCAAGACCAACCAGGGCGTGCGTTCGCTCTCCGCCGACCAGGCCGCCGAGCTCGTCGGCAAGGACGCCTCCTCGCACCAGACGGACCTGCTGCAGGCCATCGAGCGCGGCATGAACCCGTCCTGGACCCTGCACGTGCAGGTGATGCCGGCCGCCGACGCCGCGGACTACCGCTTCAACCCGTTCGACGTGACCAAGGTGTGGCGGCACAGCGACTACCCGCTCCAGCGGGTGGGCCGGCTCGTGCTGGACCGCAACCCGGACAACGTCTTCGCCGAGGTCGAGCAGGCCGCCTTCTCCCCGAACAACTTCGTCCCCGGCATCGGCCCCTCCCCGGACAAGATGCTCCAGGGCCGGCTGTTCGCCTACGCGGACGCGCACCGCTACCGCCTGGGCATCAACCACACCCAGCTGCCGGTGAACGCCCCGCGCACCGCCGTCGTCGACAACTACGGCCGCGACGGACTGCACGCCACCCGGTACGGCGCCCGCCACGACAAGAACTACGAGCCCAACTCGTACGCGGGCCCGGCCCAGACGGACTCGGCGCTCTCCGCCCCGCTGGCCGTCCAGGGCTGGACCGGCACCCACGAGGCGCCCGCCCACAACAAGGACGACGACTTCTTCCAGGCCGGCGAGCTGTACCGCCTGATGTCGGACGACGAGAAGGGGCGGCTGATCGCCAACATCGCGGGCGGCCTGTCCCAGGTCACCCGGGACGACGTGATCGAGAAGAACCTCGCCCACTTCCACGCCGCGGACGCCGAGTACGGCAAGCGCGTGGAGGAGGCCGTCCGCGCCCTGCGCGAGGACTAGGACGTGTTTTGAAAGTAGCGTCGCCCGCCCGCCGGGCAGACGGGACTTTCAGAACACGCCCTGGCCTCCCAAAGACCCTGCCCGCACCGCTGCGCCCACCCGGATGAGGGGTTGCGCGCAGTGCGGGCAGGACGAGGCCGCGGCGGTTGTGCGACGCCAGTGCGGTGGTGTGGGTGGAGGTCCCGTCTCCTGACCTGAAGGAGCCGGAAACCCCCACCCCCGTCACACGCCCGCCGCGGCCCCTGTCACTCCCTGAACCAGGGCGTGGAGTACGGATTACGGTCCCGTACTCCACGCCCTTTTCGCTGTGCCACGGGTGAATCGTGACAACCGGCGCAAGACGCGTACCGAGTTCGTGGGCGCGTACGCGGCACTCGCCCCCGGACGCCCTCCACGATTCGGTCCGCTGCGCCGCACTGTCCGCCGGGACCTGGATCGCGGACGGCAACGACGACAGGGAGATCGCCGAGGCACCGCCGGGCGGCGCCGACCTCGTCATCCGGCTCGTCCTGCGTTGCGCGTGTGCCTGCCCCGCCCGGTCAACCGCCCGCGGCTGAGCGGCGTGGTGCACGCTCCACGACTGCGGGCCTCCACCTCGCGGCCACACCTCCCTCACTGACATGAACATGCATTACTCGCCAACGGGTCTCCGAAGTGGCGTACTTGACAAAGTCTCATGATCGTCCGGTGATACGCTCGCGTGCACATGCCACGTGAGCTTTCACCTTGGCATGGCTACAGCCAGGGGGGCTCTCCGGGCGGTGACGTCTGCCCACAGCCGAGGGTCCGCTTGGACAGATTTCGACAGCTGGAATCCAGCCGCTCAATAGAGAGTCACATGACGAATTTTTGGCAGGATCCGACAGTCTGGGCGCTTGCCGTCGGCGTCGCTCTCGCCGCCACGGTAATCACTCGCCAGCGAAAAACGATCAAGGCGCTACATCGCCAGAAGCAGGGCCTTCAAGGTGAGCTGACCGCATCTCAGGGCAGGGCCGACGGCCTCGGTTCCACCGTCACCGAGCTGCGCGGCGGCTACGACGAGGTGGTCCGCCAGGCCAAGGAAGAGGCGGAGGAGGCCACAAACACCGTACTGAAGTCGGCTATGCGGACCCTTCAGGGCCTCGCCGCGGAGCAGCAGCGGGCCATCTCCGGGCTGCAGAAGAAGTACGGCGACTCTGCCGTGTTGCGGGACATGCTGGGCATCGACCACATGAACTCGCAATTCAACCGGCGCGCGCAGTCCATTGCTGTGCTGTGCGGCGGGTGGCTCGGCCGGCAGCGCGAGGCCGCATCGGTCTATGACGTGATCCGCGGAGCGCAGGGCCGTATCCGGCACTACCAGCGCATCGAAATAGCCTCGCGGGTCGATTTCGCGGTGACCAGCCGTGCCGTCGAACCGATCGCACTGACGGTGGCCGAGCTGCTCGACAACGCGACCAGCTACTCCGAGCCGTCCACCATGGTCGAGGTCGAGGTGCGGACGGTGCCCCGGGGCATCTGCATCGTGATCGACGACGCCGGTGTCGGCATGAGCGAGGAAGAGCGGACGAACGCCACCGCTCTGCTGTCCAGCGGGACGGCGGTGAGCGTTTCGGAGCTCGGCAACCCTCCCGCGTTCGGCTTCGCGGTGATCGG
Organism: Streptomyces sp. 840.1; assembly: GCF_003751445.1. NCBI lineage: Bacteria > Bacillati > Actinomycetota > Actinomycetes > Kitasatosporales > Streptomycetaceae > Streptomyces > Streptomyces sp. 840.1. Next base: position 5,703,438 of record NZ_RJUU01000001.1, on the reverse strand, counting down.
TGCCCTGTGTGCGCGGTTCGGGTTCACGGTCGCCATCGACAGCACCTCTCCCTACGGCGGCGTCCGCGCGGTGGTGATGGTGCCGAAGGAGTTGTTGACCGAGATGCCCGAGCCCAAGACGCCCGCTTCCACGCAAGAAGTCAATGCCGCTGCCGCGAGCCGCGGTTCGGCTCCCGCGTCGACAGAGGGCGGGCTGCCCCGGCGACGGAACAAGCGCGGCATGGCACTCGTGCCGGACGGAGGCCGCAGGTCTGACTCAGCGCCGCCGGCCCGGTCAGCAGAGGCACGGGTGGCAGCCATGGGCGCGTTTCAGCGTGGCACTCTCAGCGGCCGAGGTGCGGGGGTACCGGCCGCCGAAGGTGACACCACTGCCGATTCACACGAAGGATTCGATGCCCCGTGAGCGATGACCTGTCCTGGATGCTCGAGGACGCGCTGCAGATACCGCATGCTCTCCACGCGGTCCTGATCTCTGCCGACGGCCTCCAGATGTCCCGTACTGCGGAGATCGACAGGGGCGATGCCGACAAGGTGGCCGCCGCAGTCTCCGGCCTGCAGTCGCTCAGCCGGGCCGTCAGCTTCTTCTGCGGTGAGCACGGAGCGAACTGGCGCCAGACCCTCATCGAGTTCGACGGGGGCTGGGTGTTCCTGAATGCTGCGGGCGGCGGCAGCTACCTTGCCGTGGCGGCGTCGGCCGAGGTCGACATGCAGGACATCACGTACCGGATGCAGCAACTGGTCAGCCGGCTGGGCAAGGCGATGTCCACCGGCCTTCGCGGCGACACGGTCACCTCATGACAGAACCCGGCCGTCCCGAGTTCGTGTCCGAGCCCGAGTTCGAGTCCGAGGCCGGAGAACTGGTCCGGCCCTACGTCATCACCCGTGGCCGTGACCTGCCCGATGAGGGCGAGTTCGCCCTCATCACTCTCGTTACGACGGCCACCGACGAGCAGCAGCGCCCCCAGCGGCTCTCGCCCGAGGAGGAGCAGATCCTGGAGATGTGCTCCAGTGGCTACCTCTCGGTCGCTGAGGTCGCCGCGCACTCCCAGCTGCCGCTCGGGGTGGTGAAGGCGCTGCTCAGTTCCCTCGCCGAGGGGGGCTATCTCGTGACCCGGGCGCCGGTGCCCTCGGCCCGTCCCACCAACAAGGCCCTGCTCAAGGAGGTGCTCGATGGCCTCAAGGCTCTCTCTGTCTGAGGCTGCCTACGTGCCCAGCGGCGCACAGCAGACTGCAGTGAAAATCCTGGTCGTCGGGCATTTCGCCGTCGGCAAGACCACCCTGATCGGCTCACTCTCCGAGATCACGCCGTTGTCCACCGAGGAGCGGATGACGGCGCTCTCGGAGCGCGTCGACGACCTCAAAGGGGTTCAGGGGAAGACGACCACCACCGTCGCCCTGGACTTCGGCCGGCTGACGCTGAGCGAGCGCATCGTTCTGTATCTGTTCGGCTCCCCCGGACAGCAGCGCTTCGTGAGTCTGTGGGACGACACGGCCCGCGGCGCGCTGGGCGCCCTGGTCCTGGTGGACCCCGAGCGCCTGGCCGACTCCTTCGACGTCATGGATCTGGTCGAGAGCTACGGCCTCGATTTCGCCGTGGCCATCAATCACTTCGACGGCAGTACGGTCCACACCCCGGAGGAAGTCCGGGAGGCACTCGACCTGCTGCCCGACACCCCCGTCGTCACCATCGACGCACGCGACGAGAAGTCGTCCGTTGACGCCCTGATCACCTTGGTCCGCTATCTGCACGAGCGCGCCGACCTGGAGCACGCATGACAACCCCCTCAGTACCTCCGCCCGGCTGCCCCGCACACGGCAGCGGGCAGCGCATACCCCTGGACAGTGCGGAGTTCGCTGCCAATCCGCACGCGTACTACCGCTACATGCGCGAGCTCGGCCCCACCGCTGCGGTCACCATCGCCCCCGGCGTGGAGGCGACGCTGGTGACCGATTACAACGCGGCTCTGGAACTGCTGCAGGATTCGACGACCTTCCGCAAGGACTCACGCCGCTGGCGTGCACTGGCTGAGGGCTGCGTCCGCCCCGACAGCCCGGTCCTGCCGCTGCTGGCCTACCGGCCGAACGCGATGTTCACCGACGGCGCCGAGCATGTGCGGCTGCGGCAGGCCATCACCGACTCCTTCGCCCGCGTCAGCAACAAGCGGCTGAACCGGATCGTCAGCCAGGCAGCCCAGTTCCTGATCAACCAGTTCAGCGCCCGCGGCAGCGCCGACCTGCTCCGCGACTACGCCCAGCAGCTCCCGCTGTACGTGTTCAACGAGCTGTTCGGCTGCCCGGCAGAGATCGGTGACCGGGTGCTGTTCGGCATCTCCGGCATGTTCGACGGAGTCAACGCCGAGGCGGCCAGCCAGGTCCTGCTCGGAGCGGTCGGCGAGCTGGTGGCGCTCAAGCGCTCCCAGCCCGGGGAGGACGTCACGTCCTACCTGATGCAGCATCCGGCGCAGCTGAGCGACGAGGAACTGGCGCACACGCTGGTGTTGCTCCTCGGTGCGGGCGGCGAGCCGGAGGGCAACCTGATCGGCAACGCCTTCTACACGATGCTGACCAACGAGGAGTTCGCGCGCCTGGGTCAGTTCGACAAGGCTGTGGACGACACTCTGTGGCGCAATGCGCCGATGTCGAACTATGCGCCCCATTACCCGGTGGTCGACACGGACGTGGCCGGCGACAAGGTGCGCGCCGGTGACCTGGTGCTGGTGTCCTTCGGCGCCGCCAACACGGCGCTCGCGGACCGCGGTGCCGACACCCGCGGTCACCTCGCCTGGAGCGCGGGCCCGCACGCCTGCCCGTCGAAGGAGCCGGCCAGGCTGATCGCCCTGACCGGCCTGGAGACGCTGTTCAACGCCCTGCCCGACGTTGAACTCGCCATTCCCGCGGACAGCCTCGCCTGGCGGCCCGGCCCCTTCAACCGGGCCCTGGCCTCGCTGCCCGTCCGGTTCAGCGCGGCCACCCCGCGCGCCGCGGCCCCACCGGAGCCGACGGCCGCGCCCCGCTACCAGGCACCCCCCGGCGCGGCCGCACCCGCGCACGCGGCGCCGCAGCCCACCGGTAAAGCGGGGCGCTGGAGCGGCTTCATGAAGTGGCTGACGGGCCAGTAGCCCACACCCCCTGTGATGCATGTGACACAGGCAGTTGATGTAGCCTGCATGAAAGATCAACTTCCTGGGTAGAACGGCGCGGAGTTTCTGGAGTGACACAAGATGAAGGAGAGGCAGTGGACCTCGCAAACATCTCCGCGCCCCCGTCCGCCAGCGCCCGACCGGGCCCACAGCGCACCACCCCCACCAGAAGGAACCCGTGCGGGGGCGTCGAACCCGACCAGCCGCAGGACCGAATACCCGCTGCTCCCGGCAGCGGACCGGCCCTCGCCTCCTTGCTTGTCGGCAGAGCACGCCCCCGTACTCCCGCACCGTCCGCACGCGATACGCACCACGACGTGCGAGGTGCACGATGACCGCCCGCCCGGGGCCCGGCATACCGGCAACCAGCCCCGGTGAGACGACGCTCGGCGACCACGTACTCGGTCAACTCCGGCGCCTGGGCGCCACGGTGGGCCTGAGCGAGGCGGACACCGAGCTGTACGGGCGGGTCCTGACCGACTCCCTCGCGGGCTCCGCACACCGGCCGCTGTCCCTGCCGCCGGCCTCGCCCACCTTCCTCTCCGACGACCACACCCCCGTCGAGTTCTCCCTCGCCAGCGCTCCGGACGCCGCCCCGGCCCTGCGCATGCTCGTGGAGCCCGGGTGGGCCCACAGCGACATGGCCGAAAGCGGCCGCGCCGGGCTTGCGGTCATCCGCGCGATGGGCGCCCGCTGGGGCTTCGCCACCGACCGGCTCGACGCCATCGCCGACCTGTTCTTCCCCGCTGCGGCCCAGGGCCCGCTGGCCCTGTGGTACGCGCTCGATCTGCGCGCCGGAGGGGTCCCAGGGGTCAAGGTCTACCTGAACCCCTCCGCCTCCGGCCCGGAAAACGCGGCCCGCACCGTGCGCGAGGCACTGCGGCGGCTCGGCTACGGCCAGGCCTTCGAGCAACTGCCCCCGGCGGCCGGCTATCCGTTCCTCGCTCTGGACCTGGGCGCCTGGGCGTCCCCCCGCGTCAAGGTCTACGTGAGGCACCCGCGCATGTCGGCCGATGACGCCTGCGCGCTCAGCCGTACCTCCGGAGCCACAGCGGCCGACACCCGCTACTTCTTCCACGCGAGCGCGGGCTCCCTCACGCCGTCCGAGCGCGGCGGGAGGGACCCCCTGCGACTGGTGCGGCGGCCGGCGCTCACCTGCCACTCCTTCACCGAAGGCGACAACAACCCGAGCGGCTTCACACTCCACATTCCCATTCGTGACTACGTGCGCGACGACGAAGAGACCCTCGCCCGCGCCGCAGCCCTGCTGAACCGGGCCGGCATGGACCCCAGCGTCCTGAACCGCAGTCTGGGAGCGCTCACAGAGCGAAACCTCGCCGACGGCGTGGGGCTGATCGCCTACCTGGCCCTGGTGTACGAGCGCAACCGGCCGCCCCGGCTCACCACCTACCTGAGTTCCGAGGCCTACCGCGTCCGGCCGCCGCAGGAGCAGTACCCGCAGGAAACCTGGATGTCTGCGCAACGCACCCAGAGCCTCCTGGACCTCGGGCACCAGGCCGTCGGCCACGTCAGCCCGCACACCGCACAGAAGGAAGTCACATGGAGCCCTACCGCATCAAGGTCGTAGAACCTCTTGCTTTCACCACCCGGGAGGAGCGCAAGGCCGCGCTGGAGCGGGTCGCCTACAACCCCTTCGATCTTCGGGCCGACGAAGTCACCATCGACCTGTTGAGCGACTCCGGGACCGGGGCCATTTCCGCAGACCAGCTCGCGGCAGGAATGCAGGGCGACGAGTCCTACGCCGGCAGCCGCTCCTTCTACCGGTGGCACGAGGTCGTCTCCGAACTCACCGGCTACCCCCACATCCTGCCGGCCCACCAGGGCCGCGCGGCCGAGCGCATCCTCTTCTCCTCGCTGCTCCGGCCCGGCACGAGCGTGCTGTCCAACACGCACTTCGACACCACCCGCGCCAACGTCGAACTGACTGGCTGCACGGCGCACGACCTGCCCTGCGCCGAGGCGAAGGACCTCGACAGCGACTTTCCGTTCAAGGGCAACATCGACCTGGTCGCCCTCGAACAGGCCCTGGAGAACGCGGACCGGACGCCCGTCGCGGCCGTGCTGATGACCATCACCAACAACGGTGGCGGGGGCCAGCCGGTCAGCATGGAGAACCTGCACCGCACCGCCGAACTGTGCCGCCGTCACAACGTCCCGATGATCCTCGACGCGGCCCGGTTCGCGGAGAACGCCTGGCTGGTGACCCAGCGCGAGCCCGGCTACGCCGACCGCACCCCGCGCCAGGTCGCCGAGGAAGCCTTCCGCCTCGCCGACGGCTGCGTCATGAGTGCGAAGAAGGACGGGATCGTCCACATCGGCGGCTTCATCGGCCTCAAGGACGCCGAACTCGCCGAGCGGTGCGGGGGTCTGCTCATCGCCACCGAAGGGTTCACCACCTACGGCGGTCTGTCCGGACGTGACCTCGACATGATGGCCCGCGGCCTCCTCGAAGTGACCGAGCCGGCCTACCTCGCCGAGCGTGCCGACATAGCCGGCTATCTCGCCGCACGCATCCGCGAGGCCGGCGTCGACATCGTGGAACCCGCCGGTCTGCACGCCCTCTACCTCAACGCCGGGCGCCTCCTGCCCCACATCCCCCCGCACCAGTACCCCGGCACCGCACTCGTCTGCGAGCTCTATCTGCGCGGAGGCATCCGCTCGGCGGAGCTGGGGTCGCTGTACCTCGGCGAAGAGGACGAGCACGGCAACCCGGTCAAGACGGCGCCCTACGAACTTGTCCGGCTGGCTCTCCCCCGACGGGTCTACACCCGCAGCCACTACGACCACGTCGCCGCCACCCTGGCGGACATCGCGAAGAACCCTGAATCAGTGCGCGGCTACCGGGTTACGGGCCAGTCCCCGATCCTCCGGCACTTCAGCATCAAACTGGAGCCCGTGAAGTCCGGCGACTGATCAGCACTCTTCGTTCGTTGCGACGCGAGCCCCAGCCATCAGAATCCCGGAGCAGTGCGGATTCTTCGGCTGTACCGGTCCAGCGACAGTGCGGCGGCGACGGGAAGGCCCCACCCCGGTGGGCGAATTCCAGCCGCCGTCGCAACACGTGATCACTGACGTGTGGTGGCGAGCAGTTCGGACAGACGCCCGGCTGGGGATTCCCGGCCGGGCGTCTTGCGTGGGCGGGCGAGTCGGGGCGGCGTGAGTGTCCAACTGCGCGGCACTCACGGAAACCGTGGCCGCCGGCGGACCATCAGCACAGGTGACCGGCTCGCAGCCCCCGGATCGAACCTGCGGAGCGAGGGTCGCAGGTTCGCCTCGTGCCGGGGCAGACGCCGAAGAGCACCTGCGGACCTCCGCAGGTGCTCTTCGGCAACGGGACCGCAGGCTCTGAGGCGTCAGGCCTTCGTGAGCGGGCGGATCGCCGTGGGCGCGTGGCCCGGCTCCGACGCGATGTCCTCGAACTCGTTCACCGAGGCGATGTCCGAACCGCTCATCGAGATGTTCGTGACGCGCTCCAGAATCGCCTCGACGACCACCGGCACCCGGAACTCCGCCGCCAGCTTCTTGGCCTCCTCGAAGGCCGGCAGCAGCTGGTCCGGCTCGGTGACCCGGATCGCCTTGCAGCCCAGGCCTTCGACGACCTTGACGTGGTCGACGCCGTAGGCGCCCAGCTCCGGCGAGTTGATGTTCTCGAACTCCAGGTTGACCTGGAAGTCGATGTCGAAGTTGCGCTGCGCCTGGCGGATCAGCCCCAGGTAGGAGTTGTTGACCAGGACGTGCACGTACGGGATGCGGTGCTGGGCGCCGACCGCGAGCTCCTCCAGCATGAACTGGAAGTCGTAGTCGCCGGAGAGCGCGACGACGGAGCCCTCGGGGTCGGCCGTGGCGACGCCCAGCGCGGCCGGGATGGTCCAGCCGAGCGGACCGGCCTGGCCGGCGTTGATCCAGTGGCGCGGGCGGTAGACGTGCAGCATCTGCGCGCCGGCGATCTGGGAGAGGCCGATGGTGGTGACGTAACGGGTCTCGGGGCCGAACGCCCGGTTCATCTCCTCGTACACGCGCTGCGGCTTCAGCGGCACGTTGTCGAAGTGCGTACGCCGCTGGAGGGTCGCCTTGCGCTCCTGCGTGGACGCGGCCCACTGCGAGCGGTCCTTCAGCTTGCCGGCCGCCTTCAGCTCGCGCGCCACCTCGACGAACAGCTCCAGCGCCGCCTTGGCGTCGGAGGCGATGCCGAGGTCGGGGGCGAAGATCTTGCCCAGCTGGGTCGGCTCGATGTCGACGTGGACGAACTTCCGGCCCTGCGTGTAGACGTCCAGCTTGCCGGTGTGGCGGTTGGCCCAGCGGTTGCCGATGCCGATGACGAAGTCGGACTCCAGGAAGGTCGCGTTGGCGTAGCGGTGGGAGGTCTGCAGACCCACCATGCCGGCGTTCAGCTCGTGGTCGTCGGCGAGGATGCCCCAGCCCATCAGGGTCGGGACGACCGGGACGCCGGTCAGCTCGGCGAACTCCACCAGGAGCTCGGAGGCGTCGGCGTTAATGATGCCGCCGCCCGCGACGAGCAGGGGGCGCTCGGAGGCGTTCAGCATCTCGACGGCCCGCTCGATCTGCTTACGGCTGGCGGCCGGCTTGTGCACCGGCAGCGGCTCGTACAGATCGGGGTCGAACTCGATCTCGGTCAGCTGCACGTCGATCGGCAGGTCGATGAGGACCGGGCCGGGACGGCCGGTGCGCATCAGGTGGAAGGCCTGCTGGAAGACGCCGGGGACCTGCGCGGCCTCCAGGACGGTGGTGGCCGCCTTGGTGACCGGCTTGGCGATCGACGCGATGTCGACGGCCTGGAAGTCCTCCTTGTGGAGGGCCGCGGTCGGGGCCTGGCCGGTGATGCACAGGATCGGGATCGAGTCCGCGATGGCCGAGTACAGGCCGGTGATCATGTCGGTGCCGGCCGGACCCGACGTACCGATGCAGACGCCGATGTTGCCCGCCTTGGCCCGGGTGTACCCCTCGGCCATGTGCGAGGCGCCCTCGACGTGGCGGGCGAGCGTGTGATGAACCCCGCCGGAGGCCTTGAGGGCCGCGTAGAAGGGGTTGATCGCCGCGCCCGGCACACCGAACGCGTTGCTGACGCCTTCGCGCTTGAGGATCTCAACTGCCGCTCGGGCAGCGGTCATTCGAGGCATTGAGTGCTCCTGCTCGGACCTGGGTGGAGTCGGGCTCTGTCGCGCCACCTGAGAGCACCAATTCCGCATTACGGAAAGTTGATTCTGCTATACGGAAGCAAATCTAAAGTGTGCCCGGACAGCCGTCAAGGGAGGGGCCGAGCGCGGATGGGTACGGGCCCGTGCGGACAAGCGGAGGCAGTACCTCGAAGTGGCTCAACTCCCTCCCCCGGACCTCGCTCTTGGTGGAGCATGGGGGTACGGAGCGGAGTCGGCCCGGAACCCGGCTCGCCCGCGGCCCGCGCGGCGGAAGGAGCCCAGGGTGGAGTCAGTGCCGGTACGGTGCCCGGCCTGCCGCCGCGACCACACGTACGTCACAGCCGCCTACCCGTGCCCGTGCGGCTCCCCGACCGCCCCGCCGCTGCTGCGCGGCGCCCCCGTCACGACGATCACCCACCGCACCTGGAACGACGACTGGGTGACGGTGCGCTGCCGCGCCTGCGGGCGGCACGACCAGTGGCCGCAGCCCGAGCTGTGCTGCCCCTGCGGGGCGGTGCTGCGGGTCCCGGTCCGCCCGGTGGCGTCTGCGGGCCGCGCGGCGGGCACGGGCCCCCAACGGGCGGAGGGGCCGGTGCGGCCGTCGCACATCCCGCTGCCCCGTACGGCCGCGGCCCCCAGACCGGCGTTCCGGCCACTGACGATCCGTACCGCGCGGGACGCGGTCGGCGCCGCAGCGCTGTATCTGAAGTGGCTCGGCTACCGCGATGTCGTCCAGCCCGCCGAGCGCCCCTCGTCCCGGATCGACCTGCGGGCGGCGGGGCTGATCGCCCAGGTCGACTCCACCACCAGGGCGACCGCGCTGCGCGACGTCGAATGCCTGTGGCTCAACGCGCTGAGCACCTCGGTGTCCGGGGTGCTGTTCTCGCTCGCCGGATACGCACCCGACGCCCGGGAGCGCGCGGACGGGCTCGCCATCCCGCTCTTCGTCATGGACCTCACCGGAACCCCGCAGCCGGTGAACAGCCCTGCGGACGAACTGGTCAGCACCGGCGCCTGAGCGCGGGCGTGCGCGTGCTCACGAAGAACACGGGCCGGACCGGCGGCGGGGGGGGCGTATTCGGCGCGACGTGCCGCACCTCACAGAAACCAACCGGCCACAGCGAGTGCTATCGGTCACGTTCGGGCCAGGGGCCACAGATGTTCGGTCGGTTGTCGGTGGCGGGCCTTACAGTGGGGCGCATGGCCTTAACTCCACGGCATTCTCCACCCAATGCGCCGGCGCACGCCCCGCAGCCCGCCCGCGTCGCCCAGCCGGCCCATCCCGCCGCCGTCGAGGCGAACGAGGCGATCCGCGCCCTCGTGGACGCGCGCGCCGGGCAGGACTGGTCCTCCGTGGAGTCCGCCGCGTACGAGGTACTCCTCATCGAATGGGCGGCCGCCACCCGGGACACCGCGACGGGCGACATCATCGAAGCCGCCTGACGGCACCCCGGGTCCGGCCGGCCGTAGGCTCTACCGGCCGTAGCTCTCCCGCAGTTCGATCTTGCGGACCTTCCCGCTGACCGTCATCGGGAAGGCTTCGAGGATCTCCAGCAGGCGCGGCACCTTGTAGTGCGCCAGCTGTCCGCGGCAGAACGCCGCCACCTCCTCCAGGACCGGCGGGTCCGCCGGGTCCACGGGGATGACGCAGGCCAGGATCTCCTCGCCGTACCGCTCGTCCGGCACCCCCACGACCTGCACGTCCGCGATCTTGGGGTGGCTGTAGAGGAACTCCTCGATCTCACGCGGATAGACGTTCTCACCACCCCGGATGATCATGTCCTTGATCCGGCCGACGATCTGTACGTAGCCGTCCTCGCGCATCACCGCGAGGTCGCCGGTGTGCATCCAGCGCCCGGCGTCGATCACCTCTGCGGTCCGGTCGGGCTGCTCCCAGTAGCCGAGCATCACGCTGTAGCCGCGGGTGCAGAGTTCGCCCGAGGCGCCGCGCTCCAGCGTCACGCCCGTCGCCGGGTCGATGACCTTGACCTCGATGTGCGGCATCACTCGGCCGACGGTGCCGGTGCGGCGTTCCAGGTCGTCGTCGCGGCGGGTCTGCGTGGAGACCGGTGAGGTCTCCGTCATCCCGTAACAGATGGACACCTCGTCCATGTGCATCTCCGCCACGACCCGCTTCATCACCTCGACCGGGCAGGGTGATCCGGCCATGATGCCGGTGCGCAGGGACGAGAGGTCGTACGAGGCGAAGCCGGGGAGGTTGAGCTCCGCGATGAACATGGTGGGGACCCCGTACAGCGAGGTGCAGCGCTCCTGCTCGACGGCGGCGAGCACGGCTACAGGGTCGAAGGCGGGGGCCGGGATCACGATGCAGGCGCCGTGCGAGGTGGCGCCGAGGTTGCCCATGACCATGCCGAAGCAGTGGTAGAAGGGCACCGGCAGACAGACCCGGTCCTGTTCCGTGTAGGCGACCAGCTCCCCCACGAAATAGCCGTTGTTGAGGATGTTGTGATGGGAGAGGGTCGCCCCCTTGGGGAAGCCCGTGGTGCCGGAGGTGTACTGGATGTTGATCGGGTCGTCGCAGGACAGCCCGGCCTCGCGCGCGTGGAGTTGATCCTCCGTCACCGATCCGGCGGCCGCCGTCAGCTCGTCCCAGCTGGGGTCGCCGATGTAGTGCACGGCGCGCAGCGCGGGGCAGTTCGCGCGAACCTCGTCCACCAGCGCCCGGTAGTCGCTGGTGCGGTGCGAGAGGGTGGCGGCCAGGAGCGAGATCCCGGCCTGCTTCAGTACGTACTCCAGCTCGTGCGCCCGGTACGCGGGGTTGATGTTGACCATGACGGCGCCGATGCGGGCGGTGGCGTACTGGACGAGCACCCACTCGGGGCAGTTGAGCGCCCAGATGCCGACCCGGTCGCCCTTGGCCACCCCGGACGCCATCAGCGCACGGGCCAGCTCCCCGACGGCCGAGCCGAACTCCGTGTACGTCCAGCGCCGCCCGGAGACCACGTCGACCAGCGCCTCGCGCTCGCCGTACGCCTCGATCGCCCGGTCGAGGCTGCGCCCGATGGTGTCGCCCAGCAGCGGGGTGGAGCCGGTGCCGTGGGCGTAGGAGAGCTCGGTCATGTCAGGTCCTCCTCGGCGTACTCGGTGCCGGTGCCCCGGGCCGTGGCCTCGCGCAGCTCGATCCGGCGGATCTTGCCCGAGACGGTCTTGGGCAGCTCGGCGAACTCCAGCCGGCGGACCCGCTTGTACGGGGCGAGGACCGCGCGGGAGTGAGCGAAGAGCACCTTGGCCGTGTCGGGTCCGGGCTCCCAGCCCTCGGCGAGCACGACGTACGCCTTCGGCACGGCGAGCCGGACCGGGTCGGGGGCCGGTACGACGGCGGCCTCGGCGACGGCCTCGTGCTCCAGCAGGGCGCTCTCCAGCTCGAACGGCGAGATCTTGTAGTCGGAGGCCTTGAAGACGTCGTCCGCGCGGCCGACGTAGGTGATGTAGCCGTCCTCGTCGCGCGAGCCGATGTCCCCCGTGCGGTAGTAGCCGCCCGCCATGGCCTCGGCGGTGCGGTCGGGGTCGCCGTGGTAGCCGGTCATCAGGCCGACCGGGTGGGCCGACAGGTCGAGGGAGATCTCGCCCTCGACGGCGCCGGGCTCCCCGCTGACCGGGTCCAGGAGCACCACCTCGAAGCCGGGGCTCGGGCGCCCCATCGAGCCGGCCTTCAGGGTCTGGCCGGGGGTGTTGGCGACCTGGACGGCCGTCTCCGTCTGACCGAACCCGTCGCGGATGGTGACGCCCCACGCGCGCCGGACCGACTCGATGACCTCCGGGTTGAGCGGTTCGCCGGCCGCGACGACCTCGCGCGGCGGGGTCTTCAGCTGGGTCAGGTCGGCCTGGATGAGCATCCGCCAGACGGTGGGCGGCGCGCAGAAGCTGGTGATGCGCGAGCGGTCCATCTCGGCCATCAGCCGGGCGGCGTCGAAGCGCGTGTAGTTGAAGATGAAGACGGTCGCCTCGGCGGTCCACGGGGCGAAGAGATTGGACCAGGCGTGCTTGGCCCAGCCGGGCGAGGAGATATTGAGGTGGACGTCGCCGGGCTTGAGACCGATCCAGTACATCGTCGACAAGTGGCCCACGGGGTACGACACATGGGTGTGCTCGACCAGCTTGGGGCTGGCGGTGGTGCCCGAGGTGAAGTAGAGCATCAGCGGTTCGTCGGCGTCGGTCTCCCGGTCCGCCGTGAAGGTGTCCGGCGCTTCGTCGGCCCCGGTGTAGGAGAGCCAGCCCTCGGTCTCCGCGCCGACGACGATCCGGGTGTAGCGGCCGGGCACCTCGTCGAACTTGGCGGTGTCCGCGTCCCGGACCAGCACGTGGCGCACCCGGCCGCGCTCGACCCGGTCGCGCAGGTCGGCCGGGCCCAGCAGCGGGGTCGCGGGGATGACGACGGCGCGCAGCTTCATCGCGGCGAGCGCGGTCTCCCACAGCTCCACCTGGTTGCCGAGCATGACGAGGATGCGGTCGCCCTCCCGGACGCCCTGGGCGCGCAGCCAGTTCGCGGCCCGGTTGGAGCGGGCGGACATCCTGGCGAAGGACATCTCGGTGCGCCCGCCGTCCTCCTCCACGATGTGCAGGGCGGTGCGGTCGTTGTCCCGGGCGATGACGTCGAACCAGTCCAGGGCCCAGTTGAAGTGGTCGCTGCGGGGCCAGCGGAAGCCCTCGTAGGCGGCTCGGTAGTCCTCGCGGTGCTTCAGCAGGAAGTCCCGGGCGGCCCGGAACGTCTCCGTCGCACTGGTTGCCGGCATGTGCCCTCCTCGTTGCGGACCGGACCCGTCTCTCCGGGATCCTGACATGATGTAAACAGTGACCCGGGTCTCACCACCCCCGAACGGGGGTGCTCCGGAGCCAGTGAACCCCTGGGACCGGGCAGAGAGGCGTCATCGTGCCGGAATCCGTCGATGCGGTGGAGATGCAGGCCGCGCTGCTGCGGCTGCGCCGGACGAGCGGGCTGCCCGTGGCATTCGGCGGGCTGCTCTCCGACACCCGACATGCCAGGATCGCCGAGCTGAACGGGGCGCACACCGCGGCGCTGCGCGGGCTGGTGATCTCGGCCGGCAGCGGTCTGGGCGGCAAGGCGATCGCGCTGTCCCGGCCGTGCGCGGTGACCGATTACCACTCCTCGCGCCACATCAGCCACGAGTACGACGTGGCCGTGGCGGCGGAGGGGCTCCGCTCGGTCGTCGCGGTACCCGTCGTCGTACGCCGCAAGGTGCGCGGGGTGCTGTACGGAGCGCTGCGCGAGCCCCTCACGCTCGGGGACCGCACGTTCGACGCGGCGGTGGCCGCAGCCCGCGACGTGGAGCAGGCGCTGGCCGTCCGGGACGAGGTGCAGCAGCTGCTCGCCGTGACCCGCGAGGAGGTGACCGACCCGCGGGCCGCGCCGGAGGCCTGGGAGGACGTCAGGTCGGCGCACCGGGAACTGCGCGCCCTGGTGCCGAAGGTCCTCGACCCGGCGCTGCGCGACGAGCTGCTCGCGGTGTGCGGGCGGCTCGCCTCGGCGGCCGGTGCGCGGGTGCGGAGGTCCGGGGAGGTGCAGCTGGCTCCCCGTGAGGTCGATGTCCTGGCCTGCGTCGCGGCGGGCGCGACGAACGCGGTGGCGGCGGGCCGGCTCGGGCTGCGCCCGGAGACGGTGAAGGGCTATCTGCGCTCCGCGATGCGCAAGCTCGGCGCGCACACCCGGTTGGAGGCGGTCGTCGCCGCCCGGCGGGCGGGGCTGCTGCCGTAACGCGACGCGGCCCCGCCGGTCCCGGCCCGCTCGTGACGCGTGCACGCCTGCCCCGGTACGCGCCCGCTCATCCGCTCACTCACCGAAGTCGATGAACGGGGCGAACCTGACGTCGTGTCCGCTGCCGTCGCCGGCCGCCGCCGTCATCACGGAGAGCAGCGCGACGGCCTCCGCCGTGACGGCGCCCTGCCCGGCCGCTCCCAGCGGGCGCAGCTCCTGCACGGTGACGGTCGCCGGTGCGCCGCCCCGGCCGGCGTCCAGCCGCCACAGGGCGGCGAGGAAGCCGTCGAACAGCACGCTCCCGTAGTTCTGGTTCCCCACCCCGTTGCGCCCCTTGAACCGGGGCGGGATGACCCGGGTACGGTCCGCGTGGCTCAGCAGTACGTTGTCGAACTCGGGCAGGAAGCGGGGCGGGGCGGGGGTGTCCTCGGCGGGGCGCGGGGCGTCGGGCAGGTCGAACAGCTCGACGCCGTTCTCGTCCCGGAAGGTGACCAGTCGCGGCCGGAGCCGGTCGAACACCTCCCCCAGCCGGGTCAGTCCGGCCCATGCCTGCATGTCCCGCACGGACGCGGGGCCGAAGGCGCCGAGGTAGCGCAGCACGGTGGCGTCGGGCGCGGGCACCGGGTCGGATGGTCTGTCGAGCCAGTGCTCGACGGTGGTCAGCGCCACCCGGCCGCTCCTGCCCCACACCCCGCGCGGGGTCACCTGGACCAGGGGCAGCACGCAGCGGGCCGCCGTGCTCAGGGCCTGCGGATCGGCGTCGGGCCACTCGGTGAGCAGCCTCTCGCGGATCTCCTTCGGGGTGCGGGGCGCCTCCTGGACGTACTCCCGGCTGATGTCGCGGAGCCGGTCCAGGTCCACGCCCACGAGCCCCTTCCGGAACGTGCGCAGCTCCCGGTCGCGGGCCTCCTGGACGAGGGGGCGCAGGGTGAGGGCGTCGTCGGCGGTGTGGGTGTGGATGGTGGAGCGCAGGGTGACGATGCGGACGGCCTCGCGCGACTCCATCAGCGCGGCGAGTTCGCCCGGCTCGAAGCCCTCCAGCCGGGCGAGCAGCTGGAAGTAGGGCGGCCTGGTGTTCTGCGCCTGGAGGCCGACGAGGTGCCGGATCGCTTCGGCGGCCGGCATCGAGGCCCGGCGGAGCAGCAGTTGGCGTTCCAGCGTCGCGCGCCCCAGTGCCCGCGGCGAGAGCACCGCGGGCGCCGGGGAGGAGGTCTTCTTCTTCTCGGCCATGGCGGCACGGTACGCGGCCATCAGGACGGATTCCGTCCTGATGGCGCGGTTCTTCGCGCGGCACCCCGTCCGGCGTTTCCCGCGTCCGCCCACCCGCCGGGCGCGGGACCCGGCTGCCGGCGCCGTCCGCCCGCATCATGGACCGGTGATCAGTGTCCTCTTCGCCGTCCTGACCGCGCTCAGCAACGGGTCCGCCTCCGTCCTCCAGCGCCGCGCAGCCCTCGACGTCCCGGACCGGGAGGCGATGCGGATGTCGCTGATCGGTCATCTGCTGCGCCAGAAGGTGTGGCTGGCGGGCATCGCGCTGGTGATCGTCGCGGCCGTCTGTCAGGCAGTCGCACTGGCCACCGGGCCGATCGCGGTGGTCCAGCCGATCTTCGTGATCGAGCTGCCGGCGACCCTGCTCCTGGCCGGATTCGTCATGCGGGTGCGGGTGCCCCGGCCCGTCTGGCTCGGGGCGGCAGCCGTGACGGCCGGTCTGGCGCTCGGTATGGCGTCGGCCGCTCCGGGCGGCGGGAGCGAGACGGTGCACGGGGCGGCGTGGGTTCCGGCGCTGGTGCTCACCGGTCTCTTCGAGGCGGCGCTGATCGCCGGGGCGCGGGCCACCCGGGGCAACTCGCGGGCCGCGCTGCTCGGTCTGGCCGCCGCCTGCGGGTACGCGCTCACCGCCGCCCTCATGAAGGACGCCATGGCGCGGCTCAGTGACGGCGACGGGGTGGTGGTGCTCTTCGAGTCCTGGCAGCTCTACGCGACGGCCGCAGCGGGCGTCGGCGCGCTGTTCCTCCTCCAGAACGCGCTCCAGGCGGGCACGCTGGTCGCGGTCCAGCCGTGCCTGACGCTGGGCGACGCCCTGATCAGCGTCCTGTACGGGGTGACCCTGTTCGGCGAGCAACTGCGCACCGGCTGGTGGCTGCTTCCCGAACTGCTGGCCCTGGGCCTGATCACCGCGGGCTGCGTCGAACTGGCCCGGTCACCACTGGCCGCCGGAAACGCGGCGCCCCCGTCCCGCGGGCGCCGGGTGGACTGAACACCACCGCGCGTGCGGGACGGGGAAGCCGGGTTCCAGGAACACGCCCCGGCTGTCCGCCGGTTACTTGCTGACGGCGAAGCGCATCAGGGCCTGCTCGTCGCCCTGCTTGATCTTCCCGGTCTCGTTGATCACCTCGAGCTTCCAGCTCCCGCCGACCCGGAACGCCTTGGCCACGGCGCAGCCGTTGTCGTTGCTGAGCAGGCTCGGCCAGATGTCGGCCACCTGCTGGGTGGTGCCGCCCGTCGCGTCGTACACCTTGAAGCTGATGTTGCGCGCGCTCTGGAAGGAGCTGTGCTTCTTGTACGCCGCGGCGATGAAGACGATGGCCGTGATGTTCGACGGCACCCGGGCGAAGTCGACGGTCACGGTCTCGTCGTCGCCGTCGCCCTTCCCCGTCTGGTTGTCGCCGCTGTGCGCCAGAGAACCGTTGCCCAGCGGGTCCAGGGAGTCCAGACCGGCCAGCCGCACCGGCTCCGCGCCCTGCATCGCGATGGCGATGAGGTCGAGGTCGGTGCCCTTCTTCTGACGGAGCTTGCCCATCAGCCCGCCACTGCTGCCGACAGTGGGATCCCAGGACACCCCGATGGACAGATGGGTCACCCCGTCCAGATCCGCCGGGCCGTCTTCCTTCTTCAACGTGATCATGCGTGATCCTCTTCGTGGCGAGATTCCTACAGGTCGAGTGTGCCTGGTGTCTCCTCCGCGCATCCCACCAGGGGCAAAATTTCGACCAAGTGTTTGACGCCTCGCGACGAATTGTCCTGCGTCGGCAGGATGTCACCGGACATGAGCACGTGATAGGGGTCCGCGAAGTCTGTTCGTTTTCCGGCCTTCGCGGAGGGCGGGCCGGCGTCGCCGGCCTCGTCTCATCCGGCCGGTTCGGGCACCACCAGCGGCGTGCCGAGCACCTGGTGCCCGCCACTGGCGAGCATGCGCACCTCGCCGCGCTCGCTGATCTCCGCCCGGACGATCCCGGTCTCGTCCTCGTAGACCGGGTATCCGCCGGCCCCGGCCTGCGCGGTCCGCCGGACGATCACGGCGTCGTCCTCCACAGCGGACGACTGAAACACCAGTTGGTAGCTCTCCGGGTAATCCATGACGGCCTCTCCGTGGCTGCGTCTGCGGACGGCCTCTCCACTCGGCTTTCGGTGCCGTTCCCGCCCTGCGGGGCACTGCGGCCCACACTTTCCATCGTCCCTCACTCGTGCCCCGGCCGCCCGCCCGCGGCCGCAGGGCTGCGGGCCCGGGGCCTGGCCCCCTATCCTGAAGGGGTACGGGAAGTTCGAAGGCTCATGGGCTGCTGTGCCCCCTTCTCCCGCGTCGTACGGTGGGCATGACCGGGATCCCCGACATCGGGAAGGGACTCATCATGAAGGATGCCGACCGGGGCGACGAGGTCTACCAGCCCCAGCAGCCGGAGGCCTCCGACCCCGCCGAACAGCTCGATGTGGAAGACACCCTGGACGACCGCGACCTCACCGACGTGCTCGACGAGGGGTACTCCCCGCCGGAGCGGCCGTGGGCCGTGGAGGACCGGGGCACCACCGCGTCCGAGCAGCACAGCGGCGAGGGCCTGGAGGGCAGGCTCGCCCGGGAGCTGCCCGAGGTCGCCGACGGGCCGGGTGACGGCGTGGGCGACGTGCCGGGCGGGGACGGCGAGCCCTGGGACGACGAGGTCGGGGACGCCCGTGCCGGGCGCCTCACCAGGGAGCTGGACCGCGACGACCCGGACACCACGGCGGGCGAGGACGTCGGGATCGACGGCGCGGCGGCGTCCGCCGAGGAGGCCGCCATGCACGTCGTCCCGGACGGCCGGATGTAGGCGCGGGCACGCAGCGCCGCCCGCAGCCGGGCCACGACACCCACGTACGACGTACCCACGTACCCACGTACCCACGTACCGAGGGAGAGCCAGCATGCCGTACATCACCGTCGGCCAGGAGAACTCCGCCGGCATCGAGCTGTACTACGAGGACCACGGCGAGGGCAGGCCCGTCGTACTGATCCACGGGTTCCCGCTGAGCGGCGCGTCCTGGGAGAAACAGCTCCCGGTGCTGCTCGGCGCCGGGTACCGGGTCATCACCTACGACCGGCGCGGTTTCGGCCGGTCGAGCAGGCCCGTCACCGGGTACGACTACGACACGTTCGCCGCTGACCTGAACACCGTGATGGAGAGGCTCGACCTCCAGGACGCGGTTCTGGCCGGGTTCTCCATGGGCACCGGTGAGGTCACCCGCTACCTCGGCAACCACGGCTCGCGCCGGGTCGGCCTGGCCGTCCTGGTGGCCCCCGTACCGCCCTACCTGCTGCTGGCGGACGACAACCCCGCCGGCGTCGAGCGGAGCGTCTTCGACGGAATCATGAGCGCGATCGTCGCCGACCGGCCCGCCTATCTGACCGCTTTCCTTGATGCGTTCAACAACACCGACAAGCTCGCCGGCACCCGGATCAGCGAACAGGCCCTGCGGATGCAGTGGAACGTCGCGGCGGACGCCTCGGCCCACGCCACCCTTGCGTGCGTCCCGACCTGGCTGACGGACTTCCGTGACGACCTGCCGAAGAACGACGTGCCGACGCTGGTCGTGCAGGGCGACGAGGACCGCATCCTGCCCATCGACTCGACCGGGCGGCGGCTGCCGGACCTCATCGGTGACAGCCGTCTCGTGGAGATCGCCGGCGGCCCGCACAACATCGGCTGGACCCACGCCGAGGAGCTCAACACCGCGCTGATGGGCTTCCTGGACGAACACCGGCGCTGAGCGCGGTCCGGTCCGCGCGGCCGTGCCTGCCCCGGAGCTACCGGACCGCGCTTACCCCGGAGGTAATCGACCCGTTCCACGCTGTCGGACATCGTGTTCCTCACCAGCACAACGCACCCGGCCCACCCGCCGGGGCCCACGAGAGGACCCACGATGACCTCCTACGACGACGCCGTCGAGCGCTACTTCGCCGCCTGGAACGCCGCCACCCCCCAGGACCTGGCGAAGGCCGTCGCCGCGGCGTTCACCGAGGACGCCACCTACACCGACCCGCTGGCCTCCGTGCAAGGGCACGAGGGTCTCGCGGCCGCGGTCAGCGGCGCCCAGCGGCAGTTCCCCGGCTTCGCCTTCCGGCTGACCGGGACCGTGGACGGCCACCATTGCCTCGCCCGCTTCAGCTGGGAACTGGTCGCCGCGGCGGACGGGTCGGCGCCGGTCGCCGGCTCGGACGTGGTGATCCTCGCGGACGACGGGCGGATCAGCGCGGTGGCCGGATTCCTGGACCGGGTGCCGGCCGTCTGACACCCGGTACGCGGCGCGCGGACGGCCGGCGCCGGCGCTTCGGCCGTCGCGGCCGCTCCGGTCCGGACAGGCCGTCACCCGGCCTGCGCCAGCGCGATGCCGAAGTGGCCCTCGGCGCTGTCGACGGTCTCGAACAGCCGGTTGGCGGGCCGGGGCAGCCCGTAGTGCCCGCGCAGGGTACTCGCGGTGTACTCGGTACGGAACAGTCCCCGCTCCTGGAGGATCGGCACCACCCGGTCGACGAACACCTCCAGGCCGGAGGGGAGGACGGCGGGCATGATGTTGAAGCCGTCGGCGGCCCCGCTGTCGTACCAGTGCTCGATGGTGTCCGCGACCTGCTCGGCCGTGCCGGCGAAGGTGCGGTGGCCGCGTCCGCCGCCGAGCCGGCCGATGAGCTGACGTACGGTCAGGCGCTCGCGCCTGGCGAGCTCCACGACGAGCGTGTAGCGGCTCTTGGCGCCCTCGATCTCGTCCTCGGTGGGAATGTCCTCCGGCAGCTCCGCGTCCAGGTCCAGCTCGTCGGCCACGATCCCGAGGCGCTGGGCCAGCTGCCGTTTGGCGTACTCCGGGACGATGAGGTTCTCCAGCTCGGAGTCCAGCGCCAGCGCCTCGGCCTCGGTGTCACCGATGACGGGCACGATGCCGGGGAGGATCTTGATGCCGTCCGGGTTGCGGCCGATGGCCTCGGCCCGCTGCTTCACGTCCTTGTAGAACGCGATGCCCTCCTCCAGGGTCTGCTGAGCGGTGAACACCGCCTCCGCGTACCGGGCGGCGAAGTCCTTGCCGTCCTCACTGGAGCCCGCCTGGACGAGCAACGGATATCCCTGCGGCGGGCGTTGGACGTTCAGCGGGCCGTCGACCCGGAAGAACTCGCCGCTGTGCCCGATCTTCCGCACCCGTTCCGCCAGCGCGTGCACGCCGCGCTCCTTGTCGGCAATCACCGCGTCGTCGGCCCAGCTGTCCCAGAGCTTGGTGGACACCTCGACGAACTCACCGGCGCGGCGGTAGCGGTCGTGGTGCAGGGGGGTGTCGTCGAGGCCGAAGTTGCGGGCCGCGTCGGCGCCCGCGGTCGTGACGATGTTCCAGCCGGCCCGGCCGCCCGAGACATGGTCCAGCGAGGCGAACCGGCGGGCCAGGTTGTACGGCTCGTTGTAGCTGGTCGACGCGGTGGCGATGAGCCCGATGCGGCTGGTGGCGCCGGCGAGCGCGGTCAGCAGGACGGTGGGCTCCAGCTTGGCGGACGGGCGCCGTCCGGGGTCGCCCATCAGGACCGGACTGTCGGCGAGGAACAGCGAGTCCAGTCTGCCGCGCTCCGCGATCCGGGCCAGGTTCTTGTAGTGCTCGATGTCCGAGTCGGCCTCGGCCGGACTCCCGGGGAGCCGCCAGGACGCCTCGTGGTGGCCGGTGGACATGAGGAAGGCGTTGAGGTGCAGCTGCTTGCGGTCAGGCGTGCGGGCCATGGGGTTCCTTCGGTTCGGTACGGGCCTGGGGCTGGGGCTGGGCTACGCCGAGCGCGGTGAGCAGGGTGTCGCGGTACTCCTGGAACCGGGGGTCGCGCCGGGACCGCGGGGTGGGCAGGTCGACGGTGAGGTCGACGGAGATCCGGCCGTCCTCCAGGACGAGCACCCGGTCGGCCAGCTCGACGGCCTCGTCGACGTCATGGGTGACCAGCAGCACCGCGGGGCGGTGGCGCTCGTAGAGCTCGCGCAGCAGGTCGTGCATCCTGATCCGGGTCAGGGCGTCCAGGGCGCCGAACGGCTCGTCCGCGAGGAGGAGTTCGGGCTCTCGGACCAGGGCGCGGGCCAGTGCGGCACGCTGCTGCTCGCCGCCGGACAGCTCGTGCGGCCAGGACCGGCCGCGCCCCTCCAGACCGACCTCGGCCAGTGCGGTGAGGCCGCGTTCCCGGGCCCCCGGGCCGCGCAGCCCGAGGACGACGTTGTCGATGACCCGCAGCCAGGGCAGCAGCCGGGAGTCCTGGAAGGAGAGCGAGACCCGGTCGGGGACGGTGAGTTCGCCCGAGCCCTCGACGGTGTGGTCGAGCCGGGCGACGGCCCGCAGCAGGGTGGACTTGCCCGAGCCGCTGCGTCCGAGCAGTGCGGTGAACTCCCCCGGGGCGACGGTGAGATCGAGCTCCTTGAGGACGTCCCGGTCACCGAACCTGCGGACCAGGCGCCGGGTGCGTATCGCGGGGACGTCCACGGCCCCACCGGCGGCGGCACGGGTGCGGGTCAGCCCGCCAGAGTGCGTCGCCATGACAGGACCCTCCTCTCGACGGCGCGTACCGCCGCGTCCGACGCGAAGCCGAAGACCCCGTAGGCCACCAGGCCCACGATGATCACGTCGGACTGCGCGTACTGCTGGGCCTGGAACATCATGTAGCCGATGCCGCTGGTGGCGTTGATCTGCTCGACGACGATCAGCCCCAGCCAGGACGCGGTCACGCCGAGGCGCAGCCCGACGAAGAAACCGGGCAGTGAGCCGGGTACGACGACCTTGCGGACGAACTGCGGCCGGCTCAGGTCGAGTCCCTCGGCCAGCTCGACGTACCTGCTGTCGATGCCGGTCAGCGAGGCGTAGGTGTTGATGTACATGCTCACCGCGACGCCGAGTGCGATCACCGTGACCTTCATCTGTTCACCGATGCCGAGCCAGAGGATCAGCAGCGGGAGCATGGCGAGGGACGGGATGGCGCGCTTGATCTGCAGCGGGCCGTCCAGCAGGTACTCGCCGGTGCGGCTCAGCCCGGCCGCGACGGCGAGCACGACCCCCGCCGCCACCCCGAAGAGCAGTCCGAGGCCGGCGCGTTGCAGTGAGATGAGGACGTTGTCCTGGAGCCGGCCGTCGGCGACGAGGGCCGACGCGGTGGAGAGCACCGTGCCGGGCCCGGACAGGATCCGGGGGTCGAGGTAGCCGACGGCGGAGGCGGACCACCACAGCGCGATGACCAGGACCGGCCCGATCAGTCGGCCGAAGGGCACGGCCCGGCCGGGACCCAGCCGTCTGCGGGTGGTCCGGGGCGTGGCGGGGCGGGGAGCCGTCGCGTCCGTGCCCGGCTCCGGCCGCTTCGCCGCCTTCCCGGGCGCGACGGCCGGCTTCACCGGGGCCGCGGTGCGGGCGTTCGTGAGCAGTCCGGTCATGACGTCTCCCGGTAGCGGGCCGGTACGGCCTCGGCCGCCAGCCCCTCGAAGCGGCGGTCGAACAGCCCGGCGACGTCCTGCTTCGGCACGAACCCGCCCTCGGCCATCAGGTCGGCGGTCTCCTGTTCCCACGCGATGGCCTTGTCCCAGCTCACCGGGAACCGCGGTTGCCGCAGGGAGGCGACGATGCGCTTGCCGTCCGCCCGGGAGACGCCCTGGTCCTTGACGTAGTAGGTGTCGATCCAGGTGTCGCTGTTCTCCCAGGCCCAGGCCACTCCGCGGGCCCACAGCGGGACGAAGGACCGGACGGCGGCGGCCTTGGCCCGGTCGTTCAGCACCTCGTCGGGCGCCCAGAGGACCGTGAGCAGGTCCACGACGTCGGTCCTGATCCCGCGCGCGCCGTCCTTGCCGTACTGGCTCAGGTACTTGGTGAGGGTCGGCTCGCCCAGTGGTGCCACGTCGACCTGCCCGGACTGCAGGGCGGTGAGGAACTGGGTGCTGGGCAGGGCGACCAGTTCGACGTCCTTGTTGGCGAGGCCGGCCCGCTTCAGCGCGCGCAGTACGACGACGCCCTGGGCCTGGCCCTGCGAGAAGCCGATCTTCCGGCCGCGGAAATCGGTCACGCTCCTGATGTCCGATCCGGGCGCGGTCGCGAAGACGTAGCTGGGGCTGTTGCGCACCTGCACCGCGACGATCTTCGCGCCGACGCCGATGGCCTGGGCCTGGATCGGCGGAATTCCGGCATTGACCGCGAGATCGATGGAATGGGCGCGGAATCCCTGGATGATATCGGGGCCCGCGTTCAGATTGGGCCAGTCGGAAACGGTGAACGGCAGCTCCTTCTCCAGCCCGGCCGCCCCCAGCTGGAGTTGGGTGGTGCGCACGGCTATGGAGAGTTTCGTGCCGGCCGGTGGCGCTCCCGAGGGAAGCTTTCCGGTGGGTTCGGCGCTCGCCACCGTTTCGGCCTGTGGCGAGCAGGCGGCGAGCGCGCCGATGGCCGTCGCACCGGTGAGTGCGAGAAATGATCTGCGGCCGACGGTCCGGTGTGTGTCGTTGAACGGCATGGCGAGTCCCTGGTCAGTGGCCGGTGGGGGGCGCGGGCGCCCGGAGGGTGCGGTAGCCGCCGTCGTGGAAGAGGAGCGGGCTGTGTCCCTCGTGGAGCCGGGCGTCCACCACCCGGGCGATGACGACGCGGTGGTCACCGGCCGGGACGAGCTGTTCGATCTCCAGCCGCAGCCACCCGGCCACCCCGTCGAGCACCGGCTCCCCCTCCGGCAGCCGCCGCCAGCGGGTGGGGGCGGCGAAGCGGTCGATGCCGCTGGTGGCGAAGGTGGTGGCCAGTGCGCGCTGTTCGGCGCCGAGGAAGTTCACGACGGCCGTGCGGGCCCGTTCGATGTGCGGCCAGGACGAGGTGGTGGTGCCGATCCCGAACGACACCAGCGGCGGGTCCAGCGAGAGCGAGCTGAGCGAGGTCGCGGTGAAACCTATGGGGCCCCGGCCCGCGTCGGCGGTGACGACGACGACTCCGGCGGGATAGCGGCGGAACGCCTGCCTGAAGCGGCCCGGGTCGATGCCGGGCGCGGGCGATCCGGCCGCAGCGTCCGATGCGATCGGTGCGGTGAATGAGGACACGGTGACGGTCAACGTCTCTCCCGGGGTGACTGGTCGGAAAGGGGCGAGAAAGGTCGCGGGAATGGCGAGTACGCGCATGCATGGAATGCGCGGCGGGGCGCCGCGACCATGACGGAAATGCCGGACGGGGGCCGGCGGGGAAAACGAAACGGAGAAGTCGCGACGAACGCGGCAGGTCTACCGGAGGCCCGGACAGGGGCGGCGACAAAGGAGCCGGACGGCGGCGAACGCCGTCGAGGACAGACGGAAGACGCGCGTCACCGAGGACGCGTTCCGTGAATTCCGCTGCCTGCTGGTCATGAATCCATCATCCCGTCCGCATTCGTACCCGGTCAACAATGCAACTGCCTGAATTAAGTCGGATCCGGAAGGGCCCGCCGGAATCGGCGGCCTCAGGAGACGGCGGGCAGCGCGGGCCAGGGGCCGAGCGGATCCGCGTACAGCGCGCCGAGCGCCACCGCGCCGCCGGCCGTGGCCAGGACGGTGCCGGTGAAGCTGGTCGGCACCACCGTGCGCTCCGGGTCCTCGCAGACCCACGAGCGCTTCGCCACCTCGGCCCGCAGCTCGGCCAGACACTCCGGCATCCGGCCCGCCCCCGGCTCGACGACGACGAGCACCTCGGGGTCGAACATGTCGAGCAGCAGCGCCGCGGCCCTCCCCACCAGCCGCGCCCGCCGGCGGAACAGGGCCACCGCCCTCGGATCACCGCTCAGCGCCCGGTCCAGCAGTTCCGGGAACGAGTCGACGGCCAGCCCCTGAGCGGCCGCGCGCCGCACCATGGCGCGCTCCGACACCTCCGACTGGAGGCAGCCGGCCCGCCCGCAGGAACAGCCGCCGGCACCGCCCCGCTCCCCCTCCACGTCACCGTCCGCCCCCTCGGTGCCGAGCGGCAGATGCGCCACGCTGCCCGCCCCCGAGCGCGGGCCCCGGTGCATGGCACCCTCGGTGGCGAAGGCGGCGTCCACGACCGCGCCGACGAAGAGCAGGACCGTACTGGTACGGGTCGACTCCTGGCCGAACAGCTGCTCGGCGCGGGCCAGTGCGCGGGAGTGGCTGTCCACGTGGACCGGGAGCCCGGTCGCGGCGGTGAGGACGTCGCGGGCCGGGACATCGCGCCAGCCGAGGTGCGGGTGGTCCACGATCACCCCGGCGACGGGGTCGACCCGGTGCCCGGTGGCGAGGCCCAGGGCGAGCACCGTGCGTCCGTCCGCGTGCGCGGCCGTCAGCCGGGGCAGCCTGGCCGCGAGTTCGGCGAACATCCGGTGCGGGTCCGTGGTGCGGTGGGCCCGGCGGTCCTCGGCCACGATCCGGCCGCGCAGGTCCATCAGCGACACGGTCGAGTGGGCGACGGCGATGTGCGCCCCGGCCACCAGGTAGCGGCCGGTGTCGATCTCGACGGGGATGTGCGGCCGGCCGAGCCCTCGGGGTCCGGCGGTCTCCGCGCTCTCCCGGACCAGTCCGCGGGCCAGCAGTGAGGTGACGTGGCCGGTGACCGAGGCGGGCGAGAGGCCGGTGAGCCGGGCGACGGTGGAACGGGCCACCGGTCCGTGGTCGAGGATCGCGCCGAACACCGGGCCGGTGCCCGCGAGCCGGCGGACGGGCGGTGCGGCGGGTATGTCGGAGCGGCGCGGCGGACTGGGGCGACGGCCGGGTGCGGACAGACTCTTCACAGTGTCTTCCAGGTCCTCGATGGCAGCGGGTGACGCGGTGCGTGCTCCGGTACGGAGCTCGGGCAGTCCGCCGCCGGCCCGGGGCCGGGCGGCACTGCTCTGCGGTGGAGAGACACCCTGCGGGATCCGGGGCCGGGCAAGGGGACGGCTGGACAGCCCCCTCGCGGCCGGGTCGCGCGGGCGTGACGCTCTCAGACCCGATGACACACGGCGGAGCACACACGCTTCAGGTCGATATGACCTCGCGTCGTCAGGTGTGCGGATCGCTGCATGCCGCGCAACGTAACCGGACCGGCGCAACCCGGTCAAACCATTGCCGCATCCTGGACACCCGTTCCCCTGCCGGGTGTTGCTCCCGCGTTGCGGCGGTGTGACGGGCGCCCGGCGGGGGCGTGAACAGTGGCGGCCGGACCGGTGGCGCGGCGGGCCGGGAGCCCGGCCGGCGGCCGGTGTGGGCCGGATGGCTGACCGATTTCTGGAATTAACCTCTGATGCCTTGTCATCGCCGGTTCTACGCGCATAGCTTGTGCTCCCTCATCACACTCTGAGGGGCAGTTTCCGTGCGCATATCCAGACCACGTTCCGTCCTGCTGGCCGGCGCGGTCGCCGTGACCCTCTCGGCCACCGCGCTGCCCGCCGCCTTCGCGGCCCCGTCCTCGTCCGCCGTGATCTCCGAGGTGTACGGCGGCGGCGGGAACTCCGGTGCGACGCTCACCCGCGACTTCGTCGAGCTGGCCAACGCCGGCTCCGCCGCGTACGACCTGTCCGGGTTCAGCGTCCAGTACCTGCCCGGGGCGCCGTCCGCCGGCTCGCAGTGGCAGGTGTCCCCGCTCACCGGTGCCGTGGCGCCCGGCGGCCGCTATCTGGTGGGCCAGGCCGCGGGCACGGGCGGCACGGTCGCCCTGCCCGCCCCCGACGCCACCGGCACGGTCGCCATGTCCGCCGCGAGCGGCACGGTCGCGCTGGTCTCCGGCACCACGGCGCTGACCTGCAAGACCGCGGCCGACTGCGCATCGGATACCCGGGTCGTGGACCTGGTGGGCTACGGCTCCGCGGTCGTCCGGGAGGGCGGCGGACCGGCGACCGGCGCCTCCGCCACTGCATCCGTGGCGCGCGCGGCCTCCCTCGCGGACACCGACGACAACGCCGCCGACCTCTCCGCCGGCGCACCCACCCCGGTGAACGCCGCCGGTGAGACCTCCGGCGGCGGCGAGGACCCCGGCGACCCGGGCAACCCCACCGAGCCCGGCACCGTGCGCGTGCACGACATCCAGGGCAGCACCCGGGTCTCCCCGCTGGACGGCAAGGCGGTGACCGGGGTCCCCGGCATCGTCACGGCGCTGCGCACCACGGGTTCGCGCGGCTTCTGGATCCAGGACCCCTCGCCGGACGCGGACCCCCGCACCTCCGAGGGCGTCCTCGTCTACACCGGCTCCGCCGCCCCGGCCGTCTCGGTGGGCGACTCGGTCCTGGTCAGCGGCACGGTGGACGAGTACTACCCCTCGGCCACCACCCAGTCCGTCACCGAGATCACCGCCCCCAGGACCACCGTCCTGTCCTCCGGCAACGCGCTGCCCGCGCCGGTGGCGCTCAACGCGAAGGCAGTACCCGGCGGTTATGCCCCCTCGGCGGACGGCGGTTCGATCGACGCGCTGCCCCTCGAACCGGCGAAGTACGCGCTCGACCTGTACGAGTCCCTCGAAGGCACCCGGGTCGAGACGGCCGACACCCGGGTCACCGGCGCCACCAGCTCGTACGGCGAGGTCTGGGTGACCGTCGAGCCCAAGCAGAACCCGACCCGGCGCGGCGGCACCCTGTACTCCTCCTACCAGGACCAGAACACCGGCCGGATCAAGGTGATGTCCCTCGACGCCACCCGGCCCGTACCGGTGGCGAACGTGGGCGACGTGCTGTCCGGCACCACCGACGGCGTGCTGGACTACGACTCCTTCGGCGGCTACAGCCTCCAGGCCACCCGGCTCGGCACGCTCACCGACCGGCACCTGAAGCGCGAGGTCACCAGGAAGCAGAAGCGCGACGAACTCGCCGTCTCCACCTACAACGTGGAGAACCTCGACGCGCGCGACGAGCAGGGCAAGTTCGACACCCTCGCCAAGGGCGTCGCGGTCAGCCTGGCCTCCCCGGACATCGTCTCGCTCGAGGAGATCCAGGACGACAACGGTGCGGTCAACGACGGCACGGTCGGCTCCGAGGCGACCCTGAAGCGGTTCACCGACGCGATCGTCGCGGCGGGCGGACCGCGCTACTCCTGGCGCTACGTCGCTCCGCAGGACGGCAAGGACGGCGGCGAGCCCGGCGGCAACATCCGTAACGTGTTCCTCTTCAACCCTGCCCGGGTCTCCTTCGTGGACCGCGCGGGCGGCGACGCGACCACCGCGGTGCAGGCCGTGAAGACCAGGCACGGCGTCACCCTGTCGGCCTCGCCCGCCCGGATCAGCCCGCTCGACGAGTCCTGGGCGGACAGCCGCAAGCCGCTGGTCGGCGAGTTCCGCTTCCGCGGCGAGCCGGTGTTCGTCATCGGCAACCACTTCACCTCCAAGGGCGGTGACCAGCCGCTGCACGGCCGCTACCAGCCGCCCGTGCGCAGCTCGGAGACGAAGCGGGTCAAGCAGGCGGCGGAGGTCAACACCTTCGTCAAGTCCCTGCTGGCGGCCGACAAATCGGCCCGGGTGATCGCCCTCGGCGACCTGAACGACTTCGCGTTCTCACCGACGATGTCCGCGCTCACCGCCGGGAAGGCGCTCAAGCCCCTCATCAACACGCTGCCGGAGAACGAGCGGTACAGCTATGTGTACGAGGGCAACTCGCAGACGCTGGACCACATCCTGACGAGCCCCGGCATCCGGCGCTTCGACTACGACGTGGTGCACATCAACGCGGAGTTCGCCGACCAGGCGAGCGACCACGACCCGCAGATCGTGCGGGTGCGGGCCGGCGCTTCCGGCCACGGAAGCCACGACGGCCACGGTGACCACGGACATCACGGCCACCGCTGATCCCGCGCGGGCGGGCGGCCGGGGTCACCGGACTCTCAGCCGCCCGCCCTCGGCAGGGCCGCCCCCGCCGTGCGGGCACGCGGACGCGGCAGCGCGGCCAGCGGCCACAGCGCGGGCGCCGGCTCCAGGGGGAGGTCGCTGAAGAAGCGGGCGGCCAGGTCCGCCACGTCGTCGGGGCGCTCCAGCACGACCCAGTGGTCGGAGTCCCCGATGGTCAGGAAGCGGCTGCCGTCGATCGTCGCGGCGAAGGCCCGCTGCCGTTCGGGCGAGGTCACCGTGTCGTGCTCGCCCGCGAAGACGAGTGCGGGTACGCCGCTCAGCCCGCCGGAGAAGTCCGGCCGGTGGCCCAGGGCCCGGCGCAGCGACTGGGCGGCGTGCGGGGAGTGGGTGAGCGCGTGCAGGAAGGAGCGCCGGACGTAGCGCCGGGCGAGTTCCCTGCGGTGCACGTTGCGGTCCGGGTCCAGACACATCAGGGCCTCGGCGGTCAGGGTGGCGAGTCCCTCCATGTCACCGGCTCCCAGCCGGTCGACCGCCCGGCCCCACTGGGTGCGTTGGGCGTCGCTGATGTGGGCCGGTACGCCGCCGAGCACCAGCCGGGCGATGCGGCCGGGGTTGCGCCGGGCGCAGCCGAACGCGATCGACGTGCCGTAGGAGAAGCCGAAGAGGTTGACCCGGGGTACGCCCAGGTCGTTGATGATCCCGGTGACGGCCGCGTACAGGATGTCGTCGCCGGTGCCGGGCGGCAGCGGGTCGGCGCCGCCCATGCCGGGCAGGTCGGCGGTGACCACGTGGGCCCGGGGCCCCAGGTGCTCGTCCATCTGCGGCCAGCCGTACATCCCCTGGAGCGCGCCGCCCAGGACGATGACCGGATCGGTGCGGGGCGAGGGCTGCGGGAGGATCCGGTAGCTGTAGCGCAGCCCGTGCACCGACAGGTTCCGGATGATCTCGTCGGGCATGCTGGCCATCCTTGGAGGCTGTCGGGTGACCTCCGGGCGGAAAGCGGACGCGGTCCGGTGCGTGCGATTCCAGGGCGGAGGAGGGAGTCAACGCGAAAGGGGTCCCCCATGTTTTCAGCTATGGGGGAGTTGGTGACCGACGACAACGCCGGAAGTGTGCGTGCCGGGGCGTGCCCGCACGGTCGGCGGTCACCCGGCAGCCTCTGCGGGGCCGCACGGTCAGGCCCTGGTGAGGACGAGTGCGGCGTTGTGGCCGCCGAAGCCGAGCGAGGTCTTGACGGCCGCGTCGAACGCTCCGGGCCGGGCCTCCTTGCTCACGACTTCGAGCGGGATCTCCGGGTCGGGGGCGTCCAGGTTGACGGTGGGCGGCACCAGTTGGTGCTGGAGGGCGAGCACGGTCAGCGCGGTCTCGATGCCGCCCGCGGCGCCGAGGGTGTGTCCGGTCATCGCCTTCGTGGACGTGACGAGGGGGTGCGTGCCGAGCACCCGGCGCAGCATCACCGTCTCGATGAGGTCGTTCGCCACGGTGGAGGTGCCGTGGGCGTTGACGTGCCCGATGTCCGCCGCGCCGATTCCGGCGTCCGCGAGGGCGGCGCGCAGGGCCCGTTCGATGCCGAGGCCGTCCGGGTCGGGTGCGACGGCGGAGTACGCGTCGCTGGACGCGCCGTATCCGGCGATGTGCGCGCGGACGGTGGCGCCGCGGGCGCGGGCGTGTTCGGGGCGTTCCAGTACGAGGAGTCCGGCGCCCTCGCCGACGACGAAGCCGTCGCGGTGGGTGTCGAAGGGGCGGCAGGCGGACTCGGGGTCGTCCCGGCGGGTGGAGACGGCCTTCAGCTGGCAGGCGCTGGCGATCAGCAGCCGGGAGCAGACCGATTCGGCGCCGCCCGCGACGACGATGTCGCAGGCCCCGGTGCGCAGCATCTGGTGTGCGGTGCCGATGGCGACGGTGCCGGACGAGCAGGCGGTGGAGACGGCCTGGCTGGGTCCGTGTGCGCCGAGGTCGGTCGCGACGCTGCTGGCGGCGCCGTTGACGACGGTGAGCGGGGCGAGTTTGGGTGAGACCCGGCGGGCGCCGCGCTCGGTGAGCGCGGTGTGCTGCTGGTCGTAGAAGGGCAGTCCGCCGTGGGCGGAGCCGATGACGACGGCGACGCGGGAGCTGTCCCAGACCGAGGGGTCGAGTCCGGCGTCCGCGACGGCCTCGCGGGCGGCGATGACGGCGAGCTGCGAGAAGCGGTCCATGAGGCGGTGGGCCGCCACCCCGAGGACCGCCTTCGTGTCGAGGTCCGTGATGGTGTACATGAAGTCGCAGGGCAGGCCTTCGAGTTCGGTCCGGTGCGGGACCGAGGGCGCGGTGGCCGCGTCGGACACCCCGTGCCAGGTGGCTTCGGTGCCCGTGCCGGCCGCGGTGACGAGGCCGATCCCGGTGACGGCGGCGGCGAACGGCTCGGGGCGGTACCGGCCGGTCATGCGGCGGCCTTGGCGCGCACGGCGTCGACCAACTGGCCGACGGTGTCGCGCGAGGTGAGCTGGACATCGTCCAGGTCGACGCCCATCCGGTCCTCGATGAGGAGCCGCAGTTCCTCCAGGGCCAGGGAATCCAGCCTGAGCTGACGGAGCGACACTTCGGGGCGGATCGCCACGGGATCGGTTCCGAATTTCGTCACCAGCAAGGTGCTGATCTCGTCTGCCGTGCTCATGGGCACTCCTCCGCTGTCGTACGCGGTGACGCCTTGCCGCGTGAGAGGTCACACTGCCGTCGGGGGACGCCGGCCGGTCCGGAGGGACCCTTTATACGCCCTGTGGGAGGCGGCTCCGGTCCGCGTTCCCCCGTGCGGTGGGCGGGCTGGGCAGGTGTGCGAATCCCCTGGTTCACACCCCGCGCCGGATCGCCGGGGCGGAACGGGTCCGGGCACCCTCGGGCTCCGGACGAGGGCGGCCGCATTCGCACGTCAACTCCATTGGAGTGAAAGTGAGTTCGACACACGGCAGGTTGATTGTCATGCCCTGGACAGATGGATAGCCTGAGCGGGCTTCGCGGCCCCCTGCCCACCCCACCCGGGCCCGGGGGCCGTTCTTCTCCCCCACAGAGCAGGAGCAGGTATGCCCAGCCGCCCGGCAGCCCACACCAAGGCCCGCGCATCCGTGCTGGCGGCCCTCACCGCCACCGTCCTGACCGTCACCGGCACCCCGGCCCTCGCCGCGGCGGACCCCGGCCACCCGATGAACCGGGCCTTCGAGCGGGCGGCGAGCCGGTTCGGCGTACCGCGCGATCTGCTCGCCGCCGTCGGATACGGCGAGACCCGGCTCGACAGCCACGCCGGACTCCCCAGCCAGGCGAACGGCTACGGCGTGATGCACCTCGTCAGCAACCCGGCGAACCGGAGCCTGGAGCGGGCCGCCGCCCTCACCGGCGAGCGCCCGGCCGACCTCCGCGCCGATACCGGGTCCAACATCCTGGGCGGCGCCGCGGTGCTGCGCGGTTACGCGGACAAGCTGGGCCTGGACGCCCGGGACCGGGCGGACGTCGACGCCTGGTACCCGGCCGTCGCCCGGTACAGCGGCACCTCGGGCCCGGCCGCCGCCCTCTACGCCGACACGGTCTACACCTTCCTGGCGGACGGGCTCGACGCCGTGACCCCGGACGGCGAGCGGGTCTCGGTGACCGGCCGGCCGGTCACCCCGCACAAGGGCTCGCTCGCCGCCACGGAGCCGGTCACCCGCAGCGCCGACTACCCGGCCGCGCTGTGGGTCCCGGCCGACCCGAACAACTTCGCCACGGGCCGCTCGGCGGCGATCGACAAGGTGATCATCCACGTCACGCAGGGCTCCTACGCGGGCTCGATCAGCTGGTTCCAGAACCCGACGGCCGAGGTGAGCTCGCACTACGTGGTGCGCTCGTCCGACGGCCAGATCACCCAGATGGTCCGCGACAGCGACACCGCGTACCACGCGCGCAGCGCCAACTCCTCGGCGCTGGGCATCGAGCACGAGGGGTTCGTCGACGACCCGTCCTGGTTCACCGACCCGATGTACCGCTCGTCGGCGGCCCTGACCGCCTACCTGTGCGACCGGTACAAGATCCCGAAGGACCGGGCGCACATCATCGGCCACAGCGAGGCGCCGGGCAACGACCACACCGACCCCGGCCCGAACTGGGACTGGACGCGCTACATGCAGCTGGTGGGCGGGAGCGCCGGGGGCGGCACGACGCCCGACGGGCTGAGCTTCGCCTCGTACGCCGTCCAGCGGAGCGGCTCGACCGGCGCCCAGGTCAAGGCGGTCCAGCAGCTGCTGAACGAGCAGGGCCAGGCGGCGGGCGCGGCCGACGGCAGCTTCGGCCCGGCCACCGAGGGCGCGGTGTCCGCCTACCAGGCGGCACACGGGCTGGACCCGGACGGTGTCGTGGGAGCCAGGACCTGGACCGCGCTGCTCTCGGCCGGCCCGGCGGCCACGCTCCAGGAGGGCGCGTCGGGCGACGCCGTGAAGCGCCTCCAGCGCGCGCTGACCGCGACGCTCGGCTCGGCCGTCGGCATCGACGGGAGCTTCGGGCCCGCGACGACGACGGCGGTGCGCGGGTACCAGACGAGCCGGGGCCTGACGGCGGACGGTGTGGTGGGCCCCGACACCTGGGCGGCGCTGCAGGCGGGCCGCTGACGGCCCCCGGGGGTGGCGCCCGGCGCCGCCCCCGGCGGACGGCACGTCAGGAGCCGCCGGGCGAAGGCCTTCTGGCGATGACCTTGCGGCGGGGGCGATGCGCCGGCCCCGCCCGCCGGACCGTGTCCTCGTACGGGCCACGGCCGTACCCGGCCGACGGTCAGCGCGCCGAGGGCTTCTCCGCCCGCTCGTAGCGCAGTTCCACCACTCCGTTGCCGAACGCCCCGGTGCCCGCGAGCCGCAGCGGGGTCCTGGTGTCCGTCAGCGGGAACATCGGCCTGCCCCGGCCGATGAGGACCGGGTGGACGTAGACCCAGTACTCGTCGATCAGGCCGAGCGCCGCGAAGGACGCCGCCAGCCCGGCGCCGCCGAGCGCGAGGTCGCCGCCTGGCTGCTCCTTCAGCGCCATGACCTCCTCCGGGACGACGTCGTGGAAGACGGTGGTGTTCCAGTCCGCCCGCTGGAGGGTCCGGGAGTAGACGTACTTCGGCATGTCCCGCCAGATGACGGCGAACTCGGCCATCGTCCCGGCGTTCGCCGGGTCCTGGTCGGCGGTGGGCCAGAAGTCGGCCATCAGCTCGTGAACGACCCGGCCGTGCAGGAAGCCGCCCATCGCGGCGAGCCTCTCGTTGAAGGCGCGGTGCAGCTCGTCGTCGACCTGGTGCCAGCCGATGTCCCCGTCCGGTCCCTCGATATAGCCGTCCAGGGACATCGACATGAAGTAGATGACCTTGCGCATCGCGAACCTCACCGGGGAATCAGGGACGGGTCGGCGGAACGAATCCGACATTACCCGGCAGCGGTCCACGGGGACGGGAGGAGACGGCGACCGCTTGACCGGCCGCGCACGCACCGCGTAGATCTGGGGGGAAGGGGCGGACCACCGGAGCCGCGGTCCGCCCGGCCACTGCCGCCGCCCGTCCCGAGGAGTCCTGTGGTGAGAGTCGGAACGGCACGCGCCGCCGCGGTCCGCTGGGTGGCCGCACACGCCCGCCCCGCCGCCGGCTACCGGGGCGCGTACTTCAGCGGGTCGACCGTGGGCCGGCCGGACGACGCCGAGCTGGCACCCTCGTCCGACATCGACGTCATGGTCGTCACGGCCCAGGACGAACCGCCCGCCAAGCCCGGCAAACTCCGCTGCGAGGGCGTCCTGCTGGAGATCAGCTACGTACCGCTGGCCGAACTCCGCGACCCGGCGGAGGTGCTCTCGTCCTACCACCTGGCGGGCGGCTTCCGCACCGACACGGTCATCGACGATCCCACCGGCGTGCTGCGCGCCCTGCACGCGCAGGTCGCGCCCCGCTTCGCCGGGCGGAGCTGGGTACGCCGCCGGTGTCTGGACGCCCGGCACCGGGTCGAGAGCCGCCTCGCTGCGTTCGACGCCTCCGCGCCCTTCCACGAGCAGGTGCCGGCCTGGATGTTCCCCACCGGGGTCACCACGCACGTCCTGCTGGTCGCCGCCCTGCGCAACCCCACCGTCCGGCTGCGCTACCCGGCCGTGCGCGACGTGCTGACCGAGTACGGGAAGGCGGAGCTCTATCCGGAGCTGCTGGGGCTGCTCGGCTGCGCGGACGTCCCGGAGCACCGGGTACGGCACCATCTGGCCGAGCTGGCGGAGACGTTCGACGCCACGGTCCCCGTCGCGCGCACGCCGTTCTTCTTCAGCAGTGACCTCACCGCACAGGCGCGCCCCGTCGCCGTCGGCGGCAGCCTGGAACTCCTGGACCGGGGCGACCACCGCGAGGCGGTCTTCTGGATCGTCGCCACCTTCGCCCGCTGCCACACGGTGCTGGCCGTGGACGCCCCCGCGCTGCACGCCGCGCGGCTGCCGGCGTTCGAGGCGGCCGTCGCCGCTCTCACCGGGATCACCGGCACCGCGGACATCCTGGCCCGCCGTGCCGAGGTCATCCGGTTCCTGCCCCGGCTGTGGGCGGCCGCCGAGGACGTGATGGCGGCCGGTCCGGACATCACCGGGGACTCCGGAAATCCACCACCCGAGCACCTCCCGGTCTGATAATTTGCCCGCATGATGCCTCCTCGTGCGTAGGACCCCGCACTGACCGCACCCGTCGACCGGGTGCGGCACTCCGGTGTCCCCGCATGCCCGCACCGCCGTGTCCCGGCGCTGCCCTCACGAGGAATGTCATCGTGCTCACCTCTCCTTCCGCGCCCACGGGCGCGCCCTCGTACGCCGCTGTCCTGCGCACCCCCCACGCCGCGCGCACCTTCGGTGCCGCGCTGCTCGGGCGGCTCTCCTACGGGATCGTCCCGCTCGCCCTGCTGCTGGCCATCAAGGACGCCACCGGTTCGTATGCGGTGGCCGGCGGCGCCATGGCCCTGTTCGGGGCCGCAAGCGTGTTCCTCTCCCCCGCCCGTGCCGCGCTGATCGACCGGTACGGGCCGCGCCGGGCCCTGCCGCCGATGGCCGGGCTCTACGCGGCGGTGCTCTGCGCACTCGCCCTCGCCACCTGGCGGCCGGGCGTCCCGCCCCTCGCCCTGGGGGCGCTCGCCGTGGCTGCCGGTGTCTGCACGCCGCCGCTGGGTCCGGTGATGCGCAGTCTGTGGAGCGCGCTGGTCCCCGACCGTGAGCTGTTGCGGCGCGCCTACAGCCTGGACGGGGTCGCCGAGGAACTGCTCTACGTCACCGGCCCGTTGCTGGTCGGCCTGATCGTGCGCGCCGGCCGGCCGGCGGCCGGTGTGCTGGCCGGTGCGGTGCTGGTGTTCGTGGGCGCGGCGGCGCTGGTGTCGTCGCCTGCGGTGCCGCCCGCGCACGCGGGCCCCGGACCGGCACCGGCCGATGCGGCCGCCGCCTCCCGGCTGCGGCCGCACGCCGTCCCGGCGCTGCGTCACGCCGTGCTGGTGACCGCCGCGGTGGGGCTCTGCCTCGGGGCGCTCGACCTGCTGGTGGTGGCGTTCACGGAGGAGCTCGGCCGGGCGGCGTCGGTATCCTGGGTGCTGGCCGCCCTGTCGGCCGGGAGCGCGGCCGGCGGTCTGGCGTACGGGGCGCTCCGGTGGAAGTCGGCGAACCGGACGCGGCTGGTGGCAGCGGCCGCGGGAATGGGCGCGGCTCTGACGGTCGCCGGACTCGCGCCCGGTCTGTACGCGCTGGTGGCGGCGGTCGCGGTCGCCGGGCTGTTCGTCGCCCCGGCCCTCACGACCGCCTACCTGATCGCGGACGAGTCGGTGGACCCCGCCCGGCGCACACAGGCGGGTGCCTGGGTCAACACCGCTTTCAACGCCGGGGCTTCGGGCGGCACCGCGGCGGTCGGGCTGCTCGTCGGCCGGCTGCCCCTCGCGCTGTGCTTCGCCCTGTCGGCGGCGCCCGCGCTGCTGTGCGCGGCGGCGTCGGTGCGCCGGCGGGGCCGGGCCGGCGGGGCCTGATCCCTTTCGCCGGCCGTCAGGGGGTGAGCCAGGACTCCCAGACCGCGCTCAGCTCGGCCTCGACGGCCGGCGCCACCGTGTCCAGCAGCCGCACCTGTGCCCCAGGCCCGGCCAGGTCCATCCGGTAGGGGTGCGGCGGTCCGGGCGGGGTCGCGCCGAGTGCGGCGACGGAGCCGATGACGCGGTTCGGGCCCAGGAGTCCGGGCAGCTCGCGCACGTCGGGGTCGGTGAGGTCGAGGTCCTCGACCAGCAGCTCCCGGTCCTCGTACGTCACCCGGGTGATGGCCCGGATCCGCCCGCCGCGCTCCCCCGAGCGGCCGAGGACCAGGGTGTCGCGCCACAGCATCCGGGCCCCGGCGGCCAGCCGGGCGTCCATGACGCGTTCGACGTCCGCCCCACTGGAGACCACGAACGGCAGCCCGTGCCAGGTGAGTTCGCCGCCCTCCGCGATATCGACGCGGGCCCGCCAGCGGGCCGAGCCGCCCCGGTGGTCGTAGGCGACGAGCCCGGCCGGCTCGACCAGTTCCAGGTGCGCCCCCGGGCCGACCGAGATGCTCAGGGTCAGCTCGTCGCCGGCGAGCAGTCCGGCCCGGATGCCGACCAGGGCGATCCGGATCCGGCCGGGGCACGGCAGCAGCGGGCGGGGGGCGAGGAAGTCGCCGCCCCGCAGTTCGCGGGCGAGGTGGCGGTCCCGGCCGTCGCGCTCGACGGCGACGACCGTCGCGTCGCTCACGAGTGGCTGTGCGGCGCCATCGGGCCGGGGTCGGTGGGGATGTGGGTGCCGGAGCGGTGACGTACCAGCAGGGACCTTACCCAGTCGGCGAGTTCGGCGACGGAGTCCGGGTCCTTCTTCGACAGGGCGAGGACGGGCAGTCCGCCGCGGGCCTCCTCGGCGTCGGCGACCATGGCGGGCACGTCGACCTCCACGTAGGTGGCCAGGTCGGTCTTGTTGACGATCAGGAGGTCGGCGCCGGTGATGCCGGGGCCGCCCTTGCGCGCGACGTCGCCGCCGCCCGCCACGTCGATGCAGAACAGCTGGGCGTCGGCCAGGGCCGGGCTGAAGGTGGCGGTGAGGTTGTCGCCGCCGCTCTCGATGAGCACCAGGTCCAGCGGGCCGTACGCCTCCTCCAGGTCCTCGACGGCGTCGAGGTTGGCGCTGACGTCGTCGCGGATCGCGGTGTGCGGGCAGGCGCCGGTCTCGACCGCGCGGATGCGTTCGGTGGGCAGCACGCCCGCCGAGCGCAGGAAGCGGGCGTCCTCGTCGGTGTAGATGTCGTTGGTGACCACGGCCATGGAGAGTTCGCCGGCGAGCTCCCGGCACAGGGTGGCCAGGATCGAGCTCTTTCCGGTGCCGACCGGTCCCGCGACTCCCAGGCGCAGGGCCCTGGGCTGGTTCAGCGGTTCGTGGAAATGCGGGTTGGGCTGCTGCTCGGGGGTGGTGTCGTTCTCAGGCAAGGAACAGTCTCCGTTCGCGTCGTGCGTGTTCGAGCGCCCACTGTTCGGTGAGCGCGGCGGTACGGGCGGGCAGCTCGTCCGGGGTCCGGACGGCGAGGGCCGCGGCCACCGCCGATGCCGCTTCGGGTTCGGCGGCGAGGACCCAGGCGACCGAGTCGAGCGGGTCGCCGGGCAGGAGCTTCAGCGCGGCGGAGGCGACGGTCTGCAGCTCGTCGTAGACGACGACGTGCGCCAGCTCCTCCTCGGAGACGTTCAGTACGGCTCCGAGGGCGCCGAGCGCGACCGGCCGCATGGGGCGGGGGCGCATGGCTCCCAGGGCGGTGACCGCCGGGTGGTCCGGGGCGAGGCGCCGGGCCAGCCGGTGCACGCCCCGGCCCAGCGTCACCGAGGTCTCGCGCTGGGGGGCGGCCGGGGTCCGTGCGGCGAGGGCCTGTTGCACGGGCGCGTAGTCGACCGGGTCGCGCAGTGCGGCCCGCAGGGCGAGGAGGGCCGCGGCCGCCTCGGTGCGGGCGGTGGTGTGCAGCCGGGCCCGCAGCAGTGCGGGGACACTGTCGCGGGTGAGACCCGCGACGACGGCCGGTTCGAGGCCGGCGCTGTAGGTGTACGCGCCGACCGGGAGCCGTCCGTCGCCCAGCAGCAGGGGTGCCAGTGCGCCCATCAGAACATGGAGTACCGCTGGGCCAGCGGCAGTTCGGTGGCGGGTGCGGGCTCGACGGGTTCGCCGTCGATGTGAATGGCGAAGGTCTCCGGGTCCACCTGGATGTCCGGGAGCGCGGTGTTGTTGGGCAGGTCCGCCTTGGTGAGGTGGCGGGTGGGGCGTACGGCGACCAGTTCGCGTTCGAGCCCGAGCCGTTCGGCGAGGCCGTCCGCCAGGGCGGCCGGGGCGACGAAGCTGACCGAGAGGTGCGGGGCGGCCCCGGCGGCGGCGGTGGGGCGCAGCAGGACGGGCTGGGTGGTGGGGATCGCGGCGTTGGCGTCGCCCAGGGGTGCGTACACGACCATGCCGCCCTTGAGCACGGCGGCGGGGCGGATGCCGAAGAACGCGGGGTCCCAGAGCACCAGGTCGGCGAGCTTGCCGGGTTCGACGGAGCCGATGACGTGGTCGATGCCGTGGGCGACGGCGGGGCAGATCGTGTACTTGGCGACGTAGCGGCGGGCCCGTTCGTTGTCGGCGGGCAGTTCGCTGCCCCGGTCGCCGAAGCGCTGCTTCATCACGTGGGCGACCTGCCAGGTGCGGCAGATGACCTCGCCGATGCGGCCCATGGCCTGGGCGTCGGAGGAGGTGATGGAGAGGGCACCTATGTCGTGCAGGATGTCCTCGGCCGCGATGGTGCCGGCGCGGATGCGGGACTCCGCGAAGGCGAGGTCCTCGGGCACGCGCGGGTTGAGGTGGTGGCAGACCATCAGCATGTCGAGGTGTTCGTCGACGGTGTTGACGGTGTGCGGGAGCGTCGGATTGGTGGACGCCGGAAGGATGTTGGGGTGCGAGGCGACCTTGATGATGTCGGGTGCGTGGCCGCCGCCGGCGCCCTCGGCGTGGAAGACGTGGATGCCGCGTCCGGCGATGGCGTCGAGTGTCCCCTCGACGAAGCCGGCCTCGTTGAGGCTGTCGCCGTGCAGGGCGACCTGGAGGCCGTAGGCGTCGGCGGCCTTCAGCGCGGCGTCGATGGCGGCGGGGGTGGCGCCCCAGTCCTCGTGGACCTTGTAGCCGCCCGCGCCGCCGAGCGCGGCCTCGCGCAGGGCCTCGGCGCCGACGGTCGAGCCCTTCCCGAACAGCATGATGTTGAGCGGTACGCGGTCCAGGGACCGGTGCATCATGGCGAGGTTCCAGGCGCCGGGGGTGACGGTGGTGGCCTTGGAGCCCTCGGTGGCTCCGGTGCCGCCCCCGATGACGGTGGTGGTGCCGGTGGCCAGGGCCTCGTGGAGGGTCTCGGGCATCAGGAAGTGGACGTGGGTGTCGACGGCCCCCGCGGTCAGGATGCGGCCCTCGCCGGACACGACGTCGGTGCCGGGTCCGATCACCAGCTCGGGGTGGACGCCGTCGCCGGTGTCGGGGTTGCCGGAGCGGCCGAGGGCGACGATGCGGCCGGCGCGGATGCCGATGTCGGTCTTGACGATGCCCCAGTGGTCCAGGACCACGACGTTGGTGATGACGAGGTCCAGGGCGCCGTCGGCGCGCGGGGTGGTGGCCTGGCCCATCGATTCGCGGATGGACTTGCCGCCGCCGAAGACCGCTTCGTCGCCGCCGAAGCAGCGGTCCTCCTCGACCTCGATCCAGAGGTCCGTGTCGGCGAGCCGGATGCGGTCGCCGGTGGTGGGTCCGTAGAACGCCGCGTAGGCGGCGCGGGTCAGTTGTGCCATGTCACACGCCTTCCGTTGCGGTGTCTGCCGCGTCCCTGGACCAGGGCGCGGTGCGGGCGACGATGCCGGGCACCCTCGCGCGTCCGCCGAGTTCGACGAGGGTGATCTCCGCCCCGACGCCGGGTTCGAAGCGCAGCGAGGTGCCGGACGGAATATCGAGGCGGAATCCCTCGGTCTGCGGCCGGTCGAAGGAAAGTGCGGGATTCACGTCGCAGAAATGGAAATGCGATCCGATCTGAATGGGCCGGTCCCCGTCGTTCACCACGGTGAGCTGAATTTTCCGACGGCTGGAATTCAGGTGGAGTACACCGGATCCGGTGCGGATCTCGCCGGGGATCATGGGATCGGCGAGGTGATCGTGACGAGCTTGCGCCCGTCGGGGAAGGTCGCTTCGACCTGGACGTCGTGCAGCATCTCCGGAACACCTTCGAGCACGTCAGCGCGGGTGAGTACGGAGCGTCCCAGGGTCATGAGGTCGACCACCCGGGCCCCTTCGCGGGCCCGTTCCATCGCCCAGCAGGCGAGCAGGGCGACGGCCTCGGGGTAGTTCAGACGTACGCCGCGCTCGCACCGGTCACGGGCGACCATTCCGGCAACACTCAGCAGCAATTTCTCCGTGTCGGACGGAGTGAGAAACATGGGAAACCTCCATGGCGGCAGTCCCCGGAATTCCCGGAATCGCCTTGGCCACGTCCCTCTTATAAGCCTCCGGGTGGCGCCCTGGCAACTCGCACCGCACCGCAAAAAGTCCCTTTCTTGCATCATGACCCACTATATACGGGCAAAGCAGACAAATTTTAGTCATCAAGGGATAGTAAAGAAGGCGGCCGCGCACCCCGGTCCGGGGTGCGCGGCCGCCTCAAGAGCAGACCTCAGCGGGTCACTTCAGTCCGAAGGCCCGGATGATCTCCTGGTCCACGGAGAAACCGCTGCCGGCCTCGGCGTGCGCCTTGAGCGAAACCGCGGTGGCGCCCTTCTTCGGGGTCTTGAACCGGGCGGTCCAGGAACCGGCCGAGTCCTTCTTCAGCTGCACCGCGCTCCAGCTCCCGCCGTCGTCGTAGCTGACCGACAGCGAGGCCTTCGTCGCCTTCACGGCGCCGTCCAGCCACTCCTGCGTGGTGGACGAGAGACCGATCTCGGTCGTCTTCCCGGCCTTCACGTCACCGGCCAGGTCGGTCTGGACGCCGTAGTCGAGCTGAAGGAGCGGGATGTCGGCCTGGCCCGGTCCGGACGGGTCGATCGCACCCGAGACGAAGTTCCACTCGGTGTGCGTGCGCACCGAGGTCTTCCAGAGCTTCTCGTCGCGCGCGGCGTCGAGCACCAGCCGGTAGGGCAGCTTCTCAGGCGACAGGTCCCAGGCGTAACCGGCCCGGCCCGCCGCCTTCTTGATCAGTGTGTCGCCCTGGAAGAAGGCGTAGGTGCCGCTGTCGTACTCCTTGTCGGGCATGGAGCCGGAGTGGCCGGCTCCGGAGTCCGTCCACGGCGTGATGTTGAACTGGATGTCGTTGTACGAGGAGCGGAACGGCCCCCAGTAGCCGGTGCCCAGCCTCGGGCGGCTGACCGGTGCGAACCAGGAGTCCCGGTAGCTGCCGCCCGCCCGGTAGTCCATGCTGCCGCTGCGCTCCTCCAGCGCGGCGCCGGAGCCCTCGTCGCCGAGGACCGAGTGGTTCTCGTACCAGAACGAGGCACCGGGCAGCGGGTTGACCCACTCCGTGCGGGTGCCCGGGTACTTCTCGTACTCCTCGAAGCCGATGCCGGGGCCGTAGTCCGGGATGTCGTAGCGGTAGCCGCCGCCGACGACGTCGCGGTTGCCGTAGAAGGTGTTCTCCACCTTCGCCAGCTGCCGGACGGCCGGGGTGAAGGCCAGCGAACGGTCCGGGATCGTGCCGTCGTGCCGGTCGACCAGGTCGTACACGTACCGCGCGTACCTGCGCTGTTCGACGGTCACCTTCTTGCCGTGCCGGGCGGCGGCGATCAGCTCCTCGCCGGCCAGGCGCCGCACGGAGGCGACCGGGATGCCCGCCGTGGTGCCGTACTCGGTGTAGGACTCCATCAGCACACCGTCGCCCCGGTTGACGACGAACAGCGCGCCCGCGCCCGCCGCGACCGCTGCCGCGAGCCGGTCGGCCGGGGGCACCCCGGTGCTGCTGCGGATCACGACGGCCTTGCCCTTGGCGTCGATGCCCCGGTAGTCGGCGGCCGCGCCGTCGCCCGCGAAGACGGCGGTGAGCTTCTTGCGGCTGTCGTCGGCCACGGCCGATCCGCCCTGCACGGCGACCGGCACGTCATGGCCGCCGGCCGTCAGGTCGACCAGCTTCTCGCCCTGCCGCCAGCGGGTCAGGAAGGAGAAACTGCCCTTGCTGACCTTCTTGGTGGGGCTCGCCCACAGCTGGTCGTACGTCAGCGGGATCTGGTACGCGTCGCGCTGGAGGGTGCCGTCCGGGGCGGTGCGGGCCATGTCGTAGCGCAGCTGGCGGTTCTCGGTCTCCTTCGGCGTCCGCACGCTGACCTTGCGGGCCTTGGACGCGTCGAGGG
This sequence comes from Streptomyces sp. 840.1, assembly GCF_003751445.1. NCBI lineage: Bacteria > Bacillati > Actinomycetota > Actinomycetes > Kitasatosporales > Streptomycetaceae > Streptomyces > Streptomyces sp. 840.1. The sequence goes on along the minus strand of NZ_RJUU01000001.1, from coordinate 5,660,048 downwards.
AGACGGTGGTCGCCTTGTCGAGGACGATCTCGGGGGCCGCCAGGAAGGCCAGGGCCTTCGAGTCGGCGGTGTCGCCCTTGATGTCGGCGGCGGTCCAGGCGGTGTAGTCGCCCGGCGGCAGCCGCAGGGTGGTGTCGCCCGACACCGGGACGACGCCCAGGTTCTGGTCACCGAGTGCGGCGAAGACGACCTGCCCGTCCATCGGCTTGCCCGCGCGGTCGCGCAGCTCGATCTTCAGGTCGTAGAGCTCCTGCTCCTTGTTGAGCGCGAAGCCGGTGTGCGCGACGGTGGCGCCCGAGGCGTCCTTGGCGATCACCTGCCCGGAGAAGGTGGTGTCGCTCGCGACCTTCGCCGGGTCGAGCGAGAGGACGGCCTCGGCGGTGGAACCGGCCGGAACGGTCAGCCGCTTCGCCGAGAGCGTGTAGGCGTCGGCGTCCGTGTCGGTCGCCAGGTCCAGCGTGACGTCCGTCTTGCCGGTGTTGCGGTAGGTGATGGTCCGCTCGGCGACCGGGTCGGAGGCGGAGTGCGGCCAGTCGTAGGACGCGACGGCGACGGAGCCGGTCGCCTCGATCGTGGTGTCGATCGCCGCCTTCACGTCGAGCCGGCCGCTGCCCTGCTCGTACGGGGTGTAGTCCGCCAGCTCCTTCGACGAGGTCATCAGCGCGTCCTTGATGCGCTGACCGGACCAGTCGGGGTGGCGCTGCTTCACGATGGCCGCCGCACCCGCGACGTGCGGCGTCGCCATCGACGTGCCGGACATGCTCTGGTACATGCCCTCCATGCCGGGGACCGACTGCGAGGCGGCGGCGTTGATGTCGACGCCCGGCGCGGAGAGGTCGGGCTTCAGGCCGTAGCTGCGGGTCAGCGGGCCCATGGAGGAGAATTCCGCGCGGTTGTCCTGCTTGTCGACGGCGGCGATGGTCAGCGCCTTGTCCGCCGATCCGGGCGAGCCGATGGTGCCGGCCCCGTAGGCGTTGCCGGCCGCGATCACGAAGAGCGGGCCGCCGTCGGCCGAGAGGGAGTCGACGGCCTGCGACATCGGGTCCGAGCCGTCGTCCGGGATGCTGGAACCCAGGCTCATGGAGACGACGTCGGCGCCCTCGGCCTTCGCCCACTCCATCGCCTCGATGATGCCGGAGTCCGCGCCGGAGCCCTCGTTGCTCAGCACCTTGCCGACGATCAGGCCGGCGCCGGGCGCGACGCCCTTGTTGAGGCCGTCGGACGCGGCGCCGGAGCCCGCGATGGTGGAGGCGACGTGCGTGCCGTGGCCGTTCTTGTCGTCGACCTCCTCGCCGGGCACGAAGCTCCTGGACTCCAGCACGCGGTCCTTGACGTCCGGGTGGTCGGCGTCGATGCCGGTGTCCAGGACGGCGACCTTGGAGCCCTTGCCGTCGTAGCCGGCGGCCCACGCCTGCGGGGCGTTGACCTGCGGGACGGAGTCCTTCAGCGCGGCCTCGACCCGGCCGTCGAGCCAGAGCTTCGCGATGCCGTTGTCCAGCGAACGGGCCTCGGGCGTGGCGGCGATGTCGTCCCAGAAGGCGCGGGTGGTGGTCTTGGCCGCCTGCAGCGCCGCGCCGTGGATGCTCTCCAGGTGGCGGGCCGTCCTGGCGCCGCGGGGGGCGGCGGGCAGCGAACGGGCCTTGCTCGCCGGGTAGGTGGCGATCAGCGGGATGGAGCCGGAACTCTCGTCGTCGTACCCCATCTTCGCGAGCGCGGTGACGTCGAAGAGCCGGCGGTCCAGCTTGCCGGCCGCGATCAGTGCCGTCGCCTCGTCGGGCAGGACGTAGATGTCGTCGCCCGCCTGCTGGACGTGGACACCGCCCGTCGCGCCGTCGGGGCGGTCCACGGTGACGGTGTCCTGCTGTCCGGCCCCGTCGGAGTAGTGCACGACGTCACCGGTGAGCAGGGTGATGTCGTAGCTCTTGACCGGGGCGGCCGGGTGGCCGGTGGACGGGAGCGGGCCGGTGGCAGCGGCGGCGCCCGTGGCGGGGAGCAGTGCGCCGCTCACCAGGGCGACGGAGGTCGCTATGAGGAGGGCTCTGCGCCCCGCACGAGCGGGTCTCGCCCGGCGGGCGGCAACGGAGGGGGTGAATGTCATGCAGCTGATCTACCGGTAAATCAGCGGTTGCGGTGCGGTTCACCCCTGGCGTGAATGTGCCGTGGCGGCAACCCGCCGGTCTGCGCACATGGTCGCGGTGGGCTGTTTCAGGCCACGGAGGCCATCCGCCCGGCGGGCGGCGCGGTTGAGCTGTGGTGGATCGGGGTATGGGCGCCGGTCAGCGGGACGCCGCTGCCGCCGCGGCGGTCGGCGACGATCTCGGCGGCGATCGACAGGGCGGTCTCCTCGGGCGTCCGGGCTCCCAGGTCGAGGCCGATCGGCGAGCGCAGCCGGGCCAGTTCGAGTTCGGTGACCCCGGCCTCGCGCAGCCGGTCGTTGCGCTCCAGATGGGTGCGGCGCGAGCCCATCGCGCCGACATAGGCGGCGGGCATCCTCAACGCGGCCTGGAGCAGCGGGATATCGAACTTGGCGTCGTGGGTGAGCACGCACAGGGCGGTACGGGCGTCGACGGCGGTCCTGGCCAGGTAGCGGTGCGGCCATTCGATGACCAGCTCGTCCGCTTCGGGGAACCGGGCCTTCGTCGCGAAGACGGGGCGGGCGTCGCACACCGTGACGTGGTAGCCGAGGAACTTCCCGGCCCGTACCAGCGCGGCGGCGAAGTCGATGGCCCCGAACACGATCATCCGGGGCGGCGGCACGCTGGACTCGACGAGCAGCGTGAGGGGCTGTCCGCAGAGCGAGCCGTCGGCGCCGAGGGTGACGGAGCCGGTGCGGCCGCCGTCCAGCATCGCGCGGGCCTCCGCCGCGACGGTGCGGTCGAGCTCGGGGTGTCCCCCGAGGCCGCCCTCGTGAGCGCCCTGCGGCCTGACCAGCAGGGGCCGGCCCAGGAGTTCGGCGGGCCCGTCGGTGACCCTGGCCACCGCGGCCGCCTCGCCCCGGGCGGCGGTGGCGAGCGCTGCGGCGTACACCGGGCGGGCGGGGTCGTCCGCCCGGACCGGTGTCACCAGGATGTCGATGATGCCGCCGCAGGTCAGGCCGACCGCGAAGGCGTCCTCGTCGCTGTAGCCGAACCGCTCGCGGACGGTGATGCCGTCATCGAGGGCCTGTTGGCACAGTTCGTACACCGCGCCCTCCACACATCCGCCGGAGACCGATCCGATCACCGTGCCGTCGCGGTCGACGGCCAGTGCGGCGCCCGGCTGCCTCGGCGCGCTGCCCCCGACGGCCACCACGGTGGCCACCGCGAATTCGCGTCCCTGCCCGACCCATCGGTCGAGCTCCTCGGCGATGTCCAGCATCTCGGTCTCCTTGACGGATGTGTGAAGGCAGTGCGTCAGCTGACGCCCAGCCAGCTTTCGAGCGGATGGAGCGCGAAGTAGATGACGAAGATCACCGTCAGTCCCCACATGAAGGCCCCGACCTCGCGGGCCCGGCCCTGGGCGACCTTGATCGCGACCCAGGAGATGACACCTGCCGCCACGCCGGTGGTGATGGTGTAGGTGAACGGCATCAGGACCACGGTCAGGAAGACCGGGATGGCGACGGCGCGGTCGCTCCAGTCCACGTGGCGGGCGTTCTGCATCATCATGGCGCCGATGACGACCAGGGCGGCGGAGGCCACCTCGGCCGGCACGATCGCCGTGAGCGGGGTGAAGAAGAGACAGGCCGCGAAGAACAGGCCGGTGACGACGGAGGCGAGCCCGGTACGGGCACCTTCCCCGACCCCGGTCGCGGACTCCACGAAGACCGTCTGCCCGGAGCCACCGGCGACGCCGCCGATCGCACCGCCCGCGCCGTCGATGAACAGCGCCTTGGACAGTCCGGGCATCCGCCCCTTGTCGTCGGCCAGCTTGGCCTCCGTACCGACACCGATGATGGTGGCCATCGCGTCGAAGAAGCCCGCCAGCACGAGGGTGAAGACGATGAAGCCGACGGTCATCGCGCCGACGTCGCCCCAGCCGCCGAACTGGACGTCCCCGAAGAGCGAGAAGTCCGGATTGGAGACCGCGGAGCCCTTCAGCTCGGGCGGGCCGCTGCTCCAGATCTTCGGGTCGACGTCGGCGAGCTTGTTGATCACGATGGCGACCACGGTGCCGACGACGATGCCGATGAGGATCGCGCCGGGGATGTTGCGGGCCTGGAGCATGAAGATGAGCAGCAGGGTCACCGCGAAGATGAGGACGGGCCAGCCGGCGAGTTCACCGGTCGGGCCGAGGGACACCGGGGTGGCGGTGCCCTTGCCCACGAATCCGGCCTTGTAGAGGCCGATGAGCGCGATGAACAGACCGATTCCCATGGTGATGCCGTGCTTCAGCGCGAGCGGGATCGCGTTCATGATCAGCTCACGCAGGCCGGTGACCACCAGGAGGCAGATCACCAGGCCGTACATCACGCACATGCCCATGGCCTGCGGCCAGGACATTTCGGGGGCGACCTGTGAGGACAGGACGCCGGAGACGCTGAGCCCCGCGGCGAGCGCGAGGGGGACCTTGCCGACGAACCCCATCAGCAGGGTGGTCGCCGCGGCCGCGAGTGCGGTGGCGGTGATCAGTCCCGGCTGGCTGAGGATGTTGCCGTCGACGTCCTTGCCGCCGAGGATCAGCGGGTTGAGCAGCAGGATGTATGCCATGGCCATGAAGGTCGTGACACCGCCGCGCACTTCGCGTGCGACGGTCGATCCGCGCTCGGATATGTGGAAGTACCGGTCGAGCCATGATCTGCCGGCGGGGACGCGCGAGCCGGGGCCCGCTTCCTCCGCGGTGGTCGTGGGCTCCACTGACTGCTGGGTCATGATGCCTGACTCCCAAGGTTCACAGGGGCACCCGCGATGGAGATTCAAGATGCGGGATTTGGGATGACTGCGCGGGCGGCACGACCCGGGGGACGGCCCGAGGCGAACTGTTCATGCAGAGTGGATGTACGGGTACTGCTGTCTTCGGTGGTTCCGGTCAAGAGCCGCGAGCGGTGCGGAGCTTGGGTTCTCCGGGCGGTGCGGGCGGAGGAAGTGTGACGTTCCCTGGAGGCGCACACCGCCCGGAGAGTTCGTGGTGGAGCTCCGGATCAGCTGCCGGTGAGGTGCTCGGGTCGTACCGGCGTCCGGTTGAGCTCCAGTCCCGTCGCGTTCCGGATCGCCGCGAGGACGGCCGGGGTGGACGAGAGGGTGGGGGCCTCGCCGATGCCGCGGAGCCCGTACGGGGCGTGGTCGTCGGCGAGTTCGAGCACGTCGACCGGGATGGTCGGCGTGTCGAGGATGGTGGGGAGCAGGTAGTCCGTGAAGGACGGGTTGCGCACCTTCGCGGTCTTCGGGTCGACGATGATCTCCTCCATGACGGCGATGCCCATGCCCTGGAGGGTGCCGCCCTGGATCTGGCCGACGACGGAGAGCGGGTTGAGCGCCTTGCCGACGTCCTGGGCGCAGGCCAGTTCGATGACCTTGACCAGTCCGAGTTCGGTGTCGACCTCGACGACCGCGCGGTGGGCGGCGAAGGAGTACTGGACGTGGCCGTTGCCCTGTCCGGTGCGCAGGTCGAAGGCCACGGTGGGCCGGTGGCGCCACTCCAGCTCGATGTCGACCGCCTCGTCCTCCAGCACGTCGGCCAGATCGGCCAGCACCTCGCCGCCGTCGGTGACGACCTTGCCGCCCTCCAGGAGGAGTTCGGCGGTGGCCCAGGCGGGGTGGTACGTACCGAACTTGCGGCGGCCGATCTCCAGGACCTGCTCGCGGACGGCCTCGCAGGAGTTCTTCACTGCGCCGCCGGTGACGTAGGTCTGCCGGGAGGCGGAGGTCGAGCCTGCGGAGCCGACGCGGGTGTCGGCCGGGTGGATGGTGACCTGGGCGACACCGAGTTCGGTACGGGCGATCTGGGCGTGCACGGTGACGCCGCCCTGGCCGACCTCCGCCATGGCCGTGTGCACGGTCGCGACGGGTTCGCCGCCGACGACCTCCATGCGCACCCGGGCGGTGGAGTAGTCGTCGAAGCCCTCGGAGAAGCCGACGTTCTTCAGGCCGACCGCGTAGCCGACACCGCGTACGACACCCTCGCCGTGCGTGGTGTTGGAGAGCCCGCCGGGCAGCGCCCGGACGTCGGCCTGCTCGCCGGCGCTCTCCCACTGGCGCTCCGGCGGCAGCGGCCTGGCCTTGACCCGGCGCAGCAGCTCGGCGACCGGGGCGGGCGAGTCGACGACCTGGCCGGTCGGCAGCAGGGTGCCCTGCTCCATGGCGTTGAGCTGCCTGAACTCGACGGGGTCCATGCCGAGTTCGGCGGCGACCTTGTCCATCTGCGCCTCGTAGGCGAAGCAGGCCTGGACCGCGCCGAAGCCGCGCATCGCGCCGCACGGCGGGTTGTTGGTGTAGAGGGCCAGCGCCTCGATGTCGACGTCCTCGATGACGTACGGGCCGACGGCGAGCGAGGAGGCGTTGCCGACGACGGCCGGGGAGGCGGAGGCGTAGGCGCCGCCGTCCAGCACGATGCGGCACTTCATGTGGGTGAGCTTGCCGTCACGGGTCGCGCCGTGCTCGTACCAGAGCTTGGCGGGGTGGCGGTGGACGTGCCCGAAGAAGGACTCGAAGCGGTTGTAGACGATCTTCACCGGCTTGCCGGTGCGCAGCGCCAGCAGGCAGGCGTGGATCTGCATCGACAGGTCCTCGCGGCCGCCGAAGGCACCGCCGACGCCGGAGAGCGTCATGCGGACCTTGTCCTTGGGCAGGCCGAGGACGGGGGCGATCTGCTCCAGGTCGGAGTGCAGCCACTGGGTGGCGACGTACAGGTCGACGCCGCCGTCCTCGGAGGGCACGGCCAGCCCGGACTCCGGGCCGAGGAAGGCCTGGTCCTGCATGCCGAAGACGTACTCACCGCTGACGATCACATCGGCGCGCGCCTTCGCCGCCTCCGCGTCGCCGCGGATGATGGGCTGGCGGTGGACGATGTTGGGGTGCGGTACGTGGCCGATGTGGTGGTCGTCGCGGCCCTCGTGGACGAGGATCGCGTCGGGGGCGGTCGCGGAGGCCTCGTCGGTGATGAGGGGCAGCTCGCGGTAGTCGATCCTGATCTTGGCGGCGGCGCGGCGGGCCGTCTCCGGGTGGTCGGCGGCGACGAGCGCCACCGGTTCACCGTGGTGGCGGACCTTGCCGTGGGCGAGGACGGGGGTGTCCTTGAACTCCAGACCGTAGTTCTTCATCTCGGTCGGCAGGTCGTCGTAGGTGAGCACGGAGTAGACGCCGGAGGTGGCGAGCGCCTCGGAGATGTCGATCGAGACGATCTCGGCGTGCGCGACGGTGGAGCGCAGGGTGTGGCCCCAGAGCATGTCCTCGTGCCACATGTCCGAGGAGTACGCGAACTCGCCGGTGACCTTCAGGATCCCGTCGGGGCGCAGCGTGGACTCGCCGATGCCGCCCTTGGTGCGGGTGCCCTGGTTGATGTTGGTGGGGGAACCGGTAACGCCCATCGTCTAGACCGTCTCTTCCGCTCGGGCGGCCGCCAGGCGGACCGCGTCGAGGATCTTCTCGTAGCCGGTGCAGCGGCAGAGGTTGCCGGAGAGCGCCTCGCGGATGTCCGCGTCGGAGGGCTCCGGGGTGCGCTCCAGGAGCTCGTCGGCGGCGATCAGCAGACCGGGGGTGCAGAAGCCGCACTGGACGGCTCCGGCGTCGATGAACGCCTGCTGGATCGGGGAGAGCTCGCCGGTGTCGCGGGTCTCGTCGGCGGACGGCTTGGCCTTCCAGCGCTGTGCCTTGTCGACGGTGGTGCCGCAGGCGCCCGAGGCGCAGCCGGTGCCGGGGTGGGCCTCGGAGCGGTGGGCGGCGAAGTCGGCGAGGCCTTCCACGGTGACGACCTCGCGGCCCTCGACCTGGCCGGCGGCGACCAGACAGGAGCAGACCGGGACGCCGTCGAGGCGGACGGTGCAGGAACCGCACTCGCCCTGCTCGCAGGCGTTCTTGGAGCCGGGCAGGCCCATCCGCTCACGCAGCACGTACAGGAGGGACTCGCCCTCCCAGACGTCGTCGGCCTCGTGCCTGCGCCCGTTGACCTTGAAATTGACGCGCATGATCAGGCAGCTCCTTCGGTGCTGCGGCCGTTGCCGCGGTACGACTCCCAGGTCCAGCCGAGGGTCCGGCGGGCCATGATCCCGACCGCGTGCCTGCGATAGCTCGCGGTGCCGCGCACGTCGTCGATCGGGTTGCAGGCGGCCGCGGCGAGCGTGGCGAACTGCTTGGCGACGGACGGCGTGATGATCGTGCGGCTCTCCCAGAACCCGCCCTCCTCGAGGGCGGCGTTCAGGAACTCCTCGGCCTCCTTGGCCCGTACGGGCGTCGGGGCGGCGGAGCCGATACCGGTGCGGACCGTGCGGGTCTCGGGGTGCAGGGCCAGACCGAAGGCGCAGACGGCGATGACCATCGCGTTGCGGGTGCCGACCTTGGAGTACTGCTGGGGCCCGTCGGCCTTCTTGATGTGCACGGCCCGGATCAGCTCGTCCGGTTCCAGTGCGTTGCGCTTGACGCCGGTGTAGAAGGCGTCGATGGGGATCAGCCGGGTGCCCCGGACGGACTCGGCCTCCACCTCGGCGCCCGCAGCGAGCAGCGCCGGGTGGGCGTCCCCGGCGGGCGAGGCGGTGCCCAGGTTGCCGCCGACGCCGCCCCGGTTGCGGATCTGCGGCGAGGCGACGGTGTGCGAGGCGAGCGCCAGTCCCGGCAGCTCGGTCCGCAGGTGTTCCATGATGGCGCTGTACGGGACCGAGGCACCGAGCCGTACGCTCTCCTGGCCCACGTCCCACTCGGACAGCTCACCGATGCGGTTCAGGTCCAGGAGGTACTCGGGCCGCCGGTGGTCGAAATTGATCTCGACCATCACATCGGTGCCGCCCGCGATGGGCACAGCCGTGGGGTGCTCGGCCTTGGCGGCGAGCGCCTCCTCCCAGCTGGCGGGGCGAAGGAAGTCCATGAGTGGCTCTCTTCTTCTCAATCGGTCGTGCGCTGGGGGCTGGGGACGGCCGGCCCTCGACTTGTTCATGTCTTGTTAACGCGGTGTGTGGCCCAGTACACAAGCCCTGCTCCACCTGGTGCAGTCACCGAAACCATGAAGGAGTTGGCTGGTCTTCGTCCTCGTCTTGTAGATTCGAACGAATGACGGGTCTCTGTGACCTCACCGCAACACCCAGTTTTCACCCGCACCAACGAATGAGATCGGCGGCGACGAGATGCGGCTGCGCGCACTGCTGGAGACCGACGCGCTGGGCCTGCGGCTGCTCGGCGGCGACGACGAGCTGGACCGCTCGGTCCGCGGCGTGATGACCACCGACCTGCGGGACCCCAGCCGCTACCTGACCGGCGGCGAGCTGGTGCTGACGGGCCTGGCCTGGCACCGGGACGCGGCGGACTCCGAACCCTTCGTACGGATCCTGGCGGGCGCCGGCGTCGCCGGGCTCGCGGCGGGCGAGGCGGAGTTCGGCGACATCCCGGACGACCTGGTCGAGGCGTGCCGGCGGCACCGGCTGCCCCTCTTCGCCGTCAACGAGATCGTCGCGTTCGCAACGATCACCGAGTACGTGGTCCGTCAGGTGTCCGGCGAGCGCGCCGGGGACCTGGCGGCGGTCGTCGACCGGCACCGCCGGCTGATGACCTCGGGCCCGGCGGGCGGCGGACCGGAAGTGGTCCTCGACCTGCTCGGCTCCGACCTGGACCTCCAGGCCTGGGTGCTCTCGCCCACCGGCCGGCAGATCGCGGGGGCCGGTGCGCCGCTGCCCGGCCCGGCCGCCGCGGAGCTGGCCGGCCTGCACCTGGCCGCGGTCCGCACCGGCCGCCGCGCCCCCTACCGGGCGGCGATCGGCGGGGTGGCGTATTCGCTCTTCCCGATCCGGAACAACAGCCGGGGCGCCGCGCCGGCCTCGCGCGATGTGCGCGAGTCGGTGCTCTCCGACTGGCTGCTCGCCGTCGAGGCCGACGCGAGCGACTGGCCGGCCGCCCGGCTCGACCTGCTCCAGGGCGTCACCCAGCTGATCGCGGTCGAGCGGGACCGGCGGGACGCAGCCCGCACCGTGCGCCGCAGGCTCGCCCAGGAGGTCCTCGAACTGGTCCAGGCCGGCGCCCCGCCCGCCGAGATCGCGGCCAGGCTGCGGGTGGCCGCCCCGGTCCTGCTGCCCGGCCTCGGCACCGCGCCGCACTGGCAGGTGGTGGTGGCCCGGGTCGACTGGGACGAGCAGGGCGCGCCCGGCTCGTCCGGGTCCGGTGTCGCGGGCGGCCCGGTCGCCCAGGCGCTGCTGGAGGAGATCCTCGTCGACCCGGCCGTGACGGGCCCCGACTCCGCGGACCGGATCGCCGTCGCGCACGCCGGCGACGAGGCCGTCGCGCTGGTACCGCTGCCCGCCGTCGCCCTGCCGGACGGGGACCCGGACGGTGCCGGGGACCCGGAGGGCCCGGAGCCCGCCGGGGAGGATCCCGTGCTGCACGCCGACGTCCTGCTCGCAGCGGTGCGCGCACCGCTGTCCGCGGGGCTCGCCGACGACGGGCGGCTGACACTGGGTGTCAGCGCGTCGGTGCACTCGCCCGAGGGGCTGCGCGGCGCGCTGGAGGAGGCCCGGCACGCCCGCCGCGTGGCGGCGGCCCGTCCCGGGCGGGTCTGCGCGGCCGGCCACCACGAGCTGGCCTCGCACGTGCTGCTGCTGCCGTTCGTCCCGGACGACGTGCGCCGCGCGTTCACCGCACGGCTGCTCGACCCGCTCCGGGACTACGACCGGCGCCACCGCGCGGAGCTGATCCCGACCCTGGAGTCGTTCCTGGACTGCGACGGATCGTGGACCCGCTGCGCGGCCCGGCTGCATCTGCACGTCAACACGCTGCGCTACCGGATCGGGCGAATCGAGCAGTTGACGGGGCGTGATCTCGCGCGCCTGGAGGACAAGCTCGACTTCTTCCTCGCCCTGCGTATGAGCTGATTCCCGGGGGCTCCCGCCGTCCCGGGCGGCTTCCGGCGTCTTCCGTCGATTGTGAAAAGTTTCACCTGACATTGCCTCGACCTCTTGGCCCGGCGTGCCTTTCCGTGCTGTGATGCGGCCAGACTCAGAGCGTCCGGCCATTGCGGGTGCACCGCCCGGTGGACGGACACTCTCCACAGCTCAATGGTGCGCTCGGGGAGGGCAATGTGGCGTATACCGCCATGTCTGGTTCCGGAACGACAGCAGATGACGATCCGCCGCTCCAGACAGCCGTATGGCGGTTGCGGTCCCGCGCCTGCTGGACGGACGCCGCGGCACTGCTCGAACACGACGCCGCCACCGACCCGGCCGCGGCGCTCCAGCGGACGGCCCTGCTGACCGAGCGCTGCCTGTACACGGGGCAGGGCTGGACCGAGGCCGAGGACGCGCTGCGCACCGCCGAGGCCCTGGCCCACGACGACGCCGAGCGCGGGGCCGCCGCCTGCGAGCGCGGACACCTCGCGTACGCCTCGACGCTGCTCGGTGTGCGGGACCGGGCCGACGAGGCCCGGGTCGCGCTGAGCCGGGCCGCGGCACTGCTGTCCCCGGCCGCCGCGGGCCGCCCGCTGCTGGACTTCCGGCGGGGCCTGATCGCGCAGAACATCGCGGATTCGCCGCAGGCCGCACGCGCCGCCTACCGCAGGGCCCATGCCGGCGCCACCGCGCAGGGCGACGAGCTGCTGCTCTCCTCGACCTGGCGCCATCTCGCGCTGATCGCGCTGCGCGAGGGAGAACTGGCGGAGGCCCGGCACGGCTTCGCCGAGTCCTTGCGCATAAGGGAGGAGCTGGGCTACCTCGTCGGTACCGCCCCGGCGCTCATCGCCATGGCGGACGCCGAGCCGGAACCCGAGGTGGCGACCCGGCTGCGCGCCGAGGCGGGCAGGCTCTTCCGGCTGCTCGGCGGCGTCCCGACCTGGCTGGCCCCGCACATCGGCCCGCCGGGTCCGGGAACCGCCGAGGCGAACTGAGGCCGCGCCCGGGGGCCCGGTCCCGGCTGCCGGATTCAGCCCCCGGAACCGGCGAAGTGCTCCCGTACCAGTGACTGCACGACCACCACGTCCTGGGCGATCAGCGCGTCCAGGAGCGCGGTGTGCTCGGACGCGTCCGCCAGGAGGTCGGCGCGGCGGGTGACCGGGTTGGTCTCCAGGGGCCACTGGGAGCGGCGGTGCAGTTCGTCGGCCACCGCGACGAGCTGGGTGTTGCCGGACAGGGCGAGCACCGCTCCGTGGAAGGCCCGGTCCGCCTCGGCGTAACTGGCCCGGTCACCGACGGCCGCCGCCGCGACGGTGGCGTCGGCCAGCGGGCGCAGGGCGCACCAGCCGGCCGGGGCCACGGTCCGGGCGAGCCGCAGCATGACGGGCACCTCGATCAGCGCCCGCACCTCCGCCAGCTCGGCCAGCTCGCGCGGGCCGCGCTCCGCGACCCGGAAGCCCCGGTTCGGCACGACCTCGACGGCTCCTTCGACGGCCAGCTGCTGCATCGCCTCGCGCACGGGGGTGGCGGAGACCCCGAAGCGGGCGCCGAGGGCCGGGGCGGAGTAGACCTGCCCGGGGATCAGCTCGCCGTCGACGAGGGCGGCGCGCAGGGCTTCCAGGATCTGGCCGCGCACGGAGTGCCGCCGCACCGCGTGCCGGGGCGGGGGCTGCTCGCCGTGGGTGTGCTCGCCGCGGGCCTGTTCGGGCACCCGGACGGGCGAGTGGGCGGTCACGGAGGCGACGGACGCGTACGGCGGCCGCACCTCCTCACACGCTCTGCCCTGCTCCACGGCTGCCTCCTCGGACGTACCGGGCACGGCTCGCGTGTGCCGTGCCCCGTGTGCACGATAGGCGGAGGAGGCCGCAGTTCAAACATCGATCAGGTCGGGTAAGGTAAGGCTTACCTCTAAACGATCGCGATACGGTGGTCCGCGCATGCCCCTCCCCGCCCTGCTCCCCGCCCCGCTTCCCGCAGCGGCGCCCTCGGCCGTGACCGAGGCGTACGCGCGTCTGGCCGAGGTCTTCCCGGGGCTGCGCGCCGAGGTACTCACGGACGGCGAGTCCGCCCCGGGCGGCGTCGGCTGGGTCGGCGCGCACGAGCTGGCGGCCGGCGGCAGCGCCCTGGACACCTTCCTCGCCTGGGACAACGCGCAGGTGCTGCGGGACTACGGACAGCAGGCCAGGCCCGACGTGGTCGCCAGCTTCGGACTGCACCGCTACGCCTGGCCGGCCTGTCTGCTGGTGACAGTGCCGTGGTTCCTGCACCGGCGGGTGCCCCGGATTCCGGTCGAGGACGTCTCCTTCCAGCGCGCGCTGGGCCATCTGACCTTGCGGGTAAGGGAGTTCGCCTGCCTGCCCGACGACCCGGCGGCGGCGCTGCCGGGCGCCCGGGTGGTGGCGGACGAGGCCGCGCTGCGCGCCGAGGTCCTCGCCTCCGTGGCCGAGCACCTCGGACCGGTGCTCGACGGCTTCGGACCGAGGATGCGGCGCGGGAAGCGGGCCCTGTGGGGCATGGCGACCGACGAGATCGTCGAGGGCCTCTGGTACATCGCCCATCTGCTGGGCGAGGAGCGGCGGGCGATGGCCGAGCTGGAGGCCCTCCTGCCGGGCACCACCAAGCCGTACGTCGGCACCGCGGGCTTCCGTGAACTGACCGGACCGGCGGGCGAGTCACTGCCCACCCGGGACCGGGCGAGCTGCTGCCTCTTCTACACACTGCGGCCCGAGGACACCTGCGTCACCTGCCCGCGCACCTGTGACGCCGACCGGGTCCGGAAGCTGACGCCCGCTCCCTGATCCACACCGCCCGCAGGGGTGACGTGAATCGAACACAACCGCCCTGCCGCTGAGGGGCGTTCGACCAGATCGCGGAAATCCACCGGCTCAGCCACCCCATTGGCGTTCACTTGCCCCGAAACCGCCAGGACTTGAGGGAATCTCCGCCACGATGGCGCCCGAAACGCCCTACGCGACGCAAGGGACCGCGCATGAGACTGACCGACATATCGCTCGACTGGCTGCTTCCGGGCGCCGTGCTGCTCGCGGGAGTCATGGCGGCGGTGGCGGTGGCGCTGGTCGCACGCGGCAAGCGCGCCGCCGACACGTCCGCGGCCGACGACACCTGGGAACGCAGCGAGGACCGCCGCAGGCGCAAGGAAGCGCTCTACGCCACCGCTTCGTACGTTCTGCTGTTCTGCTGCGCGGCGGTCGCCGCCGCGCTCTCCTTCCACGGGCTCGTCGGCTTCGGCCGGCAGAACCTCGGCCTCTCCGGGGGCTGGGAGTACCTGGTGCCCTTCGGGCTCGACGGGGCCGCCATGTTCTGCTCCGTGCTCGCCGTGCGGGAGGCCAGCCACGGAGACGCGGCGCTCGGCTCCCGGCTGCTGGTGTGGACCTTCGCCGGCGCTGCCGCCTGGTTCAACTGGGTGCACGCACCGCGCGGCCTGAGCCACGCGGGCGCCCCGCACTTCTTCGCGGGGATGTCGCTCTCGGCGGCCGTCCTCTTCGACCGGGCGCTGAAGCAGACCCGTGTCGCCGCGCTGCGCGAGCAGGGCCTGGTGCCCCGCCCGCTGCCGCAGATCCGGATCGTCCGGTGGCTGCGCGCTCCCCGGGAGACCTTCGGCGCCTGGTCGCTGATGCTCCTCGAAGGCGTACGCACGCTGGACGAGGCGGTCGACGAGGTACGCGAGGACCGCAGGGAGAAGGAGCAGAACCGTCTCCGCAGGAAGGACCAGGAGAAGCTGGACCGGGCCCAGATCAAGGCCCTGAACCGGCAGAACCGGGCCTGGGGCCGGGTGGGCCGGGGCGGCGCCCAGGCGGACGTCCAGGCCATCACCGCCTCGACGGGCTCCGCGCAGTCCGTCGCGGAGCCCGCCATATCCGAGCCGGGTCAGCTGCCACTGCGACCCCGGCCATCCCTGCAAGCCGTAACCGGCTCCAGCTCCAAGAACGCCCCGGACCTGAGCACGACTGATCCGAGAGCGGTCGACCTCCCTCCCGAGGACGACACCCAGGCCCTGCCCCGGCTCGATTCGCTGGAGCAGAAACTGAAGGCCCTGGAGCAGCAGTTCGGCTGACCCGCACGGGCCGGCCGACAGATCGGAACGGTTTCGGCCGGCAGGCCGACAAGGCCGGCCCGGCTCCGGGCGACCGGCCGGCAAGGCCGGCGATGAACGGCCCTGACGATCCAGCGGATCGTCAGGGCCGTTCGCCTTCGAGCTCGAACCACACCACCTTGCCCAGCGCCTTGGGGCTGATCCCCCAGGCGTCCGCGAGGCTCTCCACCAGGATCAGCCCTCTGCCGTGCGTACCGTCGTCGGCGTTCGGTGCGTGCGACACGGGCATCCCGGGGACGAAGTCCCTTACCTCCACCCGCAGTTTCCGGGGCGCCACGCTGACGGCGACGACAGCGCCCTCGTCCGTGTGGACCAGGGCGTTGGTCACCAGCTCGCTGAGCAGCAGCTCGGCCACCTGCGCGGGCTCCTCCTTCCAGCGGTACCTCAGCAATTCCCTTACCGCGCCTCGCACTTCGGACACCGCTGCCAGATCGGCGCTGCCCAGTCTGCGATGCAGCCGGCCCTGCTCCTGACGCTCCATCGTCTCCCCCGCCCGCACAGTGAATCGCCCCCTCCTCCTCGGATGTGCTTCACGCAATGCATGCCCCGCTCACGGGCCGTCACGCTTTCCCGGGCGTCAATGAGTGCGGAACCACGGAGTCCGGGCGGCCCCGGCGTCTCGACGTGGATCTTCCGCCGTTCAGGTTAACTTCCGAAAAATTCACATGAGTTGGCGTTGACGGGACGGCGTCTACGCGCGTCATCATGGTGGGTATGCGAATCCCCCCACGGATCACCACGCTCGGCGGCGTCGCCGCCCTCCTGTCCGTCCTCTTCGTCGGCGGCCCCGTCGCGGCAACCGCGACAGCGGCCCCCGCCTCGGTCGGCAGCATCTGCTACGACGCCCTCCCCTCCCAGGCGCACGACACCCTCGACCTCATCGACGCGGGCGGCCCCTTCCCGTACGACCAGGACGGAGTCGTCTTCGAGAACCGCGAAGGCGTCCTGCCCGGCCAGAGCACCGGCTACTACCACGAGTACACCGTGATCACCCCTGGCGCTCCCACCCGCGGCGCACGCCGGATCGTCACCGGCGAGGAGACCCAGGAGGACTACTACACCTCCGACCACTACGAGACGTTCGACCTCGTCGACTTCACCTGCTGAACCGCCCCCGGCCGGATCCGCGCCGCAGTCCCCCACCTGCGGCGCGGATCACCGGCGGGAGGGACTTGTACGCTCACCGCATGACCGTGACCTATGTGATCAACGGCTCCGAGGTCACCGGCCTGGAGCGCTTCTGGCAGGTGATCGGCGAGGCGGTGAACGGGCCCGGCGGGTACTTCGGCCGCAATCCGGACTCCTTCGCCGACTGCCTGCGCGGCGGGATGGGCACGCCGGACGACGACGACTTCGTCATCGAGTGGCGCGACCACACCCGCTCCGCAGCCGCCCTGGGGCACCAGGAGACGGCACGGTACCTGCGCGGTCTGCAGGCCCGCGCCGATCCGGGCAACCTGCCGGGGCTGCGCCAGGAGCTGACCCGGGCGGACGCAGGGCTGGGGCCGACCCTCTTCGACCGGCTCGTGGAGATCATCCGGGCCGAGACGGCGCCGGGCACCCTGCTGCTGCGCTGAGGGCCACGGGCGCCGGACCGGCCGCACCCGTGACCCTCCGGGGCCTCAGTACTGTGCGGAGACCTTCACGCCGCCGAAGTCCGCCACGGCGTACAGGCTGATGTAGTGCGCGCCTGCCGCCGGGTGGTCGACGGTCAGGGTGTGGGCGTTTCCGCTGCCGGTCGCCCGGGAGGTGTAGGCGCCCGTGGTGGCCCAGCCACCGGCGTTGTAGTAGAGGTCGGCGTCGCCCGTTCCGCCGCTCGTGGTGATCTTCAGCCGGTCGGTGCCGGCGGGCACGTAGACGTAGAGGTAGGAGTAGTCGCCCTTGGTGGCACGCTGTCCGCTGCGGGCGCAGTTCTCGCCGAGTTCACGGCTGTCGGCCGAGGTGCACTCGGTGACCGGATCGGTGGGCGGGTTGGTGGTGGTGCCGCAGCTGCCGGCCGCGCAGGACGTCAGCCAGCTGTTCCAGTCGGCGTCGTAGCGGCTGCCGATGGTGGAGGTGAGGAGAGTGCGGGCGCCGTTCCAGTCGCCGGCGCGGTAGAGGCCCAGCAGCTTGTCCACGTCGGCGCGGTGCGACTGGAGCATGTAACGGACGGCCAGGTAGCCCCAGTTGTAGACGCGGGTCTGGTCGGCGTTCTCGTACGTCGTGTCGAACAGGGTGCGCAGGGTGTAGGTGTGCGCGGCGGCCTGGGTGAGGGCGTCGTCGTAGGTGACGTCGCGGTAGCTGTAGGAGACGTACTCCGCGAAGCCCTCCACCCACCAGATGGTCGGTGTCGTGATGCCGGCTTCGAAGTCGCCGGCCATGTCGAACCGGCCGTCGAGGTAGTGCGTGTACTCGTGGTTGAGGTTCCAGATCTGGAAGTCGGGCCGGACCCACTCCGCCTCGTAGGCGATGAACCTCGGCTGGTTGCCGGCTGCGGCCGGGTCCCCTTCGAGGTACATGCCGCCGTTGTTGGTGTCGATGCCGTAGATGGCCCCGGCGTAGGTCTGGTAGTCGGTGCTCGAATCGAAGACGACCACCTCGATGGTGCTGTTGTGGTCGTCGGCGACGGGTCCGTTGTCGCGCACCACGCCGTGGAAGTAGGCGTCCTGGTCGCGCAGACTGGTGCAGGCGGCTCCCAGGTCGGCCGAGGACATCTGCTGGGCCAGGATGCGGATGCTGTCGCTGCAGGTGTAGTCGACCGGGAGCACGGCGCTCCTGAGCCGGGCCGACAGGTCGCAGGTGCCGTAGGCGGAGCAGTTGGCCGCGTCGTAGTAGTCGGTCATCTCCGCCAGTCCGACCCACAGCGGCGCGGTGGCACCCGTCATGGAGCTGCGGCCGAGCAGGTCGGTGACGAGGGGGCGGGCCTTGGGCCGCAGCGACGCCTCCTGGAGGAAGCGCGCCAGCTCGCGGCCGGCGTTGGAGGTCAGGTAGGACCGGTCGGTGCCCAGCAGGCCCAGGTGGTCGCGGGCGAAGCCGGCGAGGGAGTCGAGCAGGCTCGGGTCGGCCTCGACGGCGCTGACGAACTCGGGCACCTGATGACCCCGGAAGGTCACGGTGTAGACGTTGTTGACCGCGTTGAGCATGTACCAGGAGCTGTCGTACGAGGAGTTGTAGCCGGCCAGCAGCCGCTTGACGACGTACAGGTAGCGGGCGTTCTGCTCCGCGCTGTCGATGAGCGTGACGGCCTCGGCCAGGGTCTCGCCGTTGGCGTCGGTGACGTCGCGGGAGTGCGCGGAGGCGAAGAAGGCGTCCAGGGCGCCCTGGATGGCGGTGCGCAGCGGGGCGCCGTAGCTGCCGACCGTGCCGGGGTCGTAGTACTGCACGTAGTAGCCGGCCCGCAGGAAGAGCACCAGTTGCGGCATGCCCGTGCTGCTGTCGCCCGGATAGGCGGCCGATCCGTCGCGCAGGGCGTTGGCGACGCTGACCATCTGGGCCTCGCGGAAGGCGAGGTAGCCGTCGTTGCCCTTGACGCCGAACAGGGTGTTGACGCAGTCGGTGGTGGAGGACTTGACCTGCTGGACGAGGGCGCTGCCGGTGCGGCTGGTGAAGTCCGCGACGGAGCAGGCGGCGGCAGCGCCGGTTCCGGCCGACCGGGCTGCGGCGCGGGCCTTCGCCTTCATCGAGGGGGCGGGGTGGCTCGGCGCGGAGGCGCCCTGGTCGTCGTAGTCGCGGCGGAGCGCGTCGGTGGAAGCGGTCGTGGGCGGCCGGTCGGCGGGCTTCAGTGCCTGGTCGGCTATGTGTCCGGCGTCCTGGGCGGGCGCGGTCAGGGCCTGTGCGGCGGGGCCTCCCGGCTCCGGTGCGGCCGGGTCTGCGGCCCGGTGTGCGGCGGCGTTCGCGCTCGTGGCCGCCGAGGTGGAGGGACGGACCTCGGCGGCCCGGCTCGGTGCCGCGAGCATGCCGACGCCCAGGCAGGCTGCCAGGGCAACGGTGGACAGGCCGGTGAATCTCTGACGAACCGTTCGGTTCTTCACGTGCCGCCTCCCAGCGGAGTGGTGGCCGCGCGACTGTGCGCGGCCGTGGGGGATGGTGCGCGACCGGGGCCGGGCCGGCAGGCCGGGCAGGGGTAACCGCCTGGCATGAACACGACTTCAATCGCGACCGCCTGTACAATGGCACATGTCACATGTCCTTAGGAAGCAGTTGGGCGCGAATTGGCGTGGGCGCCAACTTCCTCTCCCAGCAGGCGACTTGCTACGCGCTACCGCACCCCGGTCCGGACATGGCGAAGCACCCGGACGGCGCGCGTCATCCGGGGCGGGGGCTCGTCAGGGAGCGGTCGCCGTTCGGGGGGTGTCAGGCCTTCGTGCCGTCGGCCCACAGGGACCGGACATGGGACATATGGGCGAGCATGCAGGCCTCGGCCCCCGGGGCGTCCCCGGCGACGACCAGATCGAGGAGCTGTACGTGCTCCTCGGCCGAGGTCGTCAACTGACCTGATTCGGCAAGCCTGTTCAGGCCGTACAGGCGCGAGCGCTTGCGCAGTTCACCGACCTCCTCGACCAGCCGGCGGTTCCCGGCCAGCCCGAGAAGGGCGAGATGGAAACGCCGGTCGGCCTCCAGATAGCCAAGGATGTCGTCCCGGCGCGCGGCCTCGACGATCTCCTTCGCTACGGGACGCAGTGCCTCCAGCTCCAGCGTCAGACCCATCCGCGCGATCCGGCCGACGGTGGGGACCTCGATCATGGCGCGGAGTTCGGTGAAGTCGTCGAGGTCCTGGTCGGTCAGTTCGGTGATCCGGAAGCCCTTGTTGCGGACGGCCTCGACCAGTCCCTCCCGGGCCAGATCGAGCATGGCCTCCCGCACGGGTGTCGCCGAGACGCCGAACTCGGCGGCGAGCGCGGGCGCCGAGTAGATCGTCCCCGGCCGCAGCTCACCGGCGATCAGCGCCGCCCGCAGCGCGTGCGCCACCTGGTCGCGCAGATGCTCCTGCGCCGAGATCGCGTTGAGCGACGTGAGGCGGGCCATGTCTGTCCTCCAGCACCGTGCGGAGAGCCAGAATACAATGTGACGTTGCCATACCGCTGCCTGCGGCGATCACCCCGGATCGTCTCCGCGCCCGCACACGGAATTCGGCCAACGGCCCACGGACGCGGCATACCTGCGGTGGTTCTGCACAGTCTCACCGTGGGCCGAAGCGGCGTGCGTCCCGGACGTGCTTCGACCGGTTCCGGTTCGGTGCCGGGCCCGTCGCGGTCCCGGCACGGGTGACAAGGGAGCGGGGGAACCAGGAGTGTTCGGCGTCGTGGACACACTGTCGCTGCCGGCGGCGCACCGGTTCGACTGGTGGTGCGAGACCGTCGGCCGCGGAGCAGCGCCGACCCGGATCAGCAGTGACCATGCCGCCGACTTCGTCGGCAGAGTCGAAATGCTGTCGGCGGGGCCCCTTCAGGCGACCTCGATGTCGTTTCCCGCCCTGGAGTCGGAGCGCACGCCGGACCTCATCAAGCGGTCCGATCCGGAGACCTACGAGCTGACGCTGATCGCAGGCGGGGCCATGAGTGTCGCGCAGGCCCGCCGTGAGGCCACCCTGTCCGCAGGTGACTTCGTCATGTGGAGCTCCTCGCGCCCCTATACGGGCCGGGGGCGGAGCGCGCCGGACCACGGGCTCTCACAGGGCATCGTGCTGCACCTGCCGAGGAAGGACCTGCCTTTCCCGGAAGCCCGGGTCGACGGGGTGCTGGCGACCCGGATGCCCGGCTCCGACGGTATCGGTGCGATCCTCGCCCACCACCTGCACGCCCTGTTCCGGGAAGGCCCGCGGCTGGGGGAGCCGGAGGGCGCCCGGATCGGGGCCGCGACGCTGCATCTGGCGTACGCCCTGCTGGCGCGACAGATCGACGCGCGGGCGTACCTGGAGCCCGAGGCTCGCGGTGCGGTGCTCCTGGCGTGCATCGAGGCGTTCATCGAGGAGAACCTCGCGGACCCGCAGTTGTCGCCGCACGCCATCGCCTCCCGTCACCACGTTTCCGTCCGGACGGTGCACCAGGTCTTCCGGCAGCGGGAGGAGACGGTCTCGGCGGTCATCCGCCGCAGACGGCTGGAGCGGTGCCGGTCCGACCTGGCCGACACCCGGCTGAGCCATCTGCCGGTGCACGCGATCGCCGCCCGCAACGGGCTGGTCGATCCTGCCGGGTTCAGCCGTAGCTTCCGCCGCGCGTACGGCCTGTCTCCGGCCGAGTACCGGCGGATGCTCCGCGACGCCCCCTCGCGTGGCCCCCTGCCCCGCGCGCGATGACAAGAATGCGTGCGCGCAGGATCAATGACCGCCCTGATCGCGGATGTACAGACTGGTGGGGATCGGGACAGCGCCCGCATCGTCACACCCATCGCATCCACGAGACCACGGGGGCCGCGTGCACAGAAGAAGACGTTCCATACGACGGACGGTCGTTCTCGGCCTCGCGGTGCTGAGCCTCGGCGTCCCCGCCGTGCCGGCGCTCGCCGAGGCCCCGCAGGCCCCGGACATCCGGGCCATGACCGAGACGACCAGGGCGTTCCTCGCCGAGCGCACCTACGCCCTGCTCGACACCCCCGCTCCCGCCCGCCAGGACACCCACGGCATCACCGCTGTCAGCAGCCTCCAGCACACCCATGACGTCGCCCTGGCCGCGATCACCGCGCGCAAGGAGAAACTGAAGTCGCTGGGCGAGAGCTACTCCGCCGCCGACGTCAGGATCTCGGTCGACAAGGTCGTCCGGCGCCCCGGCACGGTGCGGCTCTACGTCACCGAACTCACCGCGCTCGACTACGCGCACGTGAACGCGAAGGACCCGCAGACCAAGTTCACCTCGCACCACGAGGTGGACTTCTCGCGAACCGCGCACGGCCAGTGGCAGATGACGAGGCAGCACCGCGTCGAGGAGGGCGGACCCGCCCCGATCAACGATGTGGGCGATCCGGCCGGACAGGCGAAGACCGACCCGGCGAAGGCCGACGAGGTCGGCGCCCTCGGCCCGGTACCCGCAGGATCGCGGGCAGCGACGGCCCGGCCGGCCGCCCTCACCCATCAGCGGAAACCGGCCAAGCTGAGCGGCGGCTACGACTACGCGGCGATGACCAACTACGCCCAGTGGTACGCCATCGGCCGCAACACCTGGTACCAGGACTTCGGGTCGAACGACTGCACCAACTTCATCAGCCAGGCCCTCAGGGCCGGCGGCTGGGCGGACGAGGCGAACGGCCCCTATCCGTCGAACGACCAGAACAGCTGGTGGTACAACCCCTGGGACGTCCACAACCAGACGCTCACCTGGATCAACGCGCACTGGTTCTACTTCTACGCCTCCTACTGGAGCGGGCGCACGACCCTGCTCGACAACGTCTGGTACATGGGCGACGGGGATGTCCTTCAGGCCGACTGGCAGGCGAACGGCCAGGAGATCGACCACACCATGATGATGACCTGGTACTACGACGGCATCGGCCCTGCCTTGAGCTACCACAGCAACGACACGATCAACCGGTCGCTCCAGAGTCTGCTGGTCGCCAATCCCAACGCCTGGTGGTGGCTGCACCGCACCTGATCACCCCGGCCGCTCTCCGGAGCCGTCGGCACGTCCCCTTCGCTCCACCACTTCCACGGACCGGCCGCAACGGTTCCGTCCGTAACACCCAGGAGGAGAACCATGAACAGGATGAACCGTGCCATGACGCTGGTGGCAGGAGTCGGAGCGGCGCTGGTGCTGGCGGCGACAACAGGCGCGGCCACCGCGAGCGCGGCCACCGCCACCGCCTCACCGGACGCCGGGACGGTGCAGGTCGCCGCCGACATGCCCTTCTTCCTGTGGGGCACCTACTACACACAGATGGAGTGCTCGCAGGTGGGCCACAACCTGGTGAACCGCGGCCCCTACGCGTCCTACATGTGTCCCCAGGTTCTCGGCGGCTGGCAGCTCTGGGTACGCGAGTACTGAGCGCCGGGCCGGCCGGCACGGGGGCGAGGAACGGGGGGAGGGGCGCTGCCGGGACCGGGTCCTGGCAGCGCCCCTCCCCCCAGCCGATCGCCTCCTGACCGGCCGGCGGAGCGGGTCGGGCGCCGTTCAGACGCTCACAGCAGGAACCCCTCGGGGAACGGGTCGGCCGGATCGAGGAAGTACTGCGCGGTCCCGGTGATCCAGGCTCGGCCCGTGACGGTCGGGACGACCGCGGGCAGCGTGCCGACGGTGGTCTCCGCGACCAGCCGGCCGGTGAACGTGGTGCCGATGAAGGACTCGTTCACGAAGTCCGTGTCCAGCGGGAGTTCGCCCCGCGCGTGGAGCTGGGCCATCCGCGCCGAGGTCCCGGTACCGCACGGCGACCGGTCGAACCAGCCGGGGTGGATGGCCATGGCGTGCCGGGAGCGCACCGCGTCGGAGCCGGGCGCGATCAACTGGACGTGCTTGAGCCCGCCGATCCCGGGGTCGAGGGGGTGGACCGGGCGGTCCGTCTCGTTGACCGCGTCCATCAGGGCGAGCCCCGCCGCCAGCATCTCGTCCTTGCGGGACCGGTCGAACGGGATCCCCAGATCGGCCAGTTGCACCATCGCGTAGAAGTTTCCGCCGTAGGCGAGGTCGTAGGTGACGGTGCCGAGGCCGGGCACCTTCGCCGTGAGTCCCAGCCCTGCGGAGAACGCGGGGACGTTGGTCAGGGTGACGGAGGCCGCGGCGCCGTCCTGGACGTGGACGTCGACCGAGACCAGTCCGGCCGGGGTGTCGAGCCGTACGGTGGTGACCGGTTCGATGACCTCCACCATGCCGGTCTCCACCAGTACGGTGGCCACTCCGATCGTGCCGTGTCCGCACATCGGCAGGCAGCCCGAGACCTCCATGAACAGCACGCCGAAATCGGCGTCGGGGCGGGTCGGCGGCTGGAGGACGGCCCCGCTCATGGCGGCGTGGCCGCGCGGCTCGTACATCAGCAGGGTGCGTACCGCGTCGCGGTGCGCCATGAAGTGGTCGCGCCGCTCGGCCATGGTGGCGCCGGGGACGGTGCCGATCCCGCCGGTGATGACGCGGGTGGGCATGCCCTCGGTGTGCGAGTCGACGGCGTGGAATACGTGACGCGTGCGCAAGTCTCCCCCTCGGTCGTCCTGCCGGTCCGCCGCGGCACGTGCGTGCGCCGCGCGGTGTGTCGTGCGGTATGTCGTGCGGTATGCGCCGGTCCTCGTGGGGTGTGTCGTACGTTCCGCCGTGCCTGCTACCGGGGCCGGCCCGGCGGGTCCGGACCTAGCGGGCCCGGCGTCAGTCCAGCCCTTCGGCCAGCGCCTTCTCCGTGGCGGCGCGCACGGCGGCGGCCGCCGCCGCCTCCAGGGGCAGCCGGGGCGGCCGGGTGGGACCGCCGTGCCGACCGACGATGTCCATCGATGCCTTGATCGCCTGGACGAACTCCGGCTTGGAGTCCCACCGCAGCAGCGGATGGAGCCGCCGGTAGAGCGGCAGGGCCGCCTCCAGGTCGCCCGAGACCGCGGCGCGGTACAGCGCGACACAGCCGGCGGGCAGCATGTTGGGACAGCCCGCGATCCAGCCGACCGCACCGGCCAGGGCGAGTTCCAGCAGTACGTCGTCGGCCCCCACCAGCAGGTCGAGCCCGGGTGCCTCCTCGGCGATCTCGTAGGCCCTGCGGACGTCCCCGCTGAACTCCTTGACGGCCACGATGGACCCGTCCGCGTGGAGTTGCGCGAGGAGCCCCGGGGTCAGGTCGACCTTGGTGTCGTACGGGTTGTTGTACGCGACGACCGGCAGGCCCGCCCCGGCGACCTCGGCGTAGTGCGCGCGCACGGCGGCGTCCTCGCAGGGGTAGCCGTTGGGCGGGAGCAGCAGGACGGACGCGGCGCCCGCCGCCGCCGCCCGGTCGGCCAGGCGGCGCGACTGGGCGCTGTCGTAGGCGGAGACACCGGGCATGACCCTGGCCCCGTCCCCGGCCGCCTCGACCGCGACCCGCACCACCTGGTCGCGCTCCTGATCGGTGAGGGTCTGGTACTCCCCCAGCGAGCCGTTCGGCACCACCCCGTCGCAGCCGGCGTCCACGAGGTCGCGGACGTGGGCCGCGTACGCGTCGAAGTCGATGGACCGGTCTTCGCGCAGGGTGAGCGGAGTGGCGACCATGACGCCTCGCCAAGGACTGTTCCGGGCAGTGGGGTTCATCGACATCGGGGCTCCCTCAGAGGTGTGGCATGACGTGGACCGGCGAAGGGGAAGGAGAGGGCCGCGCTCACGGCGGTGCTCTGGGGACCCCCGTGCCCCGGGGGCTCACACGTCCTCGGGGCGGGCGGCGCGGGCGAGCGTGGCGAGGGGGACCGGGCAGGCGAGCGGACGGCGGTCCGGGGCTCCGGCCTCCGCCGGGCAGCCCGCCAGTTCCCGGACCGGGAATCCGCACGTCCGGCCCTGGCACCAGCCCATCCCGGCCCGGGTGAGGAGCTTGACCGTACGGCTGTCCCCCGCGCCGAGGTCGTCGACCGCCTCGCGGATCGCCCCGGCCGAGACCTCCTCGCAGCGGCAGACCTCCGTGTCGGCGGCGAGCCACCCGGTCCACCCCGGGCCGGGCCGGTGCACGGCGCCCATCAGCTCGGCGAACGCGCGCATCCGCCGCCCGCCCCGGCGCAGCGCCGCCATCCGGTGCGCGTCCCGGGCCCGCGTCCCGTTCCGGGCATCGCCGGTCACCGCGAGGGCGGCCAACTCCCCCTCGGCCAGCGCGAGATGAACGCCGCCGATGCCGCCCGTCTCGCCCGCCGCCCAGACGCCGGGCACAGTGGTGCGCAGGTCCTCGTCGAGCACCAGGGCGGCCGATCCGTCCGCGCCGCAACGGGTCGCGCAGCCCAGGCCGACGGCCAGGTCGAGCTGGGGAACCAGACCGTGGCCCACGGCCAGGGCGTCGCAGTCGATCCGGCGGCCGGTCCCGGGCAGCGGGCGCCAGTCGCGGTCCAGCCGGCTGACGGTGACGCCCTCCACCCGGTCGGTCCCGTGCACGGCGGTGACCGCGCGGTGGGTCAGCAACCGCACCCGGTGACCGGCCAGCGCCGCCGAGTACCTGATCCCCTCCCGGAGCCGGCCGGGGTCGGCGGCCAGTACGCGGGGAGCGCGTGCGTACGCCCCGTACCCGGCGGCCTCCACCAGTGCGGGCACCCGGACGCCGGCCCGCGCCAGGGAGACGGCGACCGCCTGGAGCAGGGGTCCGCTGCCCGCGACGACGACGCGCCGTCCGGGCAGCACCAGCCCTGACTTCAGCATGGCCTGCGCCCCGGCCGCGCCGACCACTCCGGGCAGTGTCCAGCCGGGGAAGGGGAGTTGCCGCTCGAAGGAGCCGGTCGCGATGAGCAGACGGCGGGCCCGGAGTGTGGCCGAGCCCTCGCCGTCGGGGCCGGTGACCGCGTGCAGGGTCCAGTCCGCCCCGGTGCGCTCGGCGGTCCAGACCTGATGCCCGGCGAGGTGGCGGATCCGTCCCGCGTCCCGGTGCCGGCCGAGCCGGTCCGTGAGCTCCGCGAAACGCGCCCAGCCGTGGTGCAGCGCCTCGGGCCGGGTGGCGCCGAGGCCGGGGGCCGGGGAGCGGTAGTACTGGCCGCCCGGTGCGTCCGCCGCGTCGAGCAGGACCACGTCGAGCCCGCCGTCTGCGGCGGTGACCGCGGCCGCAAGCCCGGCAGGCCCGGCGCCCACCACCGCGAGTTCGGTGAAGCGGCTTTCGGGCGCGGGGCGTTCAGCGGGTTCAGCGTGTTCAGCGTGTTCAGCGTGTTCAGCGTGTTCAGCGTTTTCAGCGGCGGAGTCCGGCATGGCCGTCCCCCTCCTGGGTCGTGACCACGTCGCCGGGGCGGGCGGGCAGTTGACAGGCCCGTCGGCCGGGGAGCCCGTTCACGGTGACCAGGCAGTCGAAGCAGGAGCCGATTCCGCAGAAGGCCCCGCGCGGGCGTCCGTTCACCCTGGTGGTGCGCCAGGTGAGGACGGAGGCCGCCCAGAGGACCGCGGCGACGCTCTGGCCCGGCAGTGCGCGAAGGGGGCGGCCGTCGAAGGTGATCTCGAACTCCGGCCCCGGTTCGGCACCGGCCAGGGCGGCGGGGGTGCGGGCGGCGGTGCGCTTGCGGATACGTATCACCAGGGCTCCTGTCTCGGTGACCGGGCTGTCTGGCCGCCGTCGGGGGCGGTGTCGAACCGGTCGGGCCGGAACGGTTCGGGGTCGATGGCGGGCTCCTCCTCGCGGATCGCCGCGACGATCAGCGCGGCCGTCGCCGGAGCCAGCCCGATCCCCGCACCCTCGTGACCGCAGGCGTGGAAGAGGCCCGGCACCCGGCGGTCGGGCCCGATCGCCGGCAGGTGGTCCGGCAGATAGGGGCGGAAGCCGTGGTAGGCGCGCAGCACACGGGCCTGTCCGAGTACGGGGAAGAGCGCGGCGGCCGCAGCCGCCAGCCGGCTGATCACCGGCACGGACAACGTACGGTCGAAGCCGACCCGTTCACGGCTGGCGCCGATCAGCACCGGCCCCGACGGGGTCCCTTCGACGACCGGTGAGGTCTGCAGCGCGGCCGACGCGCTGGACACGTCGGCCACGTACTCCGCCGCGTACACCTTGTGCCTGATCAGCCGGGGCAGCGGCTCGGTGACCAGGACGAAGCCGCGTCTGGGCAGTACGGGCAGTTCCACCCCCGCCAGTGCCGCGAGTTCACCGCCCCGGACGCCGGTGGCGTTGACCACCGCCGGCGCCAGCAGATCGCCCCGCCCGGTCCGTACCCCGCGCACCGCCCCCGCCGGCCCGGTCAGCACCGCGGTGACCGTCTCGCCGAGGTGGACACCGGCCCCGGCGCGGCGGGCCGCGCGCAGCAGGTGGGCTGCCGCGAGTGCGGGCTGGACCTGGGCGTCCTGCGCGTAGAGGACGCCGCCCGCGAGGCCGGGCGCGAGATGCGGTTCCAGTCCGGGCAGCTCGTCCGGAGCGACGGCGCGGGCCTGCACCCCCGCCTCGGCCTGTCCGGCCGCTGTCGCTGTCAGACCGGCCAGCGACGTCTCGTCCGCCGCGACCACCAGCCCCCCCTTCTGCTCGAACTCGATTGCTGAGGGCAGGACTTGCGCGAGCTCGCGCCAGAGGGAGGCGGAGTGCAGCGCGAGGGCCAGCTCGGGGCCGGGCGGCTTGTCGGAGACCAGGAGATTCCCCTCCCCCGCCCCGGTGGTGCCGCCGGCGACCGGCCCGCTGTCCACCACCGCGACCGCGAGTCCGGACCGGGCGGCGTAGTACGCGCAGGCGGCGCCGACCACTCCGGCCCCGACAACGACGGCATCCAAAGGCTGTCTCGTGAACACGTCAGTAATATGTCACATTGCTCTAGGGGTGCCAAGAGCCCTGCACCAGAACGGACATGACACCTCAGCACGCCGCAGCGGCATCCGGTGAGCAGCGGCGGAGGCTGCGCGCGGGCGCTGCTGCGCAGGTCGAGGGCGGGGTGGCGCGAGGCATGCCAATGGAAGCGTGGGGGGTGCGACAACTGCCGGGATACGGCAGTGATCCCGGGCGGCGTCGCGGGCCACAATCACGTCACCGACGAACGCAACCGCGTTCACCGGTGCCTGATCATCACTGTGTTCCCGTGTTCCTGTGTTCCGAGAAAGAGGCCCACCCGTATGAGACTCACCCGTGCCGCCCTGGCCGTCGCAGCAGGCGCCCTGACACCGGCCCTCCTGCTGGCCGCTCCGGCCTTCGCCGCCGGCGCCGCTTCAGCGCCCGCCACCGTGACGGCGTCGGCAGCCACGGACGACCCCGGCACGCCCGTGGACGACATGTCCGAGGAAGAACTCCGTATCGCGATCTTCCGCATCCTGGCGGACGAGGACAGCGGAAAGGGGGTCGCCCGGGAGGCGAACAAGGCCCTCGACGGCACGGTGGAGGACATGCGCACCTTCCTGAAGACCGGTTACCGCCTGGCCCAGGCGGAGGACGACACAGTCACCGTCGTCAGCCTCCTCGCCAACCCAGACAGCGGAAAGCGCGTCATCAGGGAAGTCAACGAACTCCTCGACAGCAACCCCACCCCGGAACAGCTCCGCACCTGGCTCGAAACCGGCTACCGCCTCGCCCAGGCGGAGGACGACACAGTCACCGTCGTCAGCCTCCTCGCCAACCCAGACAGCGGAAAGCGCGTCATCAGGGAAGTCAACGAACTCCTCGACAGCAACCCCACCCCGGAACAGCTCCGCACCTGGCTCGAAACCGGCTACCGCCTCGCCCAGGCAGAGGACGACCGCGTCGCCGTCGCCCGCATCCTCGCCGACCCGGACATCAGCAGCGCGCTCCGGGCCGCGGCCGAGGACGCCATCGACGGTACGCCGGAGGAGCTGCGGTACTTCCTGGAGCACGGGCAGTACGAGGTGGACGCGTAGGGCGCGCCGGAGCGGCCGGCGCCTCACGGGGCCCGGCCGCTCCGGTCCGGCGGCGGCAGCCGGTCCGGCGGCTTCAGGGGCGGGGCACGTTGCGCAGGTTGGAGCGGGCCATCTGGAGCATCCGGCCCACCCCGCCGTCCAGCACGATCTTGCTCGCGGAGAGCGCGAACCCGGTCACCATGTCCGCGCTGATCTTCGGCGGGATGGAGAGCGCGTTGGGGTCGGTGACGATGTCGACGAGCGCCGGGCCCTTGTGCTTGAACGCGTCCTTGAGGGCGCCTTCCAGCTGCTTGGGCTTCTCGACGCGTACGCCGTACGCCCCCGAGGCCCGCGCGATGGCCGCGAAGTCCGGGTTCTTGTTGGTCGTGCCGAACGACGGCAGCCCCGCCACCAGCATCTCCAGTTCGACCATGCCCAGGGCGGAGTTGTTGAACAGTACGACCTTCACCGGCAGGTCGTACTGGACCAGCGTCAGGAAGTCCCCCATCAGCATGGTGAATCCGCCGTCCCCGGACATCGAGACGACCTGCCGGTTCCGGTCCGTGAACTGCGCCCCGATGGCCTGCGGCAGCGCGTTGGCCATCGAACCGT
This sequence comes from Streptomyces sp. 840.1, assembly GCF_003751445.1. Lineage (NCBI taxonomy): Bacteria > Bacillati > Actinomycetota > Actinomycetes > Kitasatosporales > Streptomycetaceae > Streptomyces > Streptomyces sp. 840.1. The sequence continues at coordinate 5,629,978 of NZ_RJUU01000001.1, read as the reverse complement.
GGCTGAACGAACCGATCACCCGGCGCTTGCCGTTCGGCGTCAGATATCGGGCCGCCCAGACGTTGCACATGCCGGTGTCGACGGTGAACACCGCATCGTCGTCCGCGATGTCGTCCAGGACCGAGGCCACGTACTCGGGATGGATCGGAACGTGCTTCTCGACCTTGCGGGTGTAGGCGCTGACCACACCCTCCAGCGCGTCGGCGTGCTTCTTCAGCATCCGGTCGAGGAACTTGCGGTCGGACTTCGCCTTCACCCGGGGCGTCAGACAGCGCAGCGTCTCGCGAACGTCGCCCCAGACCGCCAGGTCGAGCTTCGATCGGCGGCCCAGGTGCTCGGGGCGCACATCGACCTGGACGATCTTCACATCGGTGGGCAGGAAGGCGTTGTACGGGAAGTCCGTGCCGAGCAGGATCAGCAGATCGCACTCGTTGGTGGCCTCGTAGGCGGCGCCGTAGCCGAGCAGGCCGCTCATGCCGACGTCGTACGGGTTGTCGTACTGGATCCACTCCTTGCCGCGCAGCGCGTGCCCGACGGGGGCCTTCACCCGTTCGGCGAACTCCATCACCTCGGCGTGCGCGCCCGCCGTGCCGCTGCCGCAGAACAGCGTCACCCGTTTGGCCTCGTCGACCATCCGGCAGAGCTTCTCGATCTCCGCGTCGCCGGGCCGCACGCTGGGCCGCGAGGTCACCAGCGCGTGTTCGATCGTCTTCTCCGGGGCGGTCTGCGAGGCGATGTCGCCGGGCATGGAGACGACGCTGACGCCTCCCCGGCCGATGGCGTGCTGGATGGCCGTCTGGAGCAGCCGGGGCATCTGCCGGGGGTTGGAGATCATCTCGTTGTAGTGGCTGCACTCCTGGAAGAGCAGCTCCGGATGCGTCTCCTGGAAGTAGCCGAGGCCGATCTCGCTCGACGGGATGTGCGAGGCGAGCGCGAGCACCGGCGCCATGGAGCGGTGTGCGTCGTAGAGACCGTTGATGAGGTGCAGGTTTCCCGGTCCGCACGAGCCGGCGCAGGCCGCCAGAGTGCCGGTGATCTGCGCCTCCGCACCGGCGGCGAACGCGGCCGTCTCCTCGTGTCTGACCTGGATCCAGTCCATGTCCGAGTGCCGGCGGATGGCGTCGACGACCGGGTTGAGGCTGTCGCCGACGACCCCGTACAGGCGCTTGACTCCCGCGCGGGCGAGGACATCGACGAACTGCTCCGCCACGTTCTGCTTGGCCATGGGTGCGTGCTCCCTCTGCCTGTGCTCCGTGCACGTTCGGGTGACGGCGATCCGACGGCCCGGGGCGCGAAACCCCGGCCGGACGGGTTCTCCGGAGTCCATCAACCCATGGCCCGCGCGGTTACGCCTCCCAGACGCCGACGGCCGTGCGGTCGTCGGCGTACCCCTTGACCCTGAGCTGGGTGTCCGCGAGGAAGGCCGCGAGACCGGGCGCGGGGCCGGGTGCCCAGCGCTGGGCCAGCGCGTCGGCGAGCGCCGGCTCGTCGCGCAGCGGATCCGCCAGACCGTTGCTGCACAGCAGCAGGGTGTCGCCCGGCCGGGCGACCGAGGCCCGGAACCGGAACGGCTCGGCGGGCGGCGGGACCGGGCTCTCGATGTACGGGGACGGCCCGGTGGCGATCCCCAGGTCCATGGTGAGCCGCTCGCCGTCGGGCCCGCTCTCGGGGGACGCCGAGCCGAAGCCGACCACCCCCTCGCCGGTGAGTTCGCCGGAGTGCGGGACCACCGGTTCGAGGTCCTGCCAGTCCCCGTCGCGCAGCCGGAAGAGCCCGCCGCCGCCGACGCCGAAGAAGACCCGGGTACGGCAGCCGGGGTCGGCGGACAGCAGCAGGCAGCGCAGGCCCGCCGTGTACTCGTGCGGTTCCAGGCCGAGTTCGGCGGCGCGGGCGCGCAGCCTGCCGTAGGTGCGGTCGGCCAGCCGGTGCAGGCCGGACTTCAGTTCGCCGCGGCGGCCCGCCCTTATGTCCTCGGAGAGCCGGGCGTGGCTGCGTCCGACGGCTTCCCCGATCCAGCGGCAGGCATCGGCGGCGGCCGGATGCGCGCCCTCGGCGGTGCGGGCGCCGCCCGCGACGGCGACCAGGACGAGGGCGCTCTCGGCGGCGCCGAAGCGCGCCGTGACCAGCGCGTCGCGCCGGGGCTCGCCGCGGAACCGCGCGGAGTCCCCGCGCACGGAGGCGGCCCGCAGGGTGTACGTCCCGTAGCTGGCGCCGTCGAGCACGGTGTCGGCGACGAGCGCGTGGATCTCGCGCGGGTCGGTGGCGGGCAGCGCGGTGGGTTCCGCTTCGTACGTGGGCGGCCTGGCCCCCACGTACGAGACGGGCCGGGGCGCTTCCGGCTCCTCGTGCGCCTGCGCCCCGGTGGCGGGGGCGGCGGCAGGCGCCGGGCCCTGCGCGTCCGAGGCCGGCGGCTCGTCCTCGTTCCGCCGGGCGGCCGGGCGCCTGGGCAGCGGCGGCATCGCACCGGCGGCGGGCGGCGCCTGGGCATCCTCAACGTCCTGGCCGTCCTGGCCGTCCTGGCCGGGCAGCGGGCCCCGGGCGACCCGGGGATCGGCGGCGGGCGGCGGGGGTGCGGGAACCGGTTCCGGTTCCGGTACGGGCTCCGGCTCCGGTACGGGTTCCGGTTCCGGTACGGGCTCCGGCTCCGGAACCGGCGTCGCGAAGGTGCGGGGCCCGGAGGTGCCGGAAGGCGGCTCCCACGGAGCACGCGGGGGCTCCTCCGGAGGCGGAGGCGGAGGCAGGGGCGGGAGCGTAGGCGGAGGCGGTGGAACGGGCGCGGCCTGCGCCACCGGGCCCGGCTCCGGCGGTGCGACACGCGGCTCGGGCACGGCGGCCGCAACCCCGTACACCTCCCGGTCATCGAGGGCGTCAACGCCCCTCGTCGCATCGGCCCCCACAGCGCCGGACGCCGAGTCGAAGCGGTCGTCGGGACCGTCGGCCCCCACCGCGTCCGACGCCGAGTCGAAGCGGTCGTCGAGACTGTCGGCCGCCTGGCTCGCCCCGGCGTCCGGGGCGGATTCGTCGTACAGCCTGCGCCACCAGTCGTCCTCTTGGGCGGCGGGCCTCTCCCCCTGCTGACTCATGCCCATATTGTCCACCGCGGGAGGCCCGGCAAAACGGGTCATCCCGAAAATGTCCCCGGGGCCTCCCGGCAAAAAGGGTCCGCCGGGCGTCCCCACCCCCCACGGGTAGGACGCCCGGCGGACCGGTCGGGTGATCCGGCGTCAGCGCACGGCGTAGGCGTCGGTCACGGTCTGCACGACGGAGTTGCCCTTGGCGTCCGTCAGTTCGGTCCGCAGCGTGACCGGCTTGCCGGCCGCGTCCGCGTGGTTCACGGTCGCGGTCCAACGTCCGCCCCGCTGGGCGGTGGTGGCCCCGGTCCAGGTCTCGCCGCCGTCGTACGAGTACGAGACCTTGGCGGCTGTCAGCTTGCCGGGCGTGTAGCCGGCGTGGCCCGTGACGCTCAGGCCGATCTTCTGACCGTCCTTCGCCGCAAGGGTCTTCATGCCGTCCGAGGGCAGATCGTAGCCCGGGAAGAGCAGCGGAATTCCCTGGGAGTAGACGCTCGCGTCCCGGTGCGAACGGAACTTCCAGGTGGTCTCGGTGAAGGTGGAGCGCTTCCAGACCGCCGCCGGGCTGCCGATCTTCGTGGTGCTCATGGAGAGTTCGTACGGCGCGTCCTGCGCCGGGACCGTGAAGACGCCGAACGGGTTGGGGCTGCTGCCGATCTCCTCGCCGCCGCTGGTGAGCCGCATATTGCCGAGGTCACCGAACGAGCCCTGGATTCCGGTGTGTTCACTGTCCCCGACGAACGCGGGGGCGACACCGATCAGGTTGTCCTGGCGCTCACCGGCCAGTTGCGGTTCGCCGGCCGCGTCGCGCGGGGCGACCGGGACGAGCAGTCCTCCGTACCAGTGCTCAGCGCGCTCCGAGCCGGCCCGGTAGCTCCGTGCCGTATCGGTCATGGTCTCGCCCCAGGGGAAGCTGGAGGAGAGGTAGCGCTGCCAGGTCATGCCGTCGGCGGAGTAGTACTCGGTGCGGGTGCCGGGGACGGCGACCGTGTCGAACCCGCCGGTGGTGAACGAGGCACCGTAGGGGCGGGAGACGGCGAGGGTGTCGACGTAGTCCGCCGCCACGCCCATCGACTCATAGGTGGAGGTGGACCGGGCCAGCTTGCGGTCGCGGACGGTGTAGGTGCGGTCCGAGGTGACCGGACCGGTCTCGGGGAAACCGAGGTTGTAGACGAACGGGCTGTTGGCGGTGGCCTGCCAGCGCAGCGTCACCGGGCCGTCCGCCAGGGCGGCGGTCAGCGCGGCGGCCTCGGACGCCTCGACGCCGAGGACCGGGACGGGACCGGACCCGTAGCCGAACGAGGGCTGCCAGGGGCCGGCCGAGGGGCGGTGCGCGATGACCGCGGTGGCTCCGGCCGCCTTGGCGTCCCGGGCCAGGCTGTACACGGACGGGGAGCCGTCGGGGACCTCGACCAGGGCGATCCGGCCCTTGACCCCGGCGGCCGCAAGCTCCTCGGGGGTGCCGGTGCCCGCGTCGGTGAGCGCGGCCTGTCCGGTGCCGTCGAGACCGGTGGAGCCGGCGCCGGCGCTGCGGGGGTGCAGCTCCGCGCCGCCGACGACCGAGAGCTTCCTGACCTGCGGGGCGTAGGCCCGCCAGAAGCTGTCGAACTCGAAGTCGCCGTCGTGGGCCCGGCCCTGGATGTCGACGAGGTAGTCCTCGATGATGCCGGTGCCGGTCAGCGAGCCCGAGTGCAGCCAGGTGCCGTCCCAGGTGCGGCCGAAGGCGAGGGTCGTGGAGCGGGTCTCGCTCGTCCGGTCCTCGGTCCTGATCCGGAGCCGGTGCGCCTTGCGGGCGTCGAGCACCAGGGTGGTGTCCTTGGTGACCTTCAGCTCGGGGCGGGCGAGATAGCCGACCGATCCCACCAACTGCCCCGTGGCGTCCTTCGGGTTGGGCGAGGTGATGAAGCTGGAGACGAAGTAGGAGCCGGGGCGCACCCGGTACACCTGGTCGGCCGAGCCGTCGTTGAAGCGGCGCTCACCGCTGGCGTCGTCGGTGCCGATGAGGTCGAGCGAGGAGGAGCCGGCGGCGGGTTGGCCGGTGCGGTCGATGAGCTTGACGCGCAGGGTGACGGTCTCGGCGCCGACGTACAGCGAGAACGGGGTGGAGACCTTCACGCCGCCGGGGGCGGTGGCCAGGACGCGGCCGGTGACATCGCCGTACTGGCTGTCCTGGAGGCGCGCGGCGGGGTCGAGCTTCAGCGGGACCCGGACGGTCCCGCCGGCGGGCACCGTGACGCTCTTCGCGCCGAGTGCGGCGACGGCGGAGCGAACGGCGGAGCCGTCGTTGCCGGTGACGCCCCGCACTTCGAGCGACAGCTTCACCGGCCGGGTGCCGGTGTTGGTGTACGGGATCTGCACGGTGGTGCGGTCACTCTTGTCCTGCGGCCAGTTGAAGGTGCCGCCCTGGACGGCGGGGGCGCCGGTCACGGTGGTGTCGATGGCCGCCTTGACGTCGAGCCGGCCGCCGCCGGTCTCGCGTACGTCGCCGGGGATGTCACTGTTCGCGGACGACACGAGTGCCGCCTTGACCTGCTGTGCGGTCCAGTCGGGGTGGCGTTGTCCGACGATGGCGGCGGCACCGGCGACATGCGGGGTGGCCATCGAGGTGCCGGACATCGACCGGTAGGCGTAGATGCCCCGGCCGCCCGCCGCGGCGGCGGAGATGTCGACGCCGGGGGCGGTGATCTCGGGCTTGAGGGTGTGCGAGACGATCGCCGGTCCCCGGCTGGAGAACGGGGCCGTGGAGTCGTCCCGGTCGACGGCGCCGACGGTCAGCACGCTGGGCGCGCAGCCGGGTGAGGAGACCGTGTTGAGCGTCGGTCCCGAGTTGCCCGCCGCGACGACGAACAGGGTGCCCTCGCTCTTGCCGAACTCCTCGGCCGCCATGCTCATCGGGTCGGTGCAGTCGGTCGGGGTGGGGCTGCCCAGGCTCATGGAGACGACGTCGGCCTTCTGGTCGACGGCCCACTGCATGCCCGCGATGATCCAGGAGGAGTCGCCGGAGCCGCTGTCGTTGAGCACCTTGCCGACGAGCAGGTCGGCGCCGGGGGCGACGCCCTTCTTCTTCCCGCCGCTGGCCGCGCCGGTGCCGCCCACCGTGGAGAGCGTGTGGGTGCCGTGGCCCTGGCGGTCGTCGGTGGTGTCGGAGTCGGTGAAGTTCTTCGACTCGGTGATCCGGCCCTTGAGGTCCGGGTGTCCGGCGTCGGCGCCGGTGTCCAGGACGGCGACCTTGGTGCCCTTGCCGTCGTAGCCGGCGGCCCAGGCGAGGTCGGCGCGGATCTGCTTGGTGGAACGGTCCAGGCTGGCCTCCGCCTTGCGGTCCAGCCAGAGCTTCTTCAGCCCGGTGGCGGAGCGGGCGCGGGGGCCGTTGACGTCGGCCCAGAACCCGGCCGCCTTCGTCTTGTCCGCCTTGAGCGCCACCCCGTCGATGACCGGGAGGGCGATGCCGCGCTTCGCGCCGCGCGGAGTGGCGGGCGCGCTGCGGGCGGTGTCCTTGCCGTAGGTGGCGATGAGCGGGACGGAGTCCGCGTGCGCGTCGTCGTAGCCCTGCCTGATCAGTCCGGTGACGTTGAAGAGCTCCTCGTCCACCGTGCCGGCGGCGAGCGCCTTGGCGGCGGTGTCCGGGTAGACGTAGAGGTCCTTGCCGGAGCGCCGGGTCTGTACGAGGGGCAGGGTGCCGTCCTCACGGGCCAGGGCGGTGGCCGTGGCGTTCCCCGAACTGTCCTTGCTCACCAGCACCTTGTCGCCGGTGACCAGGGTGACGGTGACCGGCTCGCCTCCCCCGGCGGCGGCCGCCGCCGCGCTGCCGGTCAGCGGTCTCTTCGTGGCCGTGCCGTCGTGTGGCGCTGCCACGGACGGCGCGATCACCGTGACGGCCAGGACGGCGGCGGTGGCCGCTCCCAGTGCCGTACGCGATATCGGACGCATCGCTCTCCCCAGGTCAATCCGGAGCAGGCAGCACAAAGCAACATGTTCCGGAGGTTGTTGGTGCTGCGGTGGCGCCACATTGGCAGAGGGACGGGCGGTACGGCGATGATGTGCCGAGGCGGGTTTACGCCGTGGCCGTTATCCGCCACGGCCGGTCGGCCGCGTAACACGCCATGACACGGAATTACTGCGTCCGGGGAGGGGTCCGGGGATGCTGGGAGCCATAGGGCTCGACGAGATACAGGAGTCGGCCTACCGGGCGCTCGTGGCACTGGGGGCCGCGGAGGTGCCTGATCTCGCGCACCGGCTGGCCCTCCCGGAGCCGGAGACCGAACGGGCGCTGCGCCGGCTGGAGCAGCACGGTCTGGCCGCCCAGTCGTCGGCCCGTACGGGGCGCTGGGTGGCGGCGCCGCCGGGGGTCGCGCTGGGTGCGCTGCTGACGCAGCAGCGCCATGAGCTGGAGCAGGCGGAGCTGGCGGCGGTGCTGCTGGCCGAGGAGTACCGGACGGACGCCGCCGAACCCGCCGTCCACGACCTGGTGGAGGTGGTCACCGGTGCGAGCGCGGTGGCGCACCGGTTCCACCAGCTCCAGCTGGGTGCGACGAGCGAGGTGTGCGCCCTGGTGACCGGGAAGCCGATCGCGGTCAGCGGTCTCGACAACGAGTCCGAGGAACAGGCCGCCACCCGGGGCGTGACGTTCCGGGTGGTGGTCGAGCGCGAGGTGCTGGCGCTGCCGTCGGGCATCCTGGAGCTGTCGGCGGCGCTGAGCCGGGACGAGCAGTGCCGGGTGGTGGACCGGGTGCCGACCAAGCTGGTGGTCGCCGACGGCGGTCTGGCGATGGTGCCGCTGACCGGTCGCGGCGCGGAGCCCGCGGCCCTGGTCGTGCACGCCTCCGGGCTGCTGGAGTCGCTGATGGGGCTGTTCGAGGCGGTGTGGCGCGAGGCGATGCCACTGCGGCTCGGTGAGGGCGGTCTGGTGCGGGAGGACACGACCGGGCCCGATCCGACGGATCTGGAGGTCCTGTCGCTGCTGCTGGCCGGGCTGACCGACGCCAGTGTCGCGAAACAGCTGGATCTGGGGCTGCGGACCGTGCAGCGCCGGGTGAAGGGGCTGATGGAGCTGACCGGGGTGTCGACCCGGCTGCAGCTGGGCTGGCACGCCTACGAGCGGGGCTGGGTCTCCCGGGAACCGCGCGCCTGACGACCGCGCCGCCCCCGCGAGCCGGGCGGTACGCCCGCTGAGCTGCACCGACGGGACCCGCTCCGGGGCCGACGACGGGCGGGAGCGGCCGGACTCCGGCAGGCTGGTCAGATGAGTGTGTGGCAGCTCGTCGCCGTCGGCCTGGTCATCCTGCTCGGCCTGATCGGCGTGCTGCTGCCCGGTGTGCCCGGCCAGGCGATCGTCTGGGCCGCCGTGCTGTGGTGGGCGCTGGCGGACAACACCCCGGCGGCCTGGGGCGTACTGATCGGCGCCACGGCGCTCCTGCTGCTCAACCAGGCGCTGAAGCCGCTCCTGCCACCCCGCCGCCCGCGTGAGTCGGGTGCGCCGCGCAGGACGCTGCTGCTGGGCGGGATCGGTGCGATCGCCGGCTTCTTCGTCGTGCCGGTGGTGGGCGCGGTCCTCGGGTACGTGGGCGTGATCTTCGGGGCCGAGCGGCTGCGGCTGGGCAGCCGGGGGGCGGGCTGGGCCTCGGTCCGCTCGGTGATGCGGGCCACCGGCTACTCCGTGCTGGTCGAGCTGTTCGCCTGCCTGCTGGTGACCGGGGCGTGGCTCGGCGTCCTGCTCCTGCACTGACGTGGCCCGGTCGGCGTGACGTCTTCGGCATCACGTATTCGGTGCCCAGTCACATGGATAGAAACACATCGGATCTCTCGCACCCTATTGACGCTCCGATAGCTCAAGTCTACCTTCCGTGAAGACATAGCTCGGATGAATTGTCGCGCCCGCCTGCGTACGAGTCGCCAGGAGATTCCTTGCCCACAGCACCGGACCCCGCCGCATCCCGCCGAACCGATTCCCCGTCGCCCGCGCCCTCCCGCAGAACCGTTCTCGCCACCGGGACCGCGCTCGGCGGCGCCCTCGTGGTGGGCGGCGCGGCCGTTCCCGCCCAGGCCGCCACCCCTGCCGCGCAAGGCGCCGCCCCGGTCGCGGTGCACTCCCCCGCCGACAGCTGGAACACCGTCCTGGACGACGCCGATCTGCACTGGCAGAAGCTGCCGAAGACCTGGTACGAGGGCCCCTACCTGGGCAACGGACGACTCGGCTCCGGCATCTACGCGGAGCCCGGCGCCGAGACCGCGGCGATCCGGTTCAACGTCCAGCACTCCGAGGTCCAGGACCACCGCCCCGAGTACGGCTCGCTGTTCGGCCTCGCCCGGCTCCCGATCGGCCACTTCACCCTGGAACCGGCCGGCACCATCACGGGCGTCGACTGGCGGATGCGGCTGCGCACGGCCGAACTCCAGGGCACCGTCACCACCTCGGCGGGCACCCTCGCGCTCCGCGCCTTCGTCCAGTCCACCGGTGACGTCCTGGCCGTCGAGGTGACCCCGAGCGCGGGCGAGAAGGACTTCCGCTGGGTCTTCCACCCGGCCGAGGCGATCAGCCCCCGGGCCGCGTTCAAGCCGCTGCCCGACGGCTACACGGGCAACCCCCCGGCCGTCGTCGAGGAGCACGGCGCCACCTCGGCGGCCGTCCAGTCGCTGCTGGGCGGCGGGCAGCACGTCACCGCCTGGTGCGAGCGGTCCCGGGGCACGGCCCGCACCCTGTACGCGACCGTCGCGCACTCCCACCCGAAGAACACCGCTCGCGACCGCGCGCTGCGCACCGTCACCCTCGCCTCGGCCCTCCCGTACACCCTGCTGGCCGCCCCGCACCGGCTCTGGTGGGACCGCTACTACCGCAAGAGCTTCCTGTCGCTGCCCGACGCCCGGCTCCAGCGGTTCTACTGGATCCAGCTCTACAAAGCGGCCTCGGCCGCCCGCAAGGACGCCCCCGTGATGGCCACCTCGGGCCCCTGGCTGGAACCCACGCCCTGGCCCAACACCTGGTGGAACCTCAACGTCCAGCTGGAGTACTGGCTGATCCACGGCTCCAACCACCTGGAGCTCGACGCCGTCACCCGGGCCCTGAGCGAGTTCCGCGACCAGCTCTCCCGCGAGGTCGCCACCCCCTACCGGGCGGACTCGGCGGGCATCCCCCGCACCACCGACCCGCAGCTGGTCAACGGCGCGGCCGTGGCCGACGGCGGATACGGGGTCGGCATCCCCGGCCAGGACCCGCCCACCCCCGAGGTCGGCAACCTGACCTGGGCCCTGCACAACGTCTGGCTCTCCTACCGGCACACCATGGACCGGTCGGTCCTGCGGGACACCCTGTTCCCGCTGCTGCGCAAGGCGGTCAACTACTACCTGCACTTCCTCGCCCCGGGCGCGGACGGCAAGCTGCACCTGCCGGCCACCTTCTCCCCCGAGTACGGCGTCAACGCCCCCGACTGCAACTACGACCTGATGCTGCTGCGCTGGGGCTGCCGCACCCTGCTCGACTCGGCCCGGGAACTGGGCGTCCGCGACCCGCTGACCGCCCGCTGGGAAGAGGTCCTGGCCAGGCTCACCCCGTACCCGGTGGACGAGAACGGCTTCATGATCGGCGCCGGGGTGCCGTTCGCCATGTCCCACCGGCACTACTCGCACATGCTCGCGGTCTACCCGCTGTACGAGATCAACGGCTCCACCGACGCCGAGCGCGCCCTGATCGAGAAGTCGCTCGCACACTGGGTCGGCTTCGAGGGCGCACTGCAGGGCTACACCTTCACCGGAGCGGCCTCCATGTCGGCGCTGCTCGGCAAGGGCGAGGACGCGCTGAAGTACCTGGGCCAGCTGATGAGCCGCTTCATCCAGGCCAACACCATGTACAAGGAGTCCGGCCCGGTCATCGAGACCCCGCTGTCGGCCGCCCAGTCGCTGCACGACATGGTCTGCCAGTCCTGGGGCGACACCATCAGGGTCTTCCCCGCCCTGCCCGCGGCCTGGCAGGAGCTGACCGTGCACGACTTCCGCACGCAGGGCGCCTTCCTGCTCAGCGCGGTACGGGAGAATGGCCGCACCCGCTGGGTGCGCCTCACCAGCGAGGCGGGCGCGCCCTGCGTGGTGCGGCACGGCATCGAGGGCCCGGTCGAGGTCCGCGACGGACGCGGGCGCCGCCTCGGCCACGAGCAGCTGCCCGGCGGATCGGTCCGCATCCCGCTCCGCAAGGGCGAATCGGCGCTGATCACCGCGGCGGGCGACCGCCCGGACCTGACCGTCCGCCCGGTCGCCGCGAACGAACCCGCACCCAGCTGGGGCCTGCCGGCCTGAGCCTCAGCGGGGCACCCGGGCCGCAGACCGCGCGTGGCGTACGCCGTATGAGCGCCACGGCCGCCAGCGGTCGGCACCGGGTGTCCCGTACGGGTCGACGTCCGGGTCGCCCAGCGCGCGCATCCGGATCAGGGCCGCCGTCGCCGGTTCGATGCCGGGCAGCCGCAGCAGCGCCTGTTCCGCCTCGTCCCGGTCGGCGCCCGCGTCGAGCCGTACGCCACCGTCGTCGAGCGCCGCCGCCAGCGCGCGCACCCGCTCGTCGGGCGCCGTGGCGGCCAGCGCGCCCGGTTCGGGGAACACATGGGTGAGCCCGCCGCAGGGCACGTCCAGCCGCTTCCCGTACGTCTCGACCAGCTCCCCCGCGGCCGACGGACCGGCCAGGGCCCGCACGGCGAACTCCTCGGGATCCGCGGCGCCCGGCGAGCGCAGCCCGGGACGGGCGGCGACGTGCGGGGCGAGCAGCGGATCGGTGGCGAGCAGCTCGTCGACCGCGTACGGATCGGCGTCCAGGTCGAAGAGCCTGCGCAGCCGCTGCACCGCCGTGGTCAGGTCGCGCAGGTCGGTGAGGTGGATCCGGGCCTCCAGCCAGCTCCCGGCGGACCGCTCGTCCACGGCGGCGATGCCGGTGCCGTACGGGAGGCGCAGGGTGCGGCGGTAGGTGCGGCCGCCGGGCCCGCCGCTGACCTCCTCGATCCGGTCGACCGTCTCGGCGGCGAGCTGGTCGAAGACCTCGCGGGCGGCGTACGGCCCCCGGTGCGCGAGCCGGAGCGGGATTCCGGTGGTGCGCGCCTCCTTGACCGCCGCGCCCAGCCCGGTGCCCGCCTCGGCACGCAGTTCACTCGGGGTGCGGGCGTAGATCTGCCGGATCGTGTCATTGAATTGGCGGACGCTCGCGAAACCGGCCGCGAAGACAATCTCGGTGACGGGCAGGGACGTGGTCTGCAGCAGCACCCGGGCCGTGTGCGCGCGCTGGGCGCGCGCCAGTGCAACGGGACCGGCGCCCAGCTCCGCGTTGAGCTGCCGCTGCACCTGCCGCGAGCTGTAGCCGAGGCGGCCGGCGAGCCCGGGGACGCCCTCCCGGTCCACCACACCGTCGCCGATCATCCGCATGGCACGGCCGACCACATCGGCCCGCACGTTCCAGTCCGCGGAGCCGGGAACGGCGTCCGGGCGGCAGCGCCTGCACGCCCGGAAGCCGTTGCCCTGCGCGGCGGCCGCGGTCGGGTAGAAGCGGACGTTCTTCCGCTTGGGGGTGACGGCGGGGCAGCTCGGCCGGCAGTAGATGCCGGTCGTCTCGACGGCGAAGAAGAACTCCCCGTCGAAACGCGCGTCGCGGCTGCTCACCGCCTCGTACCTGGTCTCTTCGTCCATCACACCGTCCAGTGTGCGGCACCGCGCACCACCGCACTCGCGGTTTTCGGACGTCGACCAGGCGTGTCCCGGCTACCGGATCCGGCCGCGCTTGGCGTCCATGGCGGCCCGGCCCTCGGCGCCCTTGCGCTTCCAGTCGCGCCGGATCTCGGAGCGGACCCTGGCATCGGTCTTGGCGACGATGCGCTGGTTCTCGCGCAGCAGCTTGCGGTAGCTGTCCATGCGCCGCTCGGGCAGCGACCCGTCCGCCAGCGCCGCCCGTACCGCGCAGCCCGGTTCGGCCTCGTGGGAGCAGTCCTGGAACCGGCACTGCCGGGCCAGCTCCTCGATCTCGGAGAAGACCTGGCCGACGCCCGTCTCCGCGTCCCACAGACCGACTCCGCGCAGTCCCGGGGTGTCGATCAGCACACCGCCGGAGGGCAGCACCAGGAGGTTGCGGGTCGTGGTGGTGTGCCGGCCCTTGCCGTCCATGTCACGGGTGGCCTGCACCGCCATCTCGTCGTACCCGAGCAGGGTGTTGGCGAGGGTGGACTTGCCGGCGCCGGAGGCCCCGAGCAGCACACTCGTACCACCCGCGACGATCGCGGCGAACACGTCGATGCCCTCGCCGGTGGCGGAGCTGACGGGCAGCACCTGAACCCCCGGCGCGAGCCGCTCGACGTCCTGGACGAAGTAGGACAGCGTGGCGGCGTCCGGGACCAGATCGGCCTTGGTCAGGACGACGACCGTCTCGGCTGTCCCGTCGCCGGCCGATGTCCCGTCACGCAGCAGGGCGTCACCGCCACCGCTGGACAGGGCGAGGGCGAGGAACCGTTCGACCCGGCCGAGGTCGAGTTCCACCGCCAGTGAGACGCAGATGGCGATGTGGTCGACGTTGGTGGCGAGTACCTGGCCCTCGGAGCGCTTGGACGAGGTGGAGCGGACGAACGCCGTGCGCCGCGGCAGCAGCGTACGGACGAACTGCGGGTCGCCCTCGGGGTCGACGGCGGCCCAGTCGCCCGTGCAGACGATCCGCATCGGGTCCCGGGGCACGACGAACGCGGTGTCGGCGCGGACGGTGCCGAGGGTGGTGACGATGTCGCACTGGCCCCGGTCCACCCGCACCACGCGGCCGGGCAGCAGCCCCTGTTCGGCGTACGGGGCGAACTCGGCCGCCCAGTCGTCGTCCCAGCCGTACGCGGCCAGCGGGTGCGACGGCGAGGAATCCTGCGGAGCGGAGAGCGAAAGGGAGGGGAAAGAGGATGAAGACGGGAGAGACAAGGGAGACCCTTCACAGGGTGGCCCCGGCACTGCGCACGGCGGCGCAGAAGTGGAGGAAGGTCAGCCGGCGGCCACGGGGGTGGGACAGATGGACTTCGTCTCGTGGGCAGTGCCCACCGCAATGACAGTCATCAATGTCCTCACCTCCTGGTTCACGCACGGTCCTGGACCAGCGGTCTCGCCCGCCGTCCCAACACCGCAAACGATAGCCCGGAGCGGGCGGGTGGCGTCAACCGATTTAACACGGCGCGTCGTCCCGGCACCCGGCGCCGGACGCTCCGCAGACCGCGGGTCCGGGGTACGGGGTACGGATACCGGCAACTATCCCTCGATCGGGTGATACGCGTGAGGATCGACCGGTCACAGCCGGTTAGGGTGCCGGACATGACCTCCCCCCAGACAGCAACCGGCACCTTCACCCAGGCCCAGTTGGGCACCCTCACCCTGATCGGCTGGAGCGGCGAACACCCCCACAACGGACGGGAGGTCGCCTTCCTGCTCGTGTACTCCCTCGGCGACGGATCGGACGGCCCGGCCGCAGGCGAGAGCGCCATGCACATCGCCCTGGAGCGCAGCGGCCTCCCGGTCAGCGGCGGCCCCGTGCGCGCCGACGAGACTCCCGGGCTCCCGGTGAAGCTCCTCATCCAGGCGGGTCAGGCCGTCCTGACGCTGCCCCACTTCACCGCCCAGTACCCGGCCCGGCCCGAGTGGCTCGCCGCAGCGCGTGAACAGGGCGAGGTGCACGCGATGTTCGCCACCCGCCCGTGGCCGCAGGGGGCGCCGGGCAACCTGGTGACGGAGGACTCGCTGCGGGCCTTCGCCGGTGACCCCGAGGTCATCGTGACGTCCGCCCACTGTGTGCTGCCGGTACGCAGCCTGGGCTGACCGCCCCGGCCACGCACGATGCCCACCGCCCCCGTGGGGCGGTGGGCATCGTGCGTACTCAGGTGCCCCGCCGACGCGCGACGGGCGGCCCGGGACTTCCCGGACCGCCCGCGGCACGTGTGTCCGGCGTCAGTTGTTGGCGACACCGTTCCCGGAGAGGACCGGGATGTCGTCCACCAGGTGCGACAGGGGCTCGTCGCCCTTGGCCTGGACGGAGTTGTCGGCGCACTGCTGGTTCTGCGGGTTGGACAGGACCTGGACGTCCTGGACGGCGATCGGGACGAGGCCGATCAGCGAACCGACGTTGGCCTTGACCGGCACGCCGAGGCAGAGGTCGTTCAGGGTGCCCTGGATGAGCTGGGCCTGCGGGCTGCCGTCGCCCCGGGTCACGCTGTTGCCGTAGGAGGACTGGGCACCGTTGCCGTTGACCGACGTCGTGCCCTGGTCGTTACCGATCGCCATGGCCGCAGGTGCCATCGCGGCGGACAGGCCGACCATGGACACGGCTACGGCCGCGCCGGCCATCATCTTCTTCATCACACTTCACCTTTCGGAACGCCCCGTTCTGGGACGTACTGATCAACCGCGTACAGCCCAGACAGTTGCGCAATACCACTCAAATGGGTTCGATCCCGCGTAAGTTCGACACCTTCTCGTCAACCCGGGAAGGCCTCGCCCGAGGTTCGCGCCGCGGGCACCAGGCCTGCGGTACGGGGCGGATCGGGCTCCACGGGCTCCGGATCGCCCCGGGTCGCCTGCCATTCGGCGAGGAGGCGGTCGTAGATCGGTGTGACGCCTTCCGCGGGGCGGCGGCGGTCCTGGGGGCTCCTGCTGTCGAACTGGTCCATGAGGTGGCCATACCCGGTACGAGGGAAAGCGCCCGGTGCCACTACGGCAACCGGCCCAGTGGGCCCGCCCCTTCGGCGCAGCCGCAGGGGCCGCGCCCCCGGGGAAACGACATGGGGCCGACGCGTCCGGGCGGACGGGTCGGCCCCATGGGTACGACGGGTTGGGACTAGTCGTTGGCGGCACCGTTGCCGGACAGGATCGGGATGTCGTCCAGGATGTGCGACAGCGCCTCGTCACCCTTGGCCTGGGTGGAGTTCTCGGTGCACTGCTGGTTCTGCGGCGACGACAGGACGTTGAGGTCCTGGACCGAGATCGGCACGACGCCGAGCAGCGAACCGGCGTTGACCTTGGCGGGCAGCGCGATGCAGGGCTTGTTGAGCGAGCCCTGGATGAGCGCGAACTGCGGGCTCCAGTCGCCGTGGGTGGCGGAGTTGCCGTACGACTGCATGGCACCGTTGCCGTTGACCGAGGTGGTGCCCTGGTCGTTGCCGATCGCCATGGCCGAGGGGGCCACCGCGGCGGAGACGCCGACGATGGAGGCGGCGACGGCCGCCGAGGCCATAATCTTCTTGATCATTGACTAGCCCTTCTGGGTTCTTCTGTTGCCCGCTGACCTGAGCGCTTTGATCAACTCGCGGCAGCGGGAATGGTTGTGGCACTTCACTCGAACGGTGCTTACGCCCTCCGTCCGTTCACGGGAGGCGCCGCACCGGAGCGCGTGGAACGCTTCGGGTCGGCAACCGCCGCCCCGGGACGGGTCAGCCGCCGAGCGGGAGCCCGCCCACGAGCGGGGCGGCGCCCTTGGCCGCACCGGTGGCCTGGCCGGCGACCTTGGTCACGGTGCCGTCCTTCTGCAGCGTGCTGGTGGCACCGTCAACGGTGTCGACGATCGGCTCGACGGCCTGCGGAGCCGCGGCGACCACCTGGTTGATCCCGCCGTCGAGGCTGAAGTTCGGAGCCGTCGCGGTGGTAACGGCGAAGGCGGGAGCAGCCGTTCCGAGAGCGACCACGGAGCCGGCAACGAACGCGGCGGTCTTCGCGTACTTCACTTTCAGGTTCCCTTCTGCAGCGGCAGCTTTTTCGGTCGCGTCCCCGCGCCGCACCAGCCCTCTTTAGCTGTGACTTCTGCCGCTTTCCTCATGGCTAACGACCCGATTGCGGCCGGGCAACTGGAGCTTTCGGATTTTCTCGGGACGGCCCGCCGGACCACTCGATCGATTGCATGACTAATCACTGATTCGGGTGTGACCGCGGGACAACGGACACGAATCGGTGGTGCACTGTCGGTACTTCGTCCCGCGCGCCCGCCCGGATGTATGCCCCCAGCCGCCGGCGCACCGCGCCCCGGGCCGGTGGAAACGGCTCAGGCCTTTTCACCGCGTCCGGGCAGGGCCGCGAACTCCCGGGACGGAGAACGCAGGAAAGAGGAAGCCCCGGATCGCAGGAGATGCGATCCGGGGCAGACCGGTACCGGGACCGGCTGTGCGGTACAGCGATCAGGCGTTGACGCAGGTGTTGCCGAAGGCCGGGTTCAGCAGGCCGATGACGTTCACGGAGTTGCCGCACAGGTTGACCGGCACGTGGACCGGGACCTGGACGAGGTTGCCCGACAGAACGCCCGGGGAGCCCACGGCCGCACCCTCGGCGCCCGAGTCGGCGAAGGCCGGGGTGGCCGCACCGATCGCCATGAGGGTTCCGGCGGCAACGGCGGCAATCTTGGTGTACTTCACTTTCAACCCTTTCTTCGACGGAGTCCGGAGCGGCGACGAATTTCGTGCCGCACGAGCGCGGGTTGTGATCACTCGTAACTCCGCCGCTGTAATTCGTAACGATTTAAGACGGTAAGCGAAACTCTTCGAGGCGCAGATTCCTCAAAGTCCGCCCGAATGACGCAGCTTCCGATCACGCGACGTCACCGTCACGGCCGGCGGGCCGCGCACGGACGAGCCCCTGGAGGGCAGCAGCAGGCCCGGGTCGCCCGGAGGAGGAAAGCCGGCGACCCGGGCCTGTGCTCAGCCGGATCAGCTGTTGCCGGCACCGTTGCCGGAGAGGACCGGGATGCCGTCCAGGATGTGCGACAGCGCCTCGTCACCCTTGGCCTGGGTGGAGTTCTCGGTGCACTGCTGGTTCTGCGGCGACGACAGGACGTTGACGTCCTGGACCGCGATCGGGACCAGGCCGACCAGCGAACCGACGTTGGCCTTGAGCGGCAGGCCGACGCAGGGCTTGTTCAGCGAGCCCTGGACCAGGCCGAACTGGGGGCTGCCGTCGCCGTGGGTCTCGGCGTTGCCGAACGACTGCGAGGCGCCGTTGCCGTTGACCGACGTGGTGCCACCGTCGTCGCCGATGGCCATCGCCTGCGTGGCGCCGAGACCGAGGATGGAGGCGGCAACGGCACCCGTAGCCAGGACCTTCTTGATCACGATGAACCCTTCTCGTACTGGATACCCCGTACCGGAGCGCACTGACCAACTCGCTTCCGGACGTTTGGTTATGTCCATTCACCCGAATGCCGGGAACGGACGGACACCCGTACGAAAGAGGCCGGAAAATCCACAACGCATTCGGTGCGCACGCCTCTTGATTCAAGGCTCAACCGTATTTCGACTTCCTGACGTCGGACACACCTCAATGAGAGGGTGCGGGAAACGAACACTCACACGTAGCCCGTTCGGGTGGTCACATGATTTTCACCGATTTCACGTTTCCCTGACACGTGCGCGTCGTTATGGGTGGAGTCAAGCCCGCCCGACGGGACGCTCACCCAGCAGTACTGGCATGCCCGACGGTTGCTGCGCCGGCTGATGAAAGAACCGCGGGCAGTGCGCCCGCGCGAAATGTCCTAAGGAAGGGCAACCAATGCGAAAAGCCTTGAGTAAAAGCGTGCTCGTCATGGCGGCGGCGTCAGGCATCCTGACCGCCTCCGGCGGCTACGCCTTCGCGGACGCCTCGGCGGACGGAGCCGCCGTCGGTTCCCCCGGGGTCGGTTCGGGCAACGCCGTGCAGGTGCCGGTCCACGTTCCCGTGAACGTCTGCGGCAACACGGTCAACGTGATCGGCCTGCTGAACCCGGCGTTCGGCAACGAGTGCGAGAACAGCGACGGGGAATCGGGCGGCGACGACGCTCAGGGCGCGAGCGCCGAGGGCGTCGCGGCCAACTCCCCCGGCGTGCTGTCGGGCAACCTGATCCAGGCCCCGGTCGACGTCCCGGTCAACGCCTGCGGCAACACGGTCGACGTGGTCGGCCTGCTGAACCCGGCGTTCGGCAACGAGTGCGAGAACGGGGAGGGCGGCCACGAGACCCCGAAGCCCCCGACCCACCACAAGCCGCCGACGCACCACAAGCCCCCGACCCACCACCAGCCGCCGAAGCCCCCGACGACGGGCCATCACCACCACCACAACGGCGACTGCCCTCCCGGCCACCACCACAACCCGCCGACGCACAACCCGCCGCACCACAACCCCCCGCACCACAACCCGCCCACGCACAACCCCCCGCACCACAACCCCCCGACCCACAACCCGCCCACGCACAACCCGCCGACGCACGCCTGGCACCCCCACAAGCCGACGCACCACCACAAGCCGCCGCAGATGGCGCACACCGGTGCGAACAGCAACCTGGGCATCGCCGGTGGCGCCAGCGCCGCGATGGTCCTCGGTGGCGGCCTGCTGATGCGCCGCAGCCGCAAGTCGCAGGGCTGAGCCGGCCCCCTCAGCGGTAACGACAGCCTCTGGAGGCCCGGTCGGACAGCACACGCTGTCCGGCCGGGCCTCCGACGCGTGCCGCCGGCACGGGAACCACACCCCCTGGCGGACGGGCCCGCTCGTAATGCGGAATCGGTTCTGCGGCACACTGGCTCGCCGGACCGAAGCGATCCGCGGGGAGAGGGAGAGAGGGAGGGGCCATGCTTCATTCGATCGGTCTGCCGCAGGAGGAGGAGCGCGTGTACCGCGCTCTCGTGCGCCTGGGCAGCACGACCGGTCCTGAGGTGGCCCGCCAACTCGGCCTCGGTCGGCGGGAGACGGCGCAGCTGCTGGACGCCCTGGAGAACCGCGGGATGATCTCCCGGGGCACCGGGGCGGACGGCGGCTACGCGGTGACTCCCCCCACTCTGGCCTTCGGACCCGCGCTCACCGCGGGACGCCACGCACTGGAGCAGGCGGAGGCTGCGGTGGCCGCCCTCACCGAGGAGTACCGCCGAGGCGCGGCGGGGCAGGGACGGGCGGATCTGCTGGAGGTGGTGACGGGCGGCGAGGCGATCCGGCACCGGTTCGAACAGATGCAGTACGGGGCCCAGCGTGAGCTCCATACCCTGGTCACCGCCGAGCCGAGCGTCGTGCGTGAGGACGAGCACCAGGCGGAGGAGCACGCCACCGTGCGCGGCGTCCGCTACCAGGTGGTACTGGAACAGGCGGCGCTCGAAAGGCCGTCGACGACCGCGGAGCTGTCCGCCGCGCTGGGGCGCACCCAACTGGTGCGCGTCGTCGAGCGGCTTCCGTGCAAGCTGGTGGTGGCGGACCGCTCGGTGGCCCTGATGCCGTTGCTGGGCAAGGACGTGGAGACCGCCGGATCGGAGCCCGCTGCCGTGGTGGTGCGCGCCCCGGGCATGGTCGAGGCGCTTCTCTCGCTCTTCGCCTCGGTCTGGGACACCGCCCGCCCGCTGCTGCTCTCGGCCTCCGGCACGGTGGAGGCCGAACCGCAGACCGAGGACCCCGACGAGACGGACCTGCTGCTGCTGTCCCTGATGCTCACCGGCCTGACCGACCGGGCGGTGGCGGTCCGGCTCGGCCTGGGACTGCGCACCGTGCAGCGGCGGGTGCAGCGGCTGATGGAGGTCTCCGAGGTGACGACGCGGATGCAGCTCGGCTGGCACGCCTTCGAGCGGGGCTGGGTGCGCCGCTGAGGCGATGAAGCGGGGTGCGCGCCGAAGCGGCCTGTGGACCGTCCCGGTTGGGTGGTCCACAGGCCGCCGACGGATCCGGATCAGCCGATACCGAAGGCCCGGATCACCTCCTGCTCGACGGTGAGCCCGCCGGAGCCCTTGGCCGTGGCCTTGAGGGAAACCGCTCCGCCCGGCTTCTTCGGGAGCTTCAGCCGCGTCGACCAGGTGCCGCGCTCCGTTCGCCGGAGCGTGGTCGGCTGCCAGGTGGCGCCGTCGTCGTAGGACACCGAGAGCGTCGCCGAGTCGGCGTACGTCCTGGTGGCCAGCCACTCCTGGGTGGCTGCGGACAGGGTGAGGGTGACGCGGTGCCCGCCCCTGGCGTTTCCGGCGAGGTCCGTCCCGACGCCGTAATAGGGCTGGAGCAGCTTCACGTCCTCCCTGTTGTCGCCGGTGACCGCTCCGGAGGTGAAGCCCCACTCGGAGTGGCTGCGCACCGAGGTGTGCCAGTCGGCCGCGCTGCGCGCGGAGTCCATCACGAGCCGGTACGGCAGTGCCTCGGCGGGAAGGCGGCTGGCCCGCACCACCCGGCTCGCGGACTGGGCGACCAGGGTGTCGCCCCGGTAGAGCGCGGACTTGGTGGTGTCACCGCTCTCCATGACTCCGGAGCGGTCGACGGCACCGGCGTCGGCGTACGGCGTGACGGGGAGTGTCAGGTTGTTGTTCGTGTCGCGGGTGGGGCCGGCGTAGGAGGAACCGACGGCGGGCCGCTGCACCGGTGCGAACCAGTCGGTGGTGTAGTGCTTGCCGCCGAGGTAGTCGAGCCGGCCGCTGCTGAGTACCTGGAGTCCGCGGGCATCGCTCATCGTGTGGCTCTCGTACCAGGTCGCGCCCCCATCCAACTGGTCCACCCATTCGGTGCGGACCAGCGGGTAGGTCTCCTCGATGTCGAAGCCGACGCCCGCACCGTAGGCGGGGATGTCGAAGCGGTACCCGTAGCCGGAGGTCGCGCGGTCCGAGTGGAAGCGGTTGCGGAGCTCGGCCAGATCGCGGCGCGGGTCGGGCTCGTAGGCCAGGGAGCGGTCCGGGACCGTACCTGCGTGCCGGGAGACCAGGTCGTACAGGTAGCGAGGCGCGGCCCGGGTGTCCATGTGGAGCTTCTTGCCCCGGCGGTCGGCGGCGAGCAGTTCGGGCCCCTGGTCACGCTGTACCGAGACGACGGGGATGCCGGTGACGCCGTTCGACGCGTACCGTTCGTAGAGCCTGCCGGTGCCGTCGTTGATGACGACGAGCGCCTTGGCGCCGGCGGCAAGCGCGTTGGCGAGCCGGTCCGCCGGGGGCACCGCGTCGCTGCGGTCCACGATGACGGTCCTGCCGGCGGCGTTCAGCTTCGCGTAGTCGGCGGCGGTGCCGGTGTGGGCGTATGCCGTGTGCAGGTCGAGCGTGCCGGTGGGCGCCGCGCTGCCGGCCTGGGGCAGTGCGGGTGATGAGCCGCTTCCGGCCCGGTAGGTGAAGCGGGGCTCCTGGAGGTTCCAGCGGGTGGAGATCTCGACGCCGCCCTCGGTCACCTTGCTGGTGGGGCTCACCCACAGCTGGTCCGTGGCGATGGGCATCGTGATGGCGTCGCGCATGACCTCGCCGCCGGCGGTGGTACGTGCCATCTCGAACCGCATCTCCCGCAGTTCGGCGGCCTTCGGCGTCCTGACGCTCACCTTGCGGGCCTTCGAGGCGTCCAGCCGCACCGTGGTGTCGGCGTTCAGCCTGGTCTCCGGGTCGATGAGGTAGGCCCAGGCCTTGGCGTCGGACCGGTCACCGGGGATGTCGAGCAGCGACCAGATGACGTAGTTGCCCGGCGGGAGGCGCAGGGTCCGGCTGCCGGTCACCGTGTACGTGTCGGGCGAATGGGAGCCGAGCGGCGCCACGAGGACGTTGCCGGTCACGGGCTTCCCGTCCTGGCCGCGCAGGTCGAGGGTGAGGTCGTAGAGCTCGCGCTCCTTGGTGAGGGCGAAGCCGGTGTGGGCGACGGCCGTTGCGGTGGCGTGGTCCGTGGCGATCACCTGGCCGGAGAACTCGGTGCCCGCCTCGGCCTCGGACGGGTCGAGGGAGAGGACGGCCTGTGCGGTGCCGCCCGCCGGGACGGTGAGCGTGCGGGTGGAGAGCGTGTACGCGGCGTCCGAGGTGTCGGGGGCCAGGTCGAGGGTGACCGCCGCCTTGCCGTCGTTGCGGTAGGTGATGGTGCGCTCGGCGACCGGGTCACCGGCGCTGTGCGGCCAGTCGTACGTGGCGGCGGGGACCGAACCCGTGGCGGTGACGGTCGTGTCGACGGCGGCGGCGACGTCCACCCGGCCCGTGCCCATCTCGTGCGGCGTGTAGTCGTGCAGTTCCCTGGACGAGCTCATCAGCGCGTCCTTGAGCTGCTGTCCGGTCCAGTCCGGGTGGCGCTGCTTGAGGATCGCGGCGGCGCCCGCGACGTGCGGGGTGGCCATCGAGGTGCCGGACATGGTGCGGTACATGCCGGTGGTGCCGGGGACCGCCTGTGAGGCGGCTGCCGTGATGTCGACGCCGGGCGCGGAGATGTCCGGCTTGAGGCCGTAGGTGCGCGTCAGCGGGCCCTGGCTGGAGAAGTCGGCCCGTGCGTCGGACTTGTCGACCGCTGCGACGGTCAGCGCCTTCTCTGCGGAGCCGGGGCTGGAGATGGACCCCGGGTCGTAGGTGTTGCCCGCGGCGATCACGTAGAGCGGCCCGCCGTCGGCCGACAGCGCGTCCACCGCGAGCGACATCGGGTTGCTGCCGTCGTCGGGGTCCGACCCGCCCAGGCTCATGGAGACGACCGCGGCGCCCTGGTCCCTGGCCCACTCCATCGCTTCGATGATGGCGGAGTCCTGGCCCGTGCCGTTGTTGGCCAGCACCTTGCCGATGAGCAGGTCGGCCGCGGGCGCGACTCCCTTGTACGCGCCGTCCGAGGCGGCGCCGCTTCCCGCGACGGTGGAGGCGACGTGCGTGCCGTGGCCGTGTTCGTCGAGCACGGCCTCACCGGGCACGAAGCTCTTCGAGCCGGCGATCCGGTCCTTGACGTCCGGGTGCGTGGGGTCGATGCCGGTGTCGAGGACGGCGACCTTGACGCCCTTGCCGTCGTAGCCCTCGGCCCACGCCTCAGGGGCGTTGATCTGCGGCACCGAGTCCTTGAGGGAGGCTTTGACCTGGCCGTCGAGCCACAGCCTGCCCACTCCGGCGCTGAGCGTACGGGCCTTGCCCGACGGCCCCGCCACGGTGTTCCAGAAGGCCCTGCGCCCGGATTCGCGCACGGTCAGGGCTGCGCCGTGGATGCTGTCCAGCCGGTGCGTGAGGGAGCTGCCGGGGGGCGCGGCCGGTGCCGAGCGGGTCCCCGCGCCGTAGGTGGCGATCACCGGGAGGCCGTCCGTGTGCGCGTCGTCGTACCCCATGCGGATCAGCGCGGTCACGTCGAACAGGCGCCGGTCCAGCGCGCCCGTCGTGATCAGGGGCGCGGCCTCGTCGGGCACGGCGTAGTAGTCGTCGCCGAACTGCTGGATCTGGAGGGCTCCCGTGGCGCCCTCGGCCCGGTCGACGGTGATGGTGTCGTTGGTGCCGGGCCCGTCGGTGTAGTGGACGACATCACCGGTGAGGAGTGTGACGTCGCTCGTGCGGGCCCGGTCAGCGGTGGCGGACGGTACGGGTCCGGCCGGCCGGGCGGCGGCGGACTGCAGGGGTATGAGCAGTCCGCCCGCCACGGCGGCCGCGCAGGTGATCGCCGCCAGCGGACGGCGCCACCCGCGTGCGGGCCCTTCCGGGCCTGGGATCAGCGGTGATGAGGTCATGCGGTGCATCCTCTGTCCTTCACCGCGTGTCGATGTCCCGTACACCGTGGCGGCTAGCCGCCTGGCCACTCGCCGCCAGCCGGGCCCGGCACCGCCCTCAGACGGTGGAGAGCCCCGCACGCTCCAGGTACCGGGCGACCGTCGCCGTCTCCTCCGCGTCCAGCGGGCGCATCGGCGGGCTCATCACGTTGGTGGCGATGATCCCGCGCAGCATGAGCGCGGTCTTGAACGCGCCGAGTCCGGCGGCGGTGGCGGAGGCGGTTCCCGGGCGGGCGGCGCGGACGATGTCGAACAGCCCGGCCAGCCGGTCCTGTTCGGCGGTCGCCGTCGCCCAGTCGCCGCGAACGGCGGCTTCGTGCAGGCGTACGTAGCCGTGCGGGTCGACGTTGCCGAGGCCGGGCACCGAGCCGTCGGCGCCGCCGAGCATCATCGCGTCGACGACCAGCTCGTGGCCGGTGAGGACGGAGAACCCGGGCAGGTCCCGGGCGCCGATGGCCAGGCGGCGGAACGAGCCGTCGTCGCCGCTGGAGTCCTTGACCCCGGCCAGAACTCTTTCGGCCGCCAGCGGCAGCAGCAGTTCCGGGTCGAGTTTGCTGTGCACGCAGACCGGCACGTCGTAGGCGAGGAGCGGCAGGTCGACCGCGGCCGCGACCTGCCTGAAGTGGCGGTCGATCTCGGCGTCGTGGGTGCGGGTGTAGAAGGGCGCGGTGACGACGACGGCGTCCGCCCCGAGTTCGGCGGCGCGGTTGGCGCGCTCGATGGCCCGGTTGGTGGTGGTCTCGATCGCTCCGACGAGGACCGGCACCCGGCCCGCGGCGGCCGCCGTGACGACCTCGATGACCTGGTCCTGCTGTCCGGGCGTCAGATAGGCGGTCTCGCCGGAGCTGCCGAGGGCGAACAGCCCGCTGACACCGCCTTCGACGAGATGCCCCACGACCCGCTCCAGGGAGGGGCGGTCGAGCTCGCCGTCCGCGGTGAGCGGGGTGACGACGGGCGGGATCACTCCGGAGTAGCGGGGGGTTCGGGCGGTCATGCGGTGCTCCTTGCGGACGGTACGGGGGCCGGGTCTGTGGAGGGGGACGCGGAGGTCTGGGGGTGGACGCAGTGCCAGCGGTGTCCGTCCGGGCCGTCGGTGCGGACCGGGAAGACCGTGGCGCACTCGTCGTCGGCCTTCCAGCAGCGGGTGCGGAACGGGCAGCCGGCCGGCGGGTTGGTGGCGGAGGGGACCGGGCCGGTGAGCACGATGCGCTCGGTGGTCTCCAGCAGGCTGGGGGTCGCGGAGAGCAGTGCCTCGGTGTACGGGTGCGAGGGGGCGCCCGCGACGTCGGCCGCGCGCCCCTCCTCGACGATGCGGCCGAGGTAGAGGACGGCGATGCGGTCGGCCAGGTACCGCACGGTCTGGATGTCGTGCGAGATGAACACCATGCCGAGGCCGAGCCGTTCGCGCAGGTCCACCAGGAGGTTGAGGACCTGGGCGCGGACCGAGACGTCGAGCGCGGAGGTGGGTTCGTCCGCGACGATCAGTTCGGGTTCGAGCGCCAGGGCGCGGGCGATGGCGACGCGCTGGCGCTGGCCGCCGGAGAGCTGTCCGGGCATGGCTGCCAGGGTGTGGCCGGGGAGGCCGACCAGGACGAGGAGTTCCGCCACCCGGGCCCGGCGCTGCTCGCGGGTGCCGCGGCGGTGCACGTCGAGCGGGTCGCGCAGGATCTGTTCGACCGTGAGCCGGGGGTTGAGGGCGGTCGAGGGGTCCTGGAAGACGACGCCGACGGCGGAGCCGAAGTCCTCGCGCCGTTCGGTCCCGGTCATCTCCCACAGGTCCTTGCCGTGGAAGGTGACCGTGCCATCGGTGGGCTTCTGCAGACCCGTCAGCACCCGGGCCATCGTCGACTTGCCGCAGCCGGACTCACCGACCAGGCCGACGATCTCGCCGCGCTTCACCTCCAGGCTCGCGTCGGTGAGGGCGTGCACGGCGTCGCGGCGGAACACGCCTCCGCTGCGTGCCTTGTGGCGTACGTGGACGCCGTCGAGCCTGATCACAGGGCGCTCCCTTCCAGTTGCGCGGCCCTCGCCGGGTGGTGGCAGGCGAAGCCGTGGTCGTGCGCGCCGTCGCGTGCGGTGAGCGCGGGGGTGGTGGTGCGGCACAGTTCGGTGGCGGCGCCGCAGCGGGAGGCGAACCGGCATCCCCGGCCGAAGCCCTGGGGCGCGGGGACGACGCCGCGGATCTGGTGGAGCCGTTCGGCGCCCGCCTCCAGCGAGACGACCGAGCCGAGCAGGCCGCGGCTGTAGTGGTGGGTGGGGGCGGTGAGTACGGACCGGGTGGCACCGATCTCGGCCAGCCGGCCCGCGTACATCACGGCGACGCGGTGCGACAGGTCACCGACGAGCGCGAGGTCGTGGCTGACGAGCACCATGGCGAAGCCGAGTTCGTCGCGCAGCCGGACCAGGAGCTCGACGACCTGGGCCTGGACGGTGACGTCCAGGGCGGTGGTCGGTTCGTCCGCGATGAGCAGGCGGGGGCTGCGGGACAGAGCCATGGCGATCAGGACGCGCTGGCGCTGGCCGCCGGAGAGCTCGTGCGGGTAGCTGCGCAGGGTGCGTTCGGGTGCGAGCCCGACCAGTTCCAGGAGTTCGGCCGGAGTCTTCGTACCGCCGCGCGAGGTGAGCTGCCTGAGCTGGGTGCCGACGAGCACGGACGGGTTGAGGGAGGAGAGGGCGTCCTGGTAGACCATCGCGATCTCGGGGCCCATCAGGGCGCGGCGTTCCTTCGGCGGGAGCTTCAGCAGGTCCCGGCCCCGGTAGCGGATCTCGCCGCTGACCTCGGCGTTGCGGGCGAGGAGGCCCATGACGGCGAGGCTGGTGACGGACTTCCCGCAGCCCGACTCGCCGACCAGGCCGAGGGTTTCGCCCTCGTGGACGGTGAGGTCGAGGGAGTCGACGACCGGGACGGTGCCGTACCGGTCGGGGAAGCGGATGGCGAGGTCCCGTACGACCAGGAGTTCGGCGGCGTCCTCCGGTACCGGGGTGACGGCCGGGCCGGCCGCGTGGACGCGCTGCGCGAGCTTGGCCAGGGCGGCGTCGATGTCCACGGTGGAGCGGGCCTCCACCGGGTCCGGTGCCGTGGCGGTGTGGGAGGGTTCCGCGCCGGCCCGGGGCTTCTTCGGGGCCGCCGAGGCGTCGGTGAGGCCCTCGGAGAGGATGTTCAGCGCGAGCACGGTGACCAGCAGGGCGAGGCCCGGGAAGAACGTGGCCCACCAGCCGCCCGCGAGGAGGATCTGCCGGCCGTAGGCCAGCACGCTGCCCCAGCTGGGGTCGGGGTCCTGCACACCGGCGCCGATGAAGGAGAGGCTCGCCTCGAAGATGATCGCCTCCGCGACCATCACGGTGGCGAAGACCATGACCGGGGCCATGCAGTTGACGGCGACGTGCCGCAGCACGATGTAGCCGCGCCGGGCGCCGATGACCTTCTCGGCCGCGACGTAGTCCTCGCCGTACTGGGAGAGGACGTTGGCGCGGACCACCCGGGCCAGCGACGGGGTGTAGACGAAGGCGATGGTGAAGATGATGACCGGGACGCTAGTGCCGAAGACGGCGACGAGTACGGCGGCCAGGGCGATCGGCGGGAACGACATCACCACGTCGAGGGTGCGCATCACCGACTCGTCGCCGAGCTTGCGCGAGGTGGCGGCGAGTGCGCCGAGCAGGGCGCCGGCGATCAGGGCCAGGGCGGTCGAGCCGAGGCCGATGACCAGCGAGTAACGCGAGCCGTGCACGACCCGGGCGAAGACGTCGCGGCCGGCCCGGTCGGTGCCGAACCAGTGGTCGCCGCCAGGGGCCTGGACCGGGGTGCCGGTGGTGAGCGGGTCCTGGGTGAGGAGCGGGGCGAAGACCGCGCCGAGGATGACGAGGAGCAGCACGCAGAGCGCGATGCGGGAGGTGACCGGGAGGGCGCGGAACGCGATGCCCGGTCGGGAGAGCCTATTGGCCGGCCGGCCCGTGGTGAACATGTCACACCGTCCTGATGCGCGGGTTGACCAGCAGATAGAGCAGGTCGACGATGACGTTGACCACCAGGAACGCGATGGCGATGGTCAGTACGGTGCCCTGGACCAGGGCGACATCGCCGCCGGTGACACCTTCGAGGATGAGCTTGCCCATGCCGGGCAGGTCGAAGATCGCTTCGATGACGACGGCGCCGCTGAGCAGGTAGCCGACCTTGACGCCGAGCACGGTGAGCGGGGTGACGAGCGCGTTGCGCAGCACCGAGCGGATCACCAGGAACACCGGAAGTCCGTTGCCGCGTGCGGTGCGGACGTAGTCGCGGTCGAGCTCGGCGACCATCGAGGTGCGGACGAGACGGGCGAGGGACGCCGCGACGGGCACGGCGAGCGAGAGTGCGGGCAGGGCCATGGTCCGCAGCCAGCCGCCGAAGGAGTCGGCCGGGTTGGTGTAGCCGCCGGTCGGGAAGATCCGGGTGTTCAGCGCGAACTGCTGGATGAGCAGGACGCCGAGCCAGAAGGACGGGATGGCGACCCCGGCCATGGAGAGCACCCGGAACAGCTGGTCGGGCCAGCGGTCGCGGTACATCGCGCCGACGACGCCGGAGACGACCGCGAGGACGATCGCGAGGATCAGGCCGAGGACCGTCAGCTGGAGGGTGAGCGGGAAGGCGGCGGTGATCCGGTCGACGACGGGCCCGCTCGGCGGAACGGTCGTGCCGAGGTCGAAGTGGAGCAGTTGGCCGAGGAAGTGGAAGTAGCGGACGGGCAGCGGGTCGTTCAGGCCGTTGGCGTCCGCGAAGGCCGCACGGGCTTCGGGGGTTGCGCTCTCCCCGAGCGCGTTGAAGGCCGGGTCGGCCGGCGAGAACTGCAGCACCACGAAGACGAGCAGCGCGATGCCGAGGATCATCACCGGCATCATCGCGACGCGGCGCAGCGCGAGCCGGAGAAAAGCAACCATCGTCGGGTTCCTTGCGGTTGGGCGGGCCGGTCCGGGACAGCGGGGTCCTGTCGTCCCGGACCGGGCGGCCGGCACCGTCGAGCGGCGCCGGCCGGGGCGTGGGGCCGGTCAGGCGCGGCTGACGTCCAGGAAGGACAGGCCCGTGGTGGGCAGCGGCCTGAAGCCGGGCAGTGCCTTCTCGGTCCAGGCGGTGGGGAGCTTGCGGTGCAGGATCGGGTAGAGCGCCGCCTCGTCCGCGACCAGGTCGGTGACCTGGCCCCACAGCTCCTTGCGCTTCGTGTCGTCGCCGGCCTGTGCGGCCTTGTCGAGGGTCTGCCTGACCTTCTTGTACGCGGCGGACCCGCCCCAGCCGTAGCGGCTCTCGGGCCAGAAGCCGTAGTAGAACCAGCGCAGGAGCAGGTCGGCGTCGTTGCCGAAGACCGACGGGTCGCCGGGGGCGACGAGGACGTCGAATTCGCCCTTGTCGACCTTGGCGTACTGGGCCGGGGACTGGGCGATGCTGAGGGTGACCTCGACGCCCGCCTGCTCCCAGCTCTCCTTCAGCAGCGGGGCGATGTCCTTGACCCAGCCGGTGTCGGTGGTCAGGACGGTGAAGGACAGGTTCTCCGCGCCCGCCTGCGCGAGCAGGTGCTTGGCCCTGGCGACGTCGTGGGTGTAGACGGTGGCGGCCTTGTGGTAGTCGGGGTGGGTCGCGGGCACGTAGCCGGTCGCCGCGGCGGCGTTGCCGACCATCGCGGTGGAGATGATCTTCTCGGTGTCCAGGGCGTAGTGCAGCGCCTGGCGCACCCGCTTGTCCGCGAACCGCTTGTCGGCGGTGTTGAACATCAGGAAGAGCAGTCCGAAGGACTGGACGGACTCGGTCTTCGCGGTGCCCGAGAGCCGCTTGACGTCGATGTACGGGACGTCCTCGATCGCCTGGACGCGGCCCGACTCCATGGCGCTGACGCGGGCCGACTGGTCGGACATCAGGCGCCAGATCATCTTCTTGGCCTTGGCGGGGTGGGCGCCGTTGTACTTGTCGTACGCCTCGAAGACGATCTTGTCCTCGCGGGTGGCCGAGACGAACCTGTACGGCCCCGAGCCGACCGGCTTGGCATCGAAGGCCTTGGGGTCGGGTGCCACGATCTTCTTCGGGACGATCCGGGCCACGGCTATGCGGGACGGGAAGAGCGCGAAGGGGTACTTGAGCCTGAACTCGACCGTGTCGGCGCCGACGGCCCTGACCGTGTCGATGAAGGGCACGAACTGCGCCATCAGCGAGGCGTTCTCCGGGTCCAGGATGCGCTCGAAACTGAACACCACGTCCTGCGCGGTGACGGGCGATCCGTCGTGGAAGGTCGCCCCCTTGCGCAGCGTCGCCCGGTAGGTGGTGGCGTTGATCTTCTCCGGCATCCCGGTGGCGAGCGCGGGGCGTGCCACGAGCGTGGTCGGGTCGAGGTCGACCAGGCCCTCGAAGATGTGCATGTTGGCGGCGTACGGGGTCGCGCCCGAGGTGATCATCGGGTCGAAGCCGGTCGACAGGGGGTAGGACAAGCCGGCCTCGATGAGATCGCTGCCGCTGCCCTTGCCGGTCGATCCGTCGGCGGTCGAGGACGGTCCGCCACAGGCGGCGAGACTCGCCGTGATGGCGGCCGCGGCACCGACGGCACTGGTGTAACGCAGGAAGGTGCGGCGCTCGACACCGGCTGATCTCAGCTCGGGCACGGGTCCTCCAGGGACTTTGAGGTGGGGGCGTCGGGGGTGTGGGAAGGGCGGTTCACCGGTGGTGGACCGGTGGTTCACGGCCTCCGTGAATCCCGAAGCATCAGACGTCAGATGTCTGATGCCTTGATAGCGTGGGAACGTAGCTTGACAATCGAGAGGGGTCAAGAGGTGGGGAGTTCACATATGTCCGGAACGAGGCCCGGCCGGCAGCTGCTCCGGCAGGAAGTCGTCGACGGCATCAAGCGGTACATCCTCGAGGAACGGCTCCGCCCCGGGGACCCGCTGCCCACCGAGCCCGCCCTGTGCGAGGCGCTCGGCGCCAGCCGCTCCAGCGTCCGCGAGGCCGTCAAGATCCTGAACGCGCTGGACATCGTCGAGGTCCGCCACGGGCACGGCACGTACGTCGGCAGACTGAGCCTGTCGGCGCTGGTGGAGAGCCTCACCTTCCGCGGACTGCTCTCGCCCGACGACGACTTCCAGGTGATGGCCGACCTGGTCGACGTGCGCGAGCTCTTCGAGCGCGGGATGGCCGACCGGATCGTCACACTGCTCACTCCGGAGCAACTCGACGCGCTGGAGGGCCTGGTGACCACCATGCGCGAGACCGGGGCGCAGGAGGGGCACGGTTTCGTGGACGCGGACCGGGCGTTCCACGCACTGCTCGTCGCCCCGCTGGGCAACGAGCTGATCGGCCAGCTCTCGATGGCCTTCTGGGACGTGTACACGATCGTCGCACCGCATCTCGACGGATTCACGCACGCCGACGAGACGGCGACGGTCGCGGCCCACCAGAACATCGTGGACGCCGCGCGGGCCAAGGACACCGCAGGCTTCATGCAGGCGCTCGGCGAGCACTACGCCCCGGTCAGGCGCCGGATCTCCGAGGCGCGGGCCCGCGACGGCGTCAAGGGCTGACCGCCCCGCGGGATGGCCGCTTCGGCATGGTCTCCCGCCGCGGTTCCTGCCGGAGGACGCCGGCCGGTCCGTTGCCGTGGGCGGAGCCGCGATTCGGTCCTGCCCGTGCTTCTCCAGCCGTCGGCAGGACCGTGTTTCGCTGATGCGAGTGAGGTGGAGCCATCCGGCTCCGGTCCTCGGGTCCTCGGTCTCGGTCTTCGGCCTTCGGTCGTCGGTCGTCGGTCAGGGCACCTTCGGGGTGTAGTCCACACGCGTCAGGTGGTAGTAGCGGGCCACGCACCCCGTCGCCCAGCTCCGCTTCCCGTTGCCGAACGGCTCCGTCATCTTGGCGATGGGCGTGGGCGCGTAGGGCAGTACCCGTGCCCCCTGCGCCACCCGGGCGCGCAGCCGGACGTCCTGACGCTCCCACGCGTGCGCCCGCACCCGCATCCGGCCGCCGAGGTCGACGAGCGAGGGAGCGAGCCCGACGCACACGGCGGCGCATGCCACCGCCGCGGTCCATCGCAGGGCGCCGCGGTGCGGCCGGACCCCTTGGAGCGACTGCCCCAGCAGCATGCCAAGACCGGTGAGCAGGGCGACGTACAGGAAGAGGAAGTCGTTCCAGAGCCGGGTGGACTCCACCACTCCGGAGTGGAAGACGGGATAGGCGAGGAGCGTCGAGAGGTAGCCGGCGACCAGGAACGTGACCGCTCCGGCGCACACCAGCAGGACCGGCCGGCGGGGCGCATCCGGCCGGGTGCCGCCGGGGCTCCTCATCACCAGGCCGAGCAGGACACCGGCCGCGATCGCCCCCAGGTACTGCCAGGAGGAGAACGTGTCGATCATGATGTGGCCGAAGCCTCGCGCGGCACCGGCCAGCGAGTCCGGAGCGATCAGCGCGGTGTCCTTCTGCGCGCCGACCCCGCCCCTGCGGCGCCGCGATCCCGGGGACGTCACCAGGATCAGCGCCCCGGCCGCAGTCGAGGCGATGCCCACGGCGAACCAGGCCCGCAGCCGTCGGCGTCGCCGCCGGTCCGCGGTCCGGAAACTCAGTGCCGACGCGGCGATCAGCACCACCAGCACGACGATGGTGGTCTGCTCCGACAGTGTCCCGATGCAGAGGCCGATGACCACGGCGATGCCGAGCGCGATGCCCCTGCCCCGGCGCGAGCCCGCGAGGAGGAAGGGGATCACCGCCGCGCAGGCGAGGACCGGTGCGAGCGTGTGCGAGACGGATGCGGCGGGCCAGAAGAACGTCTTGTACGTGTTGGGGGAACCCAGAAGGAAGACCACCGTCACCATGGACGCCACACACAGCGCGACCCCGCGCGGCACCGTCAGTGCCGCCCTGCGCAAGGCAAGCGCGGTCACGGCCCACAGGATTCCCAGCACGAGTACGGCACTGACCGGGGCGAACCACTGCTGCCCCGGCACACCGGACCTTCCGTAGAGCCAGACCAGCACGCCGTTCACGACCCGGCCGTTGTTGTCGAAGTAGAACTTCCCGACCATCCCGGAGAGTCCGTGATCGCGGATGACCGGCAGGAAGCACCACTCGTCACCGCTCGGACGCACCCAGCGGGCGAAGTACGCGGCCGTCACGAGGAGCCCCAGCGGGAACAGCGAGAGGACGTACGCCCAAGGCACGGCACGCGGCCCCCGGGCCTCGGGGGCTCTCGCGTACCCCGGCGCCTCTCCTGCTCCCACGCGGAACCCGTCCTCGATCCTCTGTCGGCCGCCGACGATCCGGATCTGTCACGGACCATCAGGGAATCGATCCACAGCATCCTGATCGCTGCTCAGTTCCCCTTCATATCCGCAGTCCCGCGGCCTTTCGGCGGCCATGGCTCCGCACACGCGCATTCAGTTCCGGAGCAACACGAACGGTCCATTGCGATGCGTTCTCCGGGTGCGGCCCGCGTCCCGGTCCACCAGGCACACGGTCCCCTGCCCGCGGACCGGCGACGTGGTCAGGAAATGTTCAGGCGGCGGCTGACAGCGTGCCGTTCCATGACAACCGACATGAATGCGCCGGGCACGCGCGCCGGACAGCGGCGGATGCTCAACAAGGTTCCGGAAGTGACGGTCTACTTCTGGGTGATCAAAGTGCTGTGCACCACCGTCGGGGAGACCGCGGCGGATCTGCTCAACGACAACCTGGGCATGGGGCTGACCAACACCTCGTACCTGATGGGGGCCCTGCTGGTGGTGACCCTGGTCTTCCAGTTCAGGGCGCGGGCCTACGTCCCGGGCCTGTACTGGCTGTCCGTGGTCCTGATCAGTGTGGTCGGCACGCTGATCAGCGACAATCTGACGGACAACCTCGCCGTTCCGCTGGAGACCACCACAGCGGTCTTCGGCGTCGCCCTCGCCGGCACGTTCGTCGTCTGGTACGCGAGTGAGCGGACCCTGTCGGTCCACTCGATCCGCAGCACGCGCCGCGAGGCCTTCTACTGGCTGGCGATCCTGTTCACGTTCGCGCTCGGCACGGCGGCCGGGGACCTGACGGCGGAGAAGCTGAACCTCGGCTACCGGCTGTCCGCCCTGGTGTTCGCGGCGCTGATCGCCGCGGTGGCCGTCGCGCACCGGACGCTGGACTTCGACGCGGTGTGGTCGTTCTGGATCGCCTACGTCCTGACCAGGCCGCTCGGTGCCTCGCTGGGCGACTATCTGTCGCAACCGGTGGCGGACGGCGGTCTGGGACTGGGCACGGTCGGGACCAGCGCGCTGTTCCTCGCCGTCATCCTCGGTCTGGTCGTCTTCCTCACCCGTACCCGGCGTGACGCGACGACGGAGGCCTCCGTCAGCCCGCGGGAAGGGTGACCTCGAAGCGCGCGCCGGGCGCCTCGGGGTCGAGGGCGATGTCGCCGCCGGCGGCGCGGGCGAGGCGACGGGCCAGGGCCAGTCCCAGGCCCGCGCCGTCGTGTCCGTCCCCGGGGTCGGCGCGGCGGCCCGGTTCGAAGAGCGCGGCGGCGAACGCCGCGGGCACCCCCGGGCCGTCATCGGCGACGTACACCGTGACCGCCCCTTCGCGAGCGGCGCAGCTGATGGTGATCGACCGGGCGGCGTAGCGGCGGGCGTTGTCCAGCAGCGGAAGCAGGATCCGCTCGGCGACCTCTTGCGAGACGCCGAGGCCGATCTGCGAGGGCGTGCCGCCGGCGCGGGAGTCGTCCTCGTCTGTCACGACCGTCACCTCGGGGGCCGTCGCGGGGCCGTGGGCGGCGTGGAGCCGGGCGAGGTGATGGCCGATCTCCGGGAAGCCGCAGCGGCCGGGGGTCTGCGCGTTGCGGGTCCTGACTTCGGAGAGCAGGGAGTCGCAGATCTGCCGCATCCTCGTAGCGGCCCCGGCGATGGCCTCCAGCGAGCCCGCCGCTTCCTGTTCGCTGCGCGGCCGGGCCCTGAGCCAGTCCGTCTCCGCGGTGATCCTGGACAGCGGAGTGCGCAGTTCGTGGGAGAGTTCGGCGGCCTGCTGCTGCTCGTGGCGCAGCACCGCGGCCAGCCGGTCGAGGAGCGCGTCGAGGCTGGTGGCGAACGCGGCGAGTTCGGTGGGGCGGCCCTCCCGGCCGAAGCGCTCCGGTGCGCCCGCGGCGCTCCACCGCGTCGCCTGGTCGCTCATCGCGGCGACGGGCCGCAGCGCCCGCCGCACCGCGAGACGCGTCAGCAGGTAGAACGTCGCCAGCAGGAGTGCGGCCAGGGCGATGGACCCGACCAGAGCGCTCTCGGCGGTGTTGCGGTACGGATCGAGGCTCAGCGCGCTCACCACGGTGCCGGCCTGCGCGGCGGTGCGGCCCTGGGAAGCGGGGACGTGGAGGGGGAAGGCGTACAGCCGCCAGGGACCGGGGCCCTGGGCGTCGGCGAACGCCTCGCCGCGGCCCGCCAGGTGTTGTGCCCGGGTGTCGAGGGCCGCCGGTGAGCCCGGGGGCTCCTCGATCACCGTGTCGCCCCGGAAGATCCAGACCCCGGCGTCCAGGGCCCCGTCCTCGGTGGGCTCACGAACGGCGAACGTGCCGTCGGAGCGTACGTCCACCGTGGCCGCCACGGCCTGGGCCCGGGTGCGCAGGACGTCGTCCGCCTGAGCGTGCAGCCGCTGGTCCAGGGCCAGATTGAACACGGTGGTCAGGACCCCAATCCACAGCGCGCTGGTGGCGAGAGCCATCAGCGCGAGGCGTCCCCGCAGCGTGCGGGGACCGCGGAGCGGCAGGTGCGTGCGTGCGGCCCTCATCCGAAGCGGTAGCCGACGCCACGGGCCGTGCTGATGGTGCTGGGGCTGTCGGCCTCGCGCAGTTTGCGCCGCAGCCGGGCCAGATACTGGTCCAGGGTGTTGTCGCTGACCTGGGCGCCCTCGGACCAGGCGGTGCGTACGAGGGTGCGGCGCGGTACCACCTTCCCGGGCTCTGCCAGGAGACGTGCCAGGAGCCGGAACTCGGTGGGTGTGAGTGCCACGGGCCGCTCCCGCACGGTGAATTCATGGCGCACCGGGTCGAGCCGTACCGTACCGGTGGTGTCGCTGAGTGCCTGGGTGTGGCCGGCGCGATGGAGCACCGCGCGTACGCGTGCGGCCAGCTCGCTCAGGTGGAACGGCTTGACGAGGTAGTCGTCGCCACCGGCGGCGAAACCCGAGAGCCGGTCGGTGAGGTTTCCGTGCGCGGTCAGGAAGATCACGGGCACGGCGATGCCCGCCCCGCGCATCGCCTGGCACACGTCACGCCCGTCGGAGTCCGGCAGGCCGATGTCGAGCACGACCGCGTGGACCGATTCGTCGGCGGTCCTGAGCGCCGAGGCGCCGTCGGTGGCGGTCACGACGTCGAAGTTCTCGTCGCGCAGCCCCCGGGCCAGGACATCGCGTAGTCCGTGGTCGTCCTCGACGACGAGAATGCGGGCAGCGGTCATCAGCCCAGTATGG
Organism: Streptomyces sp. 840.1; assembly: GCF_003751445.1. Taxonomy (NCBI): domain Bacteria; kingdom Bacillati; phylum Actinomycetota; class Actinomycetes; order Kitasatosporales; family Streptomycetaceae; genus Streptomyces; species Streptomyces sp. 840.1. The sequence continues at coordinate 5,593,080 of NZ_RJUU01000001.1, read as the reverse complement.
TCCGGTTCGCCCGTGGGCCCCGGTGGGGGCCGGACGGCCGGCCCCGGTGTTCAGGTTGTGTTCAGGTGAAGGAAGTGGGCTCGCGACCGGATGGTTCTGCCCGGCCGCCGGCACATCGGGTTCCTCGACGGTGCGAGTGGGGCGGGAGCGACGAGCACGCCGACGTCGACGTACGCGCCTGGGGGCACCGGCGCCGACCGGGGCGGCCCCGGGCGGCGGGGCGGTGACGGCCGCCCCGTGACCAAGGCCGGGCGGGTCCGTCCGTCGCGGGGCGGCGGACGGACCCGCCCGTGCGGGCGGTCACGCTCAGGAGACGAAGCCCCGGGTGATGTGGGTGCCCGCCCCGGCCGGCTCGGCGGCGTAGCCGGACTCGCCGACGCAGTCGCTGTACTCGTAGTTGGCCGTGGACGTACCGCTCAGGCCTCCGGCGTCGGTGCTGGTCGGGCCGCCGAACACGGCGTCCGCCCTGGGCATTTCGGCGCAGCTGGGGATGCCGGCGTAGTACTCGACGAAGCCGCCCTGCGAGCCCTGGAGGTTCCCGCTCCCCGCCGGCAGCGTGTAGGTGCCGAGGTGGGTGGCGGCGCCCGTCTGCGTGTCGGTGGCCGTTCCGGACCAGGTGTTGGTGCCCGTGCGCTCGACCAGGATGTCGTAGCGGTGGCCGTACACGGCGTCGAAGTCCACGGCGCAGGTGACGCCCGCGCCGCCGTCGGCTCCGTCGTGGCAGAGCGGGTCGTCGGTGGTGGCGCCCGCGGTGAAGGTGGAGAAGCGGGCCGACAGCCGCTCGTGCCCGCCGCTGTCCGGGCGCGGCTGGAGGCCGGTGTACCCCATGGCGTCGGCGAAGCTGTACTGCTGGGCGAAGTAGATCCCGGCCAGGTGCGCGGTGGCGGAGTTGACCGTGATGGGGAAGGTGATGTCGGTCAGGCCTGCGGACGGCGTGCCACCGATCGACCATCCGACCGAGACGTTGCCGCCCCCGACCGAGGCGACCGCCGTCTGGGGCATCGCCACGAGCAGGCCGGCTGCCGCCACGGGGACGGCGATGCGGCGTAACGCGCTGATGAATGACATGTGTTCCCTCTCCGGTACGCGCGGCGCGAGGCCAGAGCCCCTGTGCAACGGGGCCTGCCCCGGCCGCGCCGGGTGCTGTCACGCCGGACGAGCCGTCGTGACCGGCCGGAACCATCCGGGGTCCCGCGCCGAGGGTGCACCCGCCGGGGCCAGGTCTCTATGGACTTGTGGGTCCCGGCCCTTGGACTCCTGCGCGCCGTCCGGTCCTCAGCCGGGCATGAGCCGGGTGCGGATGCCGTCGAAGTGGGTGCGCATCGCCCTGACCGCGCGCAGTCCGTCGGCGGCCGCCACCGCCTCGACGATCTCGTGGTGCTGGGCGCAGGTGACCCACGCGTCCTGGTGGCCGTCGTCGAGGTCCTCGCGGACCCGGTCCATCGCCGCCCAGAAGGCGTCGAGCACCTCACTGAGCAGGTGGTTGTCGAGCGAGGCGTAGAGCGCGAGGTGGAAGGCCCGGTCGGTGGCGCGGGCGACCCGGCCGGCGCCCGCCTCCTCCTCCATCTTCGTCACCAGTGCGCGCAGCACGTCGAGGTCCTCGCCCGGGACCCCGGCCGCGACGGCGCCCACCAGTCCGGTCTCCAGAGCCTCGCGCACCTTCATCAGCTCGGCGAGACCGGGCTCGCCCTGCCCGTGGCGGACGGCGGCCCGGAAGGCGAGCCCCTCCGCGAACGGTGCCAGCGAGAGCGAGCCGACGAAGGTGCCGAACCCGCGCCGGATCTCGACGACGTTGACCGCCTGGAGCGACTTGAGCGCCTCGCGCACCGACACCCGCCCGGCACCGAAGAGGTCCATCAGCTCGGTCTCGGTGGGCAGCGCGTCGCCCGGCGCGAGCCGGCGTTCCAGGATCAGTTCCTTGATCCTTCGCTCGATGTCCTGAGCCATGGTGGGCCGCGCCACAACGTCCTCCCGAGGTGCCGTTGCCCCTTGACCGGTCGCAGGAGCATCTGTTTAAGGTTGAGCCGGACATAGGACATCTTACGTCTCACGTCTCGATCCGAGCAGCCCCGACGGGCCCCGGGTCGGTATCCCGATCAGCTGGAGCCCCCACCATGTCTCTGACCGCACCGCTGCACGGCGTAGTTCCGCCGGTCTGCACCCCGCTCGACGCCCGCGGGGAGGTCGACACCAACTCCCTCGCCCGGCTCGTCGAGCACCTCATCGGCGGGGGCGTGCACGGGCTCTTCGCCCTCGGGTCCACCAGCGAGGTCGCCTACCTCACCGACGGCCAGCGCGCCTCGGTCCTGGAAACCGTGGTCAACGCGACAGACGGCCGGGTCCCGGTGCTGGCCGGGGTCATCGACACCACCACGGCCCGGGTCACCGAGCACGCCAGGTCCGCCGCGCGCCTTGGCGCCGACGCCCTGGTCGCGACCGCGCCGTTCTACACCCGCACCCACGGCAAGGAGATCGCCGGGCACTTCCGCCGGCTGCGCGCCGAGGTGGACCTGCCGCTGTTCGCGTACGACATCCCGGTCGCCGTGCACAGCAAACTGTCCGCGGCGCTGGTCCGCGAACTCGCCGAGGACGGCACCCTGGCCGGGCTCAAGGACAGCAGCGGCGACGAGGGCGGGCTGCGCCGGCTCATCGTCGGGCTCGGCGGCCGCGAGGGCCGCGCGCACGGTCCGGTACCCGGGTTCAGCGTCCTCACCGGCTCCGAACTGACCGTGGACGCGGCCCTGCTGGCCGGCGCCGACGGCGTCGTCCCCGGGATCGGCAACGTGGACCCGGCCGGCTACGTACGGCTCTACGAGGCCGCGCGGGCCGGGAACTGGACGCTGGCCGCCGAGGAGCAGGAACGGCTCGTCGAGCTGTTCGCCATGGTCGACGCCGGCCCCGAGACGGACATGGGCCGCAGCTCATCGGCGCTCGGCTCGTTCAAGTCGGCGCTCCGGCTGCTGGGCGTCATCGACTGCGGCGACACCGCGTTCCCGCAGATCCAGCTGTCCGCCGAGTCCGTCGCGCTGGTCTCCGGACTGCTGCGCGCCGCCGGTCTGCCGCCGGTCCGATGACCACGAAAGCCCGGACGCCACCGGCCGGGCGGCCGGTCGTGGGCCTCGACCTCGGCGGTACGAAGATCGCGGCCGCGCTCCTCGGCGCCGACGGCACGGTCCTGGCCCGGCACAGCCGCCCCACCCCGGCCCGTGCCGGTGCGGCGGCGGTGCTCGACGCGCTCGCCGCCGCCGCGGCCGAGGTCGATCCCGCCAGGGCCGCCGCGGTGCTCGGCATCGCGGCGGCCGGGGTGATCGATCCCCGCACCGGCATGGTCACCAGCGCCACCGACTCCATCCTCGGCTGGGCCGGCACCGCCCTGGGCACCGGCCTCGCCGACCGCACCGGATACCCGGTGGCCTGCGACAACGACGTACGCGCCACGGCCGGCCCGGAACTCGCCGAGCTGCGCGCGGCCGGCCGGGAACACGGCTCGCTGCTCTTCGCCGCCATCGGCACCGGGGTCGGCGGTGCGATCGCCGTCGACGGGCGGATGCTGCACGGCGCGTCCGGCATCGCCGGGCACCTCGGCCATCTGCCCAGCCCGGAGGCGGCCGGGCTGCCCTGCACCTGCGGCGCCACCGGCCACCTGGAGGTCATCGCCTCCGGCCCCGGTATCGCCGCCCATTACGAGCGGCTGACCGGCGCCCCGGTGGACCGGCTGGAGACGGTCGCCGTGCGCGCCGCGCGGGGCGACACCGACGCGGTGTCCGCCATCACCACCGGCGCGGCCGCCGCGGGCCATGTGCTCGGCGGACTCGCCAACGCCCTCGGCCCCGACCGGGTCGTCGTCGGCGGCGGCGTCCCGCAGATCGGCGCCCTGTACGAGAGCGCCCTGCGCACCGCGTTCGCCGCCGAGCTGATGGCACCGCTGCGCGGGCTCGTACCCCGCACGCCGCTCCTCGGCCACGACGCAGCCGTGCTCGGGGCCGCCGCCCTGACCACCACCCTTCCCCTCCACCACCCCGGAGCCCACCGATGACTGCTCAGGAACTCGCCGCCGCGCTCGAGGGCAAGCTGATCGTGTCCTGCCAGGCCCCGCCCGGCGACCCGATGCGGGAGACCGCGACACTGGTGCGCCTCGCGCGGTCGGCGGCCGCCGGCGGCGGCTGCGCGATCCGGGCCAACGAGCCCGCGGTCGTCGCCGCGATCGTGGCGTCCGTCGGCCTGCCGGTCATCGGCCTGTGGAAGGACGGCGACACCGGCGTCTACATCACGCCGACCGTCCGGCACGCCCTGGCGGTGGCCGAGGCCGGTGCGGCCGTGGTCGCCGCCGACGCCACCGGCCGGCCGCGCCCGGACGGCTCGGCGTTCGCGGACCTCGTCGAGGCGGTCCACGCGGCCGGCGCGCTGGTCATGGCCGACGTCTCCACGTTCGAGGAGGGCGTCACGGCGGCCGCGCAGGGCGCCGACTTCGTCTCCACGACCCTCTCCGGCTACGTGCCCGGCACCCCGAAGCAGAACGGCCCCGATCTCGGGCTGGTCGCCGCGCTGTCCGCCGCGATCGACGTCCCGGTCGTCGCCGAGGGCCGTATCAACACCCCCGAGGACGCGGCCGAGGCGCTGCGGCGCGGCGCGCACAGCGTCGTCGTCGGCACCGCCATCACCGCCCCCACGGCCCTGACCGCCCGCTTCGTCGCAGCCATCGCCCGGCCCTGACCCTCCCCCACCACGCGGGGCGGCTGTTCGAGGGCGAGCGCCGTCCCGCACCCTGGAGTCACCGTGCAGACCACATCACCCCCCGCGCTCCCCTGGTACCGCCAGGTCAGCCGCACCCAGTGGAAGTCCTTCTTCGCCGCCTGGATCGGCTACGTGCTCGACGGCTTCGACTTCGTGCTGATCACCCTCGTCCTGACGGAGATCAGCGACGAGTTCGGCCTGAGCACGGTGCAGGCGGCCAGCCTGATCTCCGGCGCGTTCATCACCCGCTGGCTGGGCGGGGCGGTCCTCGGCGCCATCGGTGACCGGTACGGACGCAAGCTCTCCATGGTGCTGAGCATCCTGCTGTACTCGGTGGGAACGTTCGCCTGCGGGTTCGCCTGGAACTACCACAGCCTGTTCGCCGCCCGGCTGGCCATCGGCATGGGCATGGCCGGTGAGTACAGCGCCAGCTCCACGTACGTCATGGAGAGCTGGCCCGCCGGAATGCGCAGCCGGGCCAGCGGCTTCCTGATCTCCGGCTTCTCGGTCGGCTCGGTGCTCGCCGCCCAGGTCTACAACTGGGTGGTCCCCTCGCTCGGCTGGCGCTGGATGTTCTACCTGGGCCTCGTCCCGATCGCCATCGCGCTGTGGATGCGGCGCTCGCTGCCGGAGGCCGAGGAGTGGACGGAGTCCGTGGCGGAGAAGGGCGCCAGGCCCCATCCGTTCGCGCCGCTGTTCGCCACCCGCGCACGGGCCACCGTCAACACGGTGCTGGTCGTCATCGCCACGGCCTCGCTGTTCCTGGTCTTCACGCCCGGCGGCGCCTCGATGGTGCCGGTGCTCTCGGTGATCGCCGGCCTCTCGCTCGCCGCGTTCGCCGTGCAGCTGGGCGGGAAGCGGAGCTGGGTGCTGTATCTGTCGATGATCGTCACGCTGTTCTTCGCGTTCCTGTACTCCTGGCCGATCCAGGCCCTGCTGCCGACCTACCTGAAGACGGAGCTGGGCTACACCACGGACCAGGTCACCGACGTCCTGTACTTCGCGGGCTTCGGCACCATGGCCGGCTGCTGGGCGGCGGGCTTCCTGGGCGACCGGATCGGCACGAAGAAGGCGTACGCGCTGACCCTGCTGGCCTCGCTCGCCTTCGTCTACCCGGTGTTCGCCGTGCAGAACAACCTGCTGCTGCTCGGCATGCTGCTCTTCCTCCTCCAGGCCACGAGCTTCGGCATCTCCGGACTGCTGCCGCGCTACATCGGCGGCCATTTCCCGACGGCGAGCCGGGGCGCCGCACTCGGCTTCACCTACAACGTGGGCGCCCTCGGCGGCGCGGTCGCCCCGGTCCTGGGCGCGCACCTCGCCTCCGGTATGGACCTGGGCCGGGCACTGGCGGTGCTGACGTTCGCGGGCACGGTGATCGTGGTGCTGCTGGTCGGCTTCGACGTGCCGGCCCGGCTGAACCGCCTGACGGACCCGGACTCGGCGCCGGACCACCTGGCGGCGGGGACGGCGCGGGCGGATCCGGCACGGGCGCCGGTTCAGGGGTAGAAGTGGGTCAGCGACTCGGCCACGCAGGCGGGTTTCGCGGACCCTTCCAGCTCGAAGGTGAAGGCCCGGGACATCCGCACCCCGCCGTTCGCGACCTCGCTCACCCCGGTGACCGAGGCGTGCAGGCGGACCCGGCTGCCGACCGGGACCGGGGCCGGGTAGCGGACCCGGTCGACGCCGTAGTTGAGGGCGCGGCCCACGCCCCGGACCCGGAGCAGTTCACCGAACATCGGGATGCCCCAGCTCAGCACCATGTACCCGTGCGCGATGGTGCGGCCGTACGGACCGGCCGCCGCGCGCTCGGTGTCGGTGTGGATCCACTGGTGGTCGCCGGAGACGGACGCGTACGCGTCGATGAGTTCCTGGGTGACCTCCTTCCAGGCGGAGTGCCCCAGGTCGCGCCCGCTCAGGGCGAGGATCTCCGGGATGCCGTTCGCGGTCAGCGCCACGGGGGCCGGCCTCTCTCTCGTCGTACGCGGGTCGGGGGTCAGGCGGTGGCGGGCGTGGCGGTGCGCGGGGCGGTGACCGGTTCGGCGGACTGCTCGTCGTGGTTGGGGCGCCGGAGCAGGAGCAGCATGCAGCCCAGGGTCAGCACCACCTGGAAGATGGCGTAGGCGATGACGGCGGCGATCGAGCCGGTCCGGTTCAGCAGGAACTGGCCGATGATCGGGGTCGTACCGCCCAGGAGCGTGCCGCAGAGCTGGTAGCACAGCGAGATTCCGGTGTAGCGCAGATGCGCCGGGAAGCGGCTGGCGAGCATGCCGGCGAGGGCCGCGTAGTAGAGGCAGTGCGGGATGGTCGCGACGGCGACGCCGATCATCGCCAGGCCGTAGTTCCCGGTGCGGATCAGCAGGAACATCATCGGCATCAGGACCAGTTCCGGCAGCAGCATCACGGTCACCGCACGGGACCAGCTCCTCATCCGGGTGGCGATGAGTGCGCCGAAGGGCTGCACGACGATCTGGGTGATGTTGGCGACGAGGATGATCGTCAGGAACGAGCTGCGGTCGAAGCCCAGCGAGGACGTGGCCCAGGAGAGGGCGAACGTCGACTTGAAGTACGTGGCCGAGAGGCCGATGGTGCAGGCGCCGATTCCGAGAACGATCAGCATCGGGTGGGTCCGCAGCACCTCGGTGAACGGGAGCTTGACGACCTTCTTCTTGCTGATCAGGGCGGCCATCGCCGGGGACTCGGCGACCTTGAGCCGGACGACGAGGCCGACGATGACGAGCGCGGCCGAGAAGAGGAACGGCAGCCGCCAGCCCCAGGAGACGAACGAGGCGTCGGGCAACTGGCTGATCGCGAGGAAGCTCAGCGTGGACAGGGTGTTGCCGACGGGCGAGCCCTGCTGGGCGAACGCCCCGTACAGCACCGACTTGCCCTTCGGGGCGTGCTCGGAGGCGATGAGGACGGAGCCGCCCCACTCGCCGCCGAGGCCGATGCCCTGCACCATGCGGATCGCGACCAGCAGGATCGGCGCGGCGATCCCGATGGAGGCGTAGCTCGGCAGCAGGCCGATCGCCGTGGTGGAGATGCCCATGATCAGCAGGGTGATCACCAGGGTCTTCTTCCGGCCGAGGCGGTCGCCGTAGTGCCCGAACACGACGCCGCCGATGGGGCGGGCGAGGAAGCCGACCCAGAAGGTCGCGAACGCCACCAGGGTGCCGACGGGCCCTTCGAGTTCCGGGAAGAACACCTTGTCGAAGACGAGCGCGGCCGCGGTGCCGTAGATGTAGAAGTCGAACCACTCGATGGTCGAGCCGATGAAGGCCCCGAACCCGGCCCGGTTGGCGGCTCTGGTGCGCTCTCGTGCGGTGGCGGTGGACGCACTCATGGTGGCTCCCGTGAACGTCGTTGATCAAGCGGATGGCGGGGACGAGACAGAGGTCAGAGGTCAGAGGTACGGGGTACTGCGCAGGGGGTACTGGAAGGGGCGTCGGCTGTGACGTCCCGTGCCGCGCCGCTGAGGGGGGACGGGCGGCGGGGAAGGACGGCCGATGGCGTTACGGTGCCAGCCGGGACCTTGAACGGTCCAATACCGAATTACTGGTGCAGTGAGATGCGGAGCGTCTCAATGTGTGGCCGGGCAGCCGGAAGCGCCCCTCCGCGGCGGTGCGGCCGGAGACCCGGTCTGCTGCGCCACGGAGGAGTGCGGCCGGGGCGGCCGGGGCGGTCGGGGCGGTCGGTGCGGCCGGGGCGGGGGCGGGGCCGCGTCAGCCGCTCAGGCCGCGATGCGCTCGAAGACCGCCGCCAGGCCCTGTCCGCCGCCGATGCACATGGTCTCCAGGCCGTACCGGGCCCCGCGGCGGTGCAGCTCTCGCGTCAGCGTGGCGAGGATGCGGGCGCCGGTCGCGCCGACCGGGTGGCCGAGCGAGATGCCGGAGCCGTTCACGTTGATCCGCTCCTCGTGGTCCTTCTCCCCGAGCCCGAGTTCGCGGGTGCAGGCCAGCACCTGGGCGGCGAAGGCCTCATTGAGCTCGATCAGGTCCAGATCGGCGAGGGTGAGCCCGGCTCGGGCGAGCGCCGTGCGGGTGGCGGGTACGGGGCCGATGCCCATGGTGGCGGCGGGCACCCCGGCGCGGGCGAAGGAGACCAGCCGGACGAGCGGGGTGAGGCCGAGCCGCTGCGCGGTGGCGGCACTGGTCACCAGGCAGGCGGCGGCCGCGTCGTTCTGGCCGCTGGCGTTCCCCGCGGTGACCGTGGCCGCCGGGTCCGACTTGCCCATGACCGGGCGCAGCCCCGCGAGTTGCTCGGCGGTGGTGTCGGGGCGGGGATGCTCGTCGGCGATGACCACCGTGTCGCCCTTGCGCGTGGTGACGGTCACGGGGACGGTCTCCGCCTCGTACCGGCCCTCGGCGACGGCCCGGCCCGCCCGACGCTGCGAGCGCAGGGCCAGGGCGTCCTGGTCGGCGCGGCTGATGCCGTACTCACGGCGCAGGTTCTCGGCGGTCTCGATCATGCCGCCGGGCACCGGGTGGTTGACGCCGCCCGCGGTGACCCGGCCCCGGGCGAGCGAGTCGTGCAGCTGGAGGCCGGGGCCCTTGATGCCCCAGCGGCCGTCGTGCGTGTAGTAGGGGGCCGCGCTCATCACGTCGACGCCGCCCGCGATCACCACCTCGCTGAAGCCGGCCCTGATCTGCATCGCCGCGTCGAGGACCGCCTGCAGTCCGGACCCGCAACGGCGGTCGATCTGCGTACCGGTGACGGACTGCGGGAGCCCGGCGTCGAGTGCCGCGACCCGGCCGATGGCGGGGGCGTCGGCCGACGGGTAGGCGCTGCCGAGGATCACCTCGTCGACCCGGTCCGGGTCGACTCCGGTGCGGGCGACGACCTCGGCGATGACGAGCGCGGCGAGGGAGGCCGGCGCCTGGCCCGCGAGGGCCCCGCCGAAGCGGCCGATGGGGGTTCGCAGCGGTTCGCAGATCACGACATCGTTTCGGTCGGGCACGGCGGGACCTTTCGAGCGGAGGAGGGGACGGGGCGGGCGGGACGTCGCCGGAGGTGTGGGGTGACCCTCGCACCCGGGCACTGAGCCGGTCCAATATCCAGTTCCCCCTGATTCGAGACGCGGCGCGTCTCAATGGAGGGGCCGGCGCTCAGGAGGACGGCGTGGGCAGGGCGCTCTCCGCTACGGCGAGTACCGCGCGCAGGGCGGCGGACGGGTTGTCGGCCCGCCAGGCGAGCGCCGCCTGGCGCCGGATGGGCGGCCCGGCGAGCGGGCGGTAGACGAGGCCGTTCTGCTGGATGTGCTGGACGGAGGTGACGGTGAGGGTCACCCCGACGCCTGCGGCGACCAGCGCCAGAATCGTGTACGAGTCGGGGGCCTCCTGCACCACCCGGGGGTTGAACCCGGCGGCCTCGCAGGCCCCGACCATGGCGTCGCGCACGGTGGAGCCGGTGTTGGCGGGGAACGAGACGAACGGCTCCTCGGCCAGGACGTCGATGGAGACGGTGTCCCGGGCGGCGAGCGGGTGGTCGGAGGGGAGCGCGCAGACCAGCTCCTCCTCGTCGATCACCCGGTGGGCCACGCCCGGCTGGGTCACCGGCAGCCGGACGAACCCCAGGTCCAGGGAACCGTCGGCGACCCGCGCCAGCGCGACGTTGGCGTAGGTCTGGCCGGTCATCACCAGCTCGATGCCGGGGTGGGCGGCGCGCACCGCCCGGGTCAGCTGGGGCAGCGTCTCGTGGCTGGAGGCGCCCGCGAAGCCGATGCTGACCCGGCCGTACTCGCCCCGGCCTGCGGCCTTCGCGGCCCGAACCGCGATGTCGAGGTCGTCGAGGACCGTCCGTACCGGCTGGAGGAACGACTCCCCCGCGCTGGTGAGCCGCACCGAGCGGGTGTTGCGCTCGAAGAGCTGGACGCCGAGCTCCTTCTCCAACTGCCTGATCTGCTGGCTCAGCGGAGGCTGCGCCATCTGGAGCCGCTTGGCGGCCCGGCCGAAGTGCAGCTCCTCGGCCACGGCGACAAACGCGGACAGATGACGCAGTTCCATACCCATTCCCTGCCTCGGGGTCATTGATCAGGCTATTGATTAATCAGCCGTCTTGATCCGACCTTAATTTGGTATTGGACAGCAATCAATGGCCGCTGACACGGTGGGTCCACGCGCACGCGCCGCAGGGCGCGCGGCGACGCACACGCACCGGAGGAGCACCGTGGCCACGACGGACCGGACAGACGGCGGGCAGGCCGGCCGGAAGGACAAGACGATGTCGATGAGGTCGGCGATCGCCGCCTTCGTCCACGACGGTGACACCGTCTGCCTCGAAGGCTTCACCCACCTCATCCCGACCGCCGCCGGTCACGAGATCATCCGGCAGGGCCGCCGCGACCTGACCGTCGTCCGGATGACCGCGGACATCGTGGTGGACCAGATGCTCGCGGCCGGGTGCGTGACGCGGCTGGTCTCCTCGTTCGTCGGCAACTCCTCGGCCGGTTCGCTCGGTGAGCTCCGCCGTCGCGTCGAGAGCGCCGACCCGGCACCGCTCGCCTTCGAGGAGTACAGCCACTACGGGATGATCTGCCGCTACCTCGCCGGTTCCCAGCGGCTGCCGTTCTACCCGCTGCGCTCCTACGGGGGCAGCGATCTGCCGTCCGTCAACAGCGCGCTGCGCAAGGTCACCTCGCCCTACCCGGGCCCGGACGGCGAACCCGAGCAGATCTACGTCGTACCGCCCGTCAACCCGGACGTGACGATCATCCACGCGCAGCGCGCCGACCGCAGCGGCAACACCCAGATGTGGGGACTCACCGGCATCCAGGCCGAGGCGGTGTACGCGGCGGAGAAGGCGGTCGTCGTCGTGGAGGAGATCGTCGACGAGGCGGTGATCCGCTCGGACCCCAACCGCACCCTGGTCCCCGCCCACGCGGTCGACGCCGTCGTCTGCTGCCCGCGCGGCGCGCATCCGTCCTTCGCGCAGGGGTACTACGACCGGGACAACGCCTTCTACCGGGCCTGGTCGCACATCAGCAAGGACCCGCGCCGGCTCCAGGACTGGCTGGACGAGTGGGTGCGCGGCACGGCCGGCCACGCGGAGTACGTCGAGAAGCTCGGCGCGGAGTTCTGGGCCGGCCTCGCGGTCGGGGAGGCACTCAGCGAGCCGGTGAACTACGGGCGGCGGCTGTGAGCACCGCCCGGCTCGCCACGGATCCGCACACGGGACACGAGAAGGAACGGCTCATGACCACCACCGCACCGGGCACCATCACCTCCTCCGAGCTGCTCTCCGTCGTCGCCTCCCGCGAACTGGCCGCGCGGCGAACGGTGTTCGCCGGAATCGGGCTGCCGACGCTCGCCACCGAGCTGGCCCATCTGACGGTCGCCCCGGACATCGAGGTGGTGTACGAGTCGGGGGTCTGCGGCGCCCACCCCTCGCAGCTGCCGGAGACCATCGCCGACGCCGTCCTGATCACGGGGGCGGAGGCGGTGATCCCGATGCCCATGCTCTTCGGCTGTGTCCTCCAGGGCGGCCACATCGACGTCGGCTTCCTCGGCGCCGCGCAGATCGACCGCTGGGGCAGCCTCAACACCTCGGTGATCGGGGACTGGGCGAGCCCCTCGGTCCGGCTGCCGGGCTCCGGGGGCGGCGTCGAGGTGATGGCCAACTCCCACGAGGTCTTCGTGGTGATGCGCCGCCACAACCCGCGCTCCTTCACCGCTGAGCTGGACTTCTGCACCACGCCCGGCCCCGACCGCGCTCTGGCCGAGGGCATCCGGCCGCTCGGCGCCGGGGTCACCCGCGTCATCACCGAACTGGGCATCCTGGCCCGCGCCGGGGTGGGCGAGGAGCTGCGGCTCGTCGCCGTCCACCCGGGCGTCAGCGTCGACCGGGTCCGGGCGGCCACCGGCTGGGACCTCCGGGTCGCCGACACGGTCGAGGAGGTGCCGCCCCCCACCCGGGAGGAACTGCGGCTGCTGCGCGAGGATGTCGACCCGGACCGCGTGTACCTGCGCTGACCCGCACGGCCCGCGAGCCCCACGAGGAACCGCGGGAACCACCGGATCGACCCGTCTGTCCCCACCCCGAGAGGACCGTGACTGCCATGCGTATCAGGATCGTCGGAGCCGGAGCCATGGGCCGAGGCATCGCCCAGTGGGCGGCCGTGGCCGGACACACCGTCGAGCTGTGCGACGTACGGCCGGAGGCGGTGACCGAGGCGGCCGGCTTCGTGCGCGCCATGCTGGAACGGGCCGTACAGAAGGGCCGGATGGCCGCCGGGGACGCGGCGGCAGCCGTGGAGCGCCTCGTCCCGCTGGCGGACCCGTGGGCCGAGGGACCGGAGGTCGAGCTGGTCATCGAGGCCGTACGGGAGGACCTCGCCACCAAGGCGGAGGTCTTCGGCCGGCTGGAGCGGGCGCTGCCCGCGGCGGCCGTCTTCGCGACCAACACCTCCTCGCTGTCCGTGACCCGGATCGCCGCCACGCTGGATGACCCGACGCGCCTGGCCGGGCTGCACTTCTTCAACCCGGTGCCGCTGATGCGGATCGTCGAGGTCGTGCCCGGCGCGGCCACCCGGCCGGACATCCCGCCGCTGCTCACCGGGCTGGTGGAGAGCTGCGGCCACCGCGCGGTCACCGTCGCGGACACACCCGGCTTCCTCGTCAACCACGCCGGGCGCGGACTCGCGACGGAGGCGCTCGCGCTGCTGGAGGAGAACGTGAGCGACCCAGCGGGCATCGACCGGATCGCCCGGGACGTACTCGGCCTGCGGATGGGCCCGTTCGAGCTGATGGACCTCACCGGACTCGATGTGACCGCCGCGGTCATCGACTCGATCTGGGAGGGCTTCCGCCACGAGGACCGGCTGCGCCCCTCCTACCTGACCCCGAACCGGGTGGTGGCCGGACTCCACGGCCGCAAGACCGGACGCGGCTGGTTCGCGTACGGCTCCGAGGCGCCCGCACCCGCCGAGGAGGCGCCGGTCACCGGCGACGCGGACCGCCCGGTGCACGTCTTCGCCGCCGCGCCCGGCGACCGGGACGCCGCCGCGCTGCGCGAGGCGCTGACCGGTGCGGGCGCCACGGTCGAGTCCGGTCCGCAGCCGTCGGCCGGGGCCCTGGTGCTGGTCCCGGTCTGGGGCACCACGGTCGCATCGGCGGTCGCCGCGCACGGGCTGCCCGCCGGGCGCACCTTCGGTGTGGACCCGCTGCCGGCGGCCGGGCGGCGCCGGGTGCTCGCCGTGACACCGGCCGCGCAGCCGGCGGCCGCGCGGGACGCCCGCGCGGTGCTGGCACGGGCGTCGCAGGGCGCCGCGCCCTTCGCGGTGTCGGTGGTACGGGACACGGCGGGCACGGTCGCCCAGCGGCTGCTCGCCTCCATCGTGTCGGTCTCGGCGTCCATCGCGGAGCGCGCCCTGGCGGCCCCGGCCGACATCGATGCGGCCGTCACGACCGGTCTCGGCTACCCGGTCGGGCCGCTGGCCTGGGGCGACCGGATCGGCGGGAGCAGGATGCTGGAGCTGCACCGCGCCCTGTACGCGACGACCGGCGACCCGCGCCACCGCCCGACCCGCTGGGTCACCGAACGCGCCGCGCTGGGCCTGGCCCTGACGGACCCCGGCACGTCCCCGGAACAGTGCCTCGGGGCGGCGCAGGACGGACCCGGGACGGTGTGACGGGGCGGACGGGACGGACGGGACGGACGGCACGGGCGGTCCGCCGCACCGCCCGTGCCGAGGCCCGGCAGCGCGGTACGCGGATTCACCGCGTCCCCTTCCGCGGTATCGAGACCCGGCAGTCTGCCGCGGAGCCGGGGTTGCGCCTGTCGTACAGCGCGACTGTCCGACGCCCCTGCGCGTACCGGCCGACGACGGCCGGGAATTCGTGGCGCGCCCCGTCCCCGTCCTCGAAGCGCACCACGACGTGGCCACGCCCGCGCCCTGCCGGCCTCCAGCCGTCCAGTTCGGCGTCGGCGACGGCCAGCCGGGCGCCGAGCCGCAGCCGGTGCAGTCCGCCGGTCCGGCGCAGGCTACTGCCGGCGCCCCACCCGGCCACGAGCGCGAAGACGGCGGCGACGGTCCAGGAGACGGCTATCCAGTCCGATGCCGTGAACCGGCCCACCAGCCATTCAACGGACTCGTCCGGCCGGAGATCCCCGGCGTCCACGGCCGCCTGCCAGCCCGATCCGAACGCGACGGCGGCGAGCGTGAGGGCGGCGCCCGGCGCGGCCCGGTGCAGATAGCGCCGGGACATCAGCGCCAGCGCCGCGGCGACCGCGAGGCCCATGAACGGCGCCGCGCCCACCATGCCGTCGGTCCCGCAGCTCGATTCCCCGCCGCAGTTCCACATCACGTGCGTGCTCTCGGCGGCGGTGACGCGGAACAGCATCCACACCTGCCAGGCCACCAGCACACAGGCCAGCACCAGCGGTGCCTGCGCGACAAACCGTCCCCGTGTCATTTCCCTCGCCCCCTACTGCCCGGCCCCACAACCGGTCTCCCCCGGAATCTATGCCACGGGTCCGACATCTCCCCCCAGGTTGGCCGGGCATGACCGATTCGTTCAAGACCGTCCGCGGTTGCCCGGCCTACGGTCGGATCATGACTCCACGACTTGACGCGATCGGCATCACCACCGCGGATCTGCCCGCATCGCTCGCCTTCTACCGCCGGCTCGGCCTCGACATCCCCGCCGACGCGGAATCCGCTCCCCATGTCGAAGTGACGCTCCCGGGCGGACAGCGCCTGCTGTGGGACACCGAGGACGTCGTCCGCTCCTTCGACCCCGAATGGCCGGGGCCGAAGGGCGGTGAGCGCCTCGGTCTCGCCTTCCTCTGCGACAGCCCAGCGGAGGTCGACGCCGTCTACGGGGAGCTGACGGGCGCCGGGTACCGGGGCCATCTGAAGCCGTGGGACGCGGTGTGGGGGCAGCGGTACGCCGTCGTCCTCGACCCGGACGGCTGCGCCGTGTCACTGTTCGCGGCGGCGGCGTCCTGAGGCGGGGCGGATCAGCGGACCGCGGCGTCGGCCCCGGTGAAGTCGAGCAGGTCCCGGTTGAGCCGGTCGGCTCGGAGGAGACCTTGTTCCCGAGGTGCGTCGCGAAGAACGCGTGGGTGTTCTGGGCCATCCGCCTCGGACGGCCGAGGCTCCGGTCCGCCGGCCGCGCTTCGAGGACGCCCTCCTCGACTCCGCCGGGGTTGTCCGGCGTCCTGACCGCCAACGGCGCGGTGACGGCGACCAGCACGATCCGGCTCACCCGGTCGTACCCGTCCCCGTTCCGGCAGCGGGAGCATCTGCAACTCCCATGCGCTGCTGCTGAGCCAGGCCCCCGCCGCGAACACCACCGGCTTGCCCTGCCCCAGTCGGTCCAGAACAGGCTCGTTCCGTCGGATCCCTCGAAGTACGGCATGCCAAGTCCTCCCGCGAAGGGGCCCGTTGGGTACTCGACCACTCCGGCCCGGCGGAGATCACCGTGTCGTTACCCACGAGGTAGCGGCGCCCGCCTGCGCCGACTGGCGGCCGCCCACGATCCGGGCGCGGCAGGGCTCGCGCGTGAGCTGGTCACGGACATGGGCCCCGAGCTCAACCTGCCCTGGACCGAGCCCGGTCGGTTCGTCGACTCGATGGCCGCGCGGGCACGACGGCTGCCGCTGGCGCACCCGCCGTGGTTCTGGGACACCGTGGGCCATCGGCTGACCGGTTGCGGGAGCCGGCCCCGGCAAGGACTCGGACCCGCGCCTTCCCGAGGACCGTCCGATGCCTCAACGGCTCGCGACGCCGGCCAGAAGCCTCGCCGTGTCTTCGGGGGCCTCCACCGGGAAGTGGTGGCTGCCCAGGTCGACGAGCACGATGTCGAGGCGGTCCCGGTAGCGGTCGATCGCTTCCTGGGTGACCAGGTCGCGAACGGCGAACACCGTGACCGGCTGTTTCGTCTCGCGCAGGGCGGCGTCCATGTCCCAGCGCACCAGGCCCTCGATGGCGCGCAGGCCCGCGGGACGGCGCACCGCCACCATCTTCTCGAAGTACGCCTCAGAGAGCGCCGGGTCGGTCCCGGCCGGCGAACCCCCTTCGACGAGACCGCGCACCGCCGAGGCGAAGTCGTCGCGGAACATGCCCACCACGGCATTGGTCTGCTCCTCGTTCTGCGCCGGGAACAGGGACAGATAGTGCAGTCCGTCGAGCGCGACCACGTGAGTGACCGTGCCGGGGAGCAGCCGGGCGGTTTCGACGGCGACCGCCGCGCCGAGGGAGTGCCCGACCACGACGGCGGTGGTCACCGACTCGGCCTCCAGCACCGCCGCCGCGTCGCGGGCGAACTCCTCCATGGTCCACACCTGCCGTGTCGACCGTGACTCGCCGTGCTCGGCGAGGTCGACCGCGAGGATGCGGTAGTGCTCGGGCAGATGGCCGGTCACCACGTCGAAGTCGCCGCGGTCGCACCCCCAGCCGTGGATGAGCATCATGGCCGGCCCGTCGGCGGGGCCACTGGCCGTGTACCGGACCGTCGTGTGGTCCGATCGCCGGACTGCGAGGTTCTCGCTGATTCTGCTGTTTGCGTTCGTCATGGGGTGTCCTTCTTTCGCACGAGTGGTTCCGTGTCGGTCTTCCGGAGCGGGGAACGCGGTGGTCGCCGCGGGCCGGTGCCTCACTCGCCCGGTGCCGCAACGGCGCGGCGCCGCGTCCGTGACTGGTTCAGGCGCAGGAGGAAGGCGGCGAAGACGATCGCCACGATCGCCAGTGCGTAGATCTCGGTGGCGGTCCGCAGGCCCAGGGTGGTGACGGCGATGCCGCCGAGCACGGCGGGCACGCTGTTGCCGAGATAGTTGATGATGTTCGCCGAGGCGAAGACCTCGCTGCGCTCATGGGGCCTGGCGATCCGGGCGAAGGTGCCGAACGTCGCCAGCACCGAGGCGCCGAGGCCGGTGCCCGCGACGACGGTGCCGAGGGCGGCGAGCCAGACGAGGCCGGCCACGATGCCGGCGAGCGCGGTAAGGACGCCGAGTCCGAGCAGCGCGGAGGAGGGGGCCAGCAGCGAGGACGCGGAACGGGAGCGGAGCGCGGCGACCGTGAGCGCTCCGGTGCCCGCCAGCAGGGTCACGACGACGCCGCCGACCAGGCGGCTGTGCAGCCCCAGCAACTGGGCCGCGACGGACGGGCCGAGGGAGAGGAACAGCCCGGCCAGTGCCCAGGCGGCGATCATCGCCGGCACCACAGGGACGATGTCCGCTCGCAGGTGCGCGGGCAGCGCGGCCCGCGGGCGCAGGGAGGCGACGGCTCCCGGCCGGCGCAGGGAGGTCTCCGGCAGGAGAGCGGTGACGACCGCCGCCAGCGCCATGGCGCCGAGCAGCAGGACGTAGACCAGCCGCGTCGGGGCGGGGCCGAACTCCACCAGTACACCGGAGCCCAGAGCGCCGAGGGCGAGTCCGGTCAGGGGGGCCACCGAGGTGAGGACGCCCGCGCGGCCACGGGCGTG
Organism: Streptomyces sp. 840.1; assembly: GCF_003751445.1. Taxonomy (NCBI): domain Bacteria; kingdom Bacillati; phylum Actinomycetota; class Actinomycetes; order Kitasatosporales; family Streptomycetaceae; genus Streptomyces; species Streptomyces sp. 840.1. The sequence goes on along the minus strand of NZ_RJUU01000001.1, from coordinate 5,574,928 downwards.
CGGCGGTTCGAGGTCGACGAGGGCGGCGCTCAGGGTGGTAGTCGCCGCCCCGGTGGCGATGCCCTGCACCACCCGGGCGACAGCCAGGACGGCCACGTTCCCGGCGGTGAGGAACAAGACGAGCGCGACCGTCTCCAGCGCGATCGCCGCGGCGAGCACCGGCCGGCGGCCGAGGTGGTCCGACAGCCCCCCGACGACGAGCAACGAGGCCAGCAGGCCGACCACGTACAGGGCGAAGACGACGGTCAGCACCCACGCGGAGAAGTGCCATTGCTGCTGGTAGATCGGGTAGAGCGGGGACGGCACGCTGGAGGCGGCCAGAAAGGCGACGAAGACGGCGGCCGCGCCTGGGAAGGCGGCTCCGCGCAGCACACGGCGGGTGCCCGCGCCGGACGGTACGACGGATACGGCAGAGCAAATAGACATATTCATCTCGCAGTGATCTGTGCGTTAGTGGTGCGACGCTAACACAAACGCAGCGATCGCTGCGACGCTAGCGCAATGATGAGTGCGATACTGGTCGGGTGTCCGCTACCGCTTCTTCCGTCCCGCAGACCGCGAGCCGGCCAGGGGGCCGCTCCGCCCGAGTGCGCGCGGCCGTTCACCGGGCCGTCAGGGAACTGGTCGCCGACAAGGCCGGCGAACCGCTGACGATTCCGGTCGTGGCCGGCCACGCCGGCGTGCACGCCACCACGGTCTACCGCCGCTGGGGCACTATCGGTGAGCTGCTCGCCGACGTCGCGACCAGCCGTTTCTCCGGCGGCATCGTGGTACCGGACACCGGAAGCCTGCGCGAGGACCTGGAACGCTACGCGGCCGACCTCGCCAGGGACCTCTGCGACCCGGACACCCTCGCCCTGGTGCGTGCCACCATCGGCACCGGTGGAGAGCAGGGCGCCGCCGCGTGCCGCGGAGAACGCCGGCAACAACTTGAGGCCGTGCTCGACCGGGAGCGGGCTCGGGGCGGACAGCCGCCGAGCCTGGAACGCACCACGGACGCCGTGCTCGCGCCCCTCTACTACAGGGCCGTCTTCACCGACGAGCCCCTCACTCCTGAATGGGCACGCACCCTGGTGTCACACCTGCTGCCGGACTGAAGCCCCCGTCAGGGCGCGGCGAGGTACCCGGTCAGGGTGGTGCCGGCCAGTTCACGCATCTCCCGGGCGAGGTGCGCCTGGTCGGCGCAGCCCGCCGCGAGCGCGGCGTCCGCGTACGGCGTTCCGGACCGTACGAGGGCCAGCGCGCGCTGCAGCCGCAGGACCCGGGCGAGCGTCTTGGGGCCGTATCCGAAGGCGGCGAGGGAGCGGCGGTGCAGCTGGCGTGCGCCGAGCCCGGCCGCGCGGGCCGTGTCCGCGACGGACCGCCCCGCGTCCAGCTGTCCGGCGACGAACGTCATCACCGGGTCCGGGGGCGCGGCGCCGGCCGCTCTGCGCAGGGCGATCTCCTCCAGGGCGGTGGCCGGGTCGGCGGCCGAGGCGACCCGTTCGGTGAGCTCGCGGACCTCCGCGTCCGGCCACAGCCCGGCCAGTGCGATCCGGCGGTCGCGCAGCTCGTGCGCCGGTACGCCGAGCAGGGCGGGCGCGGTGCCGGGCGCGAACCGGATGCCGGCGAAGCTGCCCCCGTCGCTCACGGAAGCGGGTCCGGCGTGGGTGTCCGGGCCCGCGACGAGCAGGCTGCCGCCGATCCAGAGCAGGTCCATGCAGCCGTCCGGCAGCACGGGGTGCACCGAGCCCGGGTCCACGCTCAGGGTCCACACCTTCGCGCCGTCCAGTCTCGACGCGCGCTCTTCGTACCGGTCGCCCATGCCACTAGTCTCGTCCAAGGACGGGCGCGACGGAAAACGGGCGGAATCGGCATCCCCGGGGGCGGTCATGGCGGCTTTGATGGAGTTCACCACCGACAGCGGCGCGACGGTGACGGTGGAGGTCGACCGGCACGCCCCGGGTGCGCGGCTGGTCTCGCGGGACGGGAACGCGCTGGCCCGGTCCGGGCGCACTTTCGACCACGCGCTCCAGGGGATCCGGGCGGCGGCCGAATCGGCACTCGCGGTGTTCCGGGACGGCTCACTGAAGCCGGACGGGGTGGAGATCGAGTTCGGTGTGAAGATCACCACCGAGGCCGGGGCCGTGATCGCCAAGAGCGCGGTGGAGGGCCATCTGACGGTCAAGCTGTCGTGGTCGCCCGGTTCGACGCCGGAGCCGCAGCCCGTACTGCCGGCACAGGCAGCCCGGCCGCCGCAGGCCCCGCCGGTGCCGCCGACGCCGGCCGCCGGCTGACGGGCGGGCTCATTCGCCGGGCTGGTACGGCTTGTCCGGTTCCTTCTCGCGGCTCGGCTGGAGCCTGGACTTCACGTCGTCGGGCGGCAGGAACCGGGACCACCGCTCCGGGAACTCGGACGGCATGTAGGGACTGTCTCCCTCGTCCCCCTCGTCGTCCACGTCCTCGTCCCAGCTCTCCGCCTGGGTGCGGGCCACGAACTCCGCCGCCTGGACCGCGCGCACCCGGTCGTTGGCCGCACGTGCCGCGGCCGTGGCCACCGAGGGCCACACCCGGTCGATGGCCGCGTTGACGGCGGCGCCCACCAGCACCGCGAACGCGGAGATGCCGATCCACAGCAGCACCGCGATCGGTGCGGCGAGTGATCCGTAGATCGTCGGCCCCTCGACCGTACTGGTGAGGTAGATCCGCAGCAGGAAGCTGCCCAGCACCCAGATCGCGAGCGCCATCAGGGCGCCCGGGGTGTCCTCGATCCACGGCGAGCGGACGGGGACGGACACGTGGTAGAGCGTCGTCAGGAAGGAGATGGACAGCAGTATCACCACCGGCCAGTACATGACGCTTATCAGCTCGGTGCCCCAGGGGATGAACTCCACGACCCGGTCGGGGCCGACCACCAGGAGCGGCAGTACGACCGCGCCGAGCAGCAGCGCCACCACGTACAGCAGGAAGGCGAGCATCCGGGTCTTGACGATGCCGCGCTGGCCGTCGAGCCCGTACATCACGGTGATGGTGTCGATGAAGACGTTGACCGCACGGGAGCCGGACCAGAGCGCGATCGCGAAACCGATGGAGATGACGTCGGGCCGGGCCCCGGTGGTGACGTCCGCCAGCAGCGGTTTGGCGAAGTCGTTGACGCCGCGCTGGGAGAGGACGGTCTGCGCCGCGCTGAGGATGTTGTTCTCGATCGAGGCGACCGTGGTGGTGCTGGTCCACTCGTCGACGTAGCCGAGCAGGCCGATCAGGCCCAGCAGCAGCGGCGGCAGGGAGAGCAGGGTGAAGAACGCCGCCTCGGCCGCGAGCCCCAGAATGCGGTACTCCATGCACGAGTTGACGGTGTCCTTGAGCAATTGCCAGGCCATCTGCCGCTTGGAGACGTTGCGGTAGAGGACTCGCGCCCGGTGGAGCCGGCCCGGTGGCCGCTCGGGTGTTTCATTTGCTGCCTGCACGTCCTTACCGTATCGGCATGGCAGCCACCACCCACACAGTGTCCAACCAGCCCCCTCCCCTGCTCGGCTACGACGTCTTCTCCGCGGACCCCGCGCTCACCGAGGCCGTGGACCGGCACCTCCCGCCGGAACTGCACGAAGAGGCGCGGGCCGGGCTGGTCCGGCTCGGCCTCTCCGCCGGTTCCGCGCAGGCGCAGCGGTGGGGTGCGCAGGCGAACGAGAACCCGCCCCGGCTCCGTACCCATGACCGGTACGGGAACCGCGTGGACGAGGTGGAGTTCCATCCGGCCTGGCACCGCCTCCTGGGCCACGCGGTCTCCGCCGGGCTGACCGACGCCTGGGACCGGCCGGGCGGGCACGTGCGCCGGGCGGCCGGATTCCTCGTCTGGACGCAGGCCGAGGCGGGCCACGGCTGCCCGCTCTCGATGACGCACGCGGCGGTGCCCGCGCTGCGCACCGATCCGGCGGTGGCCGCCGAGTGGGAGCCGCTGCTGACCTCGCACGTGTACGAGGAGGGGCTCCGCCCGGCCGGGGAGAAGGGCGGGGTGCTCCTGGGGATGGCCATGACGGAGAAGCAGGGCGGCACGGACGTCCGGTCGAACACGACGCGCGCCGAGCCGCTGTCCGCCGAGGGCGAGTACCTGCTCACCGGGCACAAGTGGTTCTGCTCGGCGCCGATGTCCGACGGGTTCCTGGTCCTGGCGCAGGCACCCGGCGGTCCGACGTGCTTCCTGCTGCCCCGGGTGCTGCCGGACGGCACCCGCAACGCGTTCGCGATCCAGCGGCTCAAGGACAAGTTGGGCAACCGGTCCAACGCATCGGCCGAGGTCGAGTTCGACGGTACGTGGGTGCGCCGGATCGGTGAGGAGGGGCGCGGGGTGCGCACCATCATCGACATGGTGGCGGCGACCCGCCTCGACTGTGTGACCGGCTCGGCCGCGCTGATGCGGCAGGCGGTGGCGCAGGCGGTCCACCACGCCTCGTACCGGAGCGCGTTCGGCGGCCTGCTGGCCGACAAGCCGCTGATGCGCAACGTGCTGGCCGATCTGGCGCTGGAGTCGGAGGCGGCCACGGTGCTGGCGATGCGGCTGGCCGCCGCGTACGACGCCGGGACACCGAGCGAGGCGGCGTTCCTGCGGATCGCGGTCCCGGCGGCCAAGTACTGGGTGACGAAGCGGTGCGCGCCGATGGTGGGCGAGGCGCTGGAGTGCCTGGGCGGCAACGGGTACGTGGAGGAGTCGGGGATGCCCCGGCTGTTGCGCGAGGCACCGCTCAACTCGATCTGGGAGGGCTCGGGGAACGTGCAGGCGCTGGACGTCCTGCGGGCGCTGCAGCGTGAGCCACTGGCGCTGAACGCGTTCCTCTCGGAGGTCGGCCTGGCGCGCGGCGCCGATCACCGGCTGGACCGGGCGATCAAGGACCTGCTGACGGAGCTGGCGGATCTGGCGGGGATCGAGGCGCGGGGCAGGCGGCTGGTGGAGCGGATGGCCCTGGTGCTGCAGGGCTCGCTGCTGGTGCGCTGGGCGCCGCCGGAGGTCGCCGACGCGTTCTGCGCGTCACGGCTGGGCGGGGACTGGGGCTCGGCCTTCGGGACGCTGCCGCACACCCTGGACCTGGCCTCGGTGGTGGAACGGGCGCGGCCCGTGGAGCGTTGACCGGACGGAGCCGGCCCGGCGGACGGGCCGTCGGGGCAGCAACGGGAGGTGGTGCTGCGCCGACACGGCACCACCCCCCATGCTGTACACACCGGGTTCCGGGGCCGAGGCCGCGTCGTCCGGTGTACCGCCACTCTTGTACGGACCGGGGAACCTCGCCAGAGTTGCAGAGGGTTGCAACCATTGTGTGGAGTTGCGACATCGGGACCCCGGCAGCGGCAGGATGGGGCCCCGCGGCCTTGACACGGTAAACAGAGGCTCCAGGGGGGATCCGGCATGGAGGCAAGTCCTGTCGATGTGATGCGGATGGCTGTCCGGGAGTCGGACCGGGCCACCCGCCTGATCCACCGGGCCCGCGAGGCGCGGCTGGCCGGTGAACGCATCCCGCTGGCGCCCCGGGCCGAGATCGGGGACTCGTGGGACCGGGTGCTGCGCAGCGGGGTCGACCCGGAGAAGTCCACCCACAGCGTCCTGCTGGAGCCGGACGAGATCGAGCACCGGCGCAGGAGCTCCACGCTGGGTGAGGTGATGCCGCTGCTCGGGGATGCCCTGACGGCCATCGCGGACGCCTCGCAGCAGATCATGGTGGTCACCGACGTGGAGGGCCGGGTGCTGTGGCGCCAGGGCAACACGGGGGTGCTGCGCCGGGCCGACGACATCTGCCTGGCCGAGGGCGCCGCCTGGTCCGAGGCGAGCACCGGCACCAACGCGATCGGCACGGCGATCGCCTCGCGCGCCCCGGTGCAGGTCCACTCCGCGGAGCACTTCGTGCGCAGTCTGCACGGGTGGACGTGCGCGGCGGCCCCGGTGCGTGATCCGCGCGACGGCCGGCTGATGGGGATCGTCGACATCAGCGGCCCCGCGACCACCTTCCATCCCACCACGCTCGCCCTGGTCGGTTCGGTGGCCCGGCTGGCGGAGAGCGAGATCCGGACCCGGCATCTGGAGTCGATCGACCGGCTGCGCTCGGTGGCGGCCCCCATGCTGTGCCGGCTGGGCGGCCGGGCGCTGGCCGTGGACGCCAACGGCTGGCTTGCGGCGGTCACCGGGATGCCGCCGGTGGACCGGCTGCCGCTGCCGAAGTCGCTGCGGCCGGGCCGGGTGTGGCTGCACTCGCTCGGGATGTGCCGGGTGGAGCCGCTGCCGGGCGGCTGGCTGGTGCAGGTGGCGGACGGCGCGATGGACAGCCCGCCGCGCCGGGTGGTGCTGGATCTGAGCCGGCCGCGCGGCCTCGCGGTGAGCGTGGTGAGCCCGGTGGGCACCTGGACGCAGCGGCTCTCCCCGCGCCACGCCGAGCTGCTGTTCGCGCTGGCGCTGCACCGCGAGGGGCGTACCGCCTCCGAGCTGGCGCAGGACATCTTCGGCGATCCGACCAGGACGGTGACGGTGCGGGCCGAGATCTCCCGGCTGCGGCGCCATCTCGCGGAGGTGCTGGCGCACCGCCCGTACCGCTTCGGTGACGGGGTCGAGGTGGAGGTGATCCACCCGGAGCACCCGGGCGATCTGCTGCCGCGCTCGAACGCCCCGGTGGTGACGGCGGCGCGCAGCGACCGGTGAGCGGCGTTCACGCAGGTCGTGGGCGTCCGTCTGCCGGGACCGGCTTGGGCCGGGGGCGCGGAGCATGGTTTTCTGGCGGTCATGAGCAACCCCGCGCGCCCCGCCGAACCGACCGCCGAGGTGACCGTCTGGTCCCTGGAGCAGACCTCCCCCGATGATCTGCGGCCCTCCGCCGTGCCGGAGGGGGATGTCCGGATCGTCCGGTCCGGGATACCGCTGCCCGAGTTCAGCCGCTTCCTCTACACGGCGGTCGGCGGCGACATCCGGTGGACGGACCGGCTGTCGATGACGTACGCGCAGTGGCAGGAGGCGCTGGAGCGGCCCGGCGCGGAGACGTGGGTGGCGTACGCGGACGGGACGCCGGCCGGGTACATCGAGCTGGACCCGCAGGACGACGGCGCGGTCGAGATCATGTACTTCGGTCTCATCCCGGCGTTCCGGGGGCGCCGGATCGGCGGTCATCTGCTCTCGTACGGGGTGGCCCGCGCCTGGGACCTGGCGCAGCGGTGGCCGCAGCGTCCGGCGACGAAGCGGGTCTGGCTGCACACCTGCTCGAAGGACGGGCCGCACGCCATGGACAACTACCTGCGGCGCGGCTTCCGGCTGTTCGACACCAGGACCGAGACGGAGCCCGAGGTCGCGACTCCGGGGCCGTGGCCGGGTTCCGGCCGGGAGCTGCTTCCGTAGCCCGACGCCCGTAGGAAATGCACGTGGTTGTCCGGTTATCCGGGCGGCAGGGCGCCCGTCACCGCAGTGATGGGCGCCACAGCGTCTCACCTGACGGGACAGTCTCGTCCACATCATGGATAGTGGTGGACTGCTCCGAGATTCGCGTGACACGCTTCCGTCATGTCTGGAACTGGAACTGCCTTGGTGAGTCGACGCCACGTCGACCTCGGCCGCATGTCCAGCGCCATCTGTCCGGCGAGCTGAGAGTCTCCAGCACCGCCGCGATCCCTTTTTCTCTGCAAACCCTGCGCACCGCCGCGCCCAGATGCGAGTGTGCAGTTCAGAGCCGCCCTCCCGCAGTCCCGAAGGACGTACTGTCATGGCCGCTACCCCGGAACAGCCTGCGCCCGCCGCACCTCGCCGCAAGGCGGGACGCCACCGTGGCGAAGGTCAGTGGGCCCTGGGGCACTACACCCCTCTCAACGGCAATGAGCAGTTCAAGAAGGACGACGACAGTCTCAACGTGCGGGCACGCATCGAGACGATCTACGCCAAGCGCGGCTTCGACTCGATCGACCCCAACGACCTTCGCGGACGCATGCGCTGGTGGGGCCTCTACACGCAGCGCAAGCCCGGCATCGACGGCGGCAAGACCGCCGTCCTGGAGCCGGAGGAGCTGGACGACCGGTACTTCATGCTCCGGGTCCGCATCGACGGCGGGCGCCTGACGGTAGCTCAGCTGCGGGCGATCGGTGAGGTCTCGCGGGACTACGCGCGGGGCACCGCCGACGTCACCGACCGGCAGAACATCCAGCTGCACTGGATCCGCATCGAGGACGTCCCGGCCATCTGGGAGAAGCTGGAGGCCGTCGGCCTGTCCACGACGGAGGCCTGCGGCGACTGCCCGCGTGTGATCATCGGCTCCCCGGTGGCGGGGATCGCCGCCGACGAGATCATCGACGGCACCCCGGCGGTCGACGAGATCCACGACAAGTACATCGGCAGCAAGGAGTTCTCCAACCTGCCGCGCAAGTTCAAGACCGCGATCTCCGGCTCGCCCGTGCAGGACGTGGTCCACGAGATCAACGACATCGCCTTCGTCGGCGTCGTCCACCCCGAGAACGGCCCCGGCTTCGACCTCTGGGTCGGCGGCGGCCTCTCGACCAACCCCCGGCTCGCCGAACGCCTGGGCGCCTGGGTGCCCTTGGACGAGGTCTCCGACGTCTGGGCCGGAGTCGTCGGGATCTTCCGGGACTACGGGTACCGGCGGCTGCGCACCCGCGCCCGGCTGAAGTTCCTGATGGCCGACTGGGGACCCGCCAAATTCCGCCAGGTGCTGGAGGACGAGTACCTGAAGCGGCCGCTGGTCGACGGCCCCGCCCCCGAGCAGCCCAGCAGCCGCTGGCGCGACCACGTGGGCGTCCACGAGCAGCAGGACGGCCGCCGCTACGTCGGCTTCGCCCCCCGGGTCGGACGCGTGGACGGCCCCACCCTGGCCAGGATCGCCGACCTGGCCGCCGCACACGGTTCGGACCGGCTGCGCACCACCGTCGAGCAGAAGATGCTCATCCTCGACGTGGAGCCGGACCGGGTCGACTCCCTGGTGGCCGGCCTGGAGGAGCTCGGCTTCCAGGTGAAGCCCTCCCCCTTCCGCCGCGGCACGATGGCCTGCACCGGCATCGAGTACTGCAAGCTGGCGATCGTCGAGACCAAGGCGCGCGGCGCCTCGCTCATCGACGAACTGGAGCGCCGCATGCCGGAGTTCGACGAGCCGCTCACCATCAACATCAACGGCTGCCCCAACGCCTGCGCCCGCATCCAGACGGCCGACATCGGCCTCAAGGGCCAGCTCATGCTGGACGACTCGGGCAACCAGGTGGAGGGCTACCAGGTGCACCTGGGCGGCGCGCTCGGCCTGGAGGCCGGCTTCGGCCGCAAGGTCCGCGGCCTGAAGGTCACTTCGGACGAACTGCCCGACTACGTGGAGCGGGTGCTCGGGAACTTCCAGAAGGAGCGCGAGGGCGACGAGCGCTTCGCGACCTGGGCGGCGCGGGCCAGTGCGGAGTCGCTGTCATGAGCGAGCGCGCCGCACCGTTCCACTGCCCCTACTGCGGTGACGAGGACCTGCGCCCGCACGAAGCGGGGCACGGGGCCTGGGAATGCGCCTCCTGCAACCGAGCGTTCCAGCTGAAGTTCCTGGGCCTGCTGACCCGGGGACTGGCGCGCAACGACGGTGAAGGGGACGGGATATGACGGACACCCTGCAAATCGAGGAGCTCACGTCGCAGGAGCTCAGGGAGCTGGCCGAGCGGGCGGGCCGCGAGCTGGAGGACGCCTCCGCGCCGGAGATCCTGCAGTGGGCCACCCGCACCTTCGGCCCCCGGTTCTGCGTCACCTCCTCGATGGAGGACGCGGTCGTCGCCCACCTCGCCTCCCGGGCCCTGCCCGGCGTGGATGTGGTCTTCCTCGACACCGGCTACCACTTCCCCGAGACGATCGGCACCCGCGACGCGGTGGAGGCGGTGATGGACGTCAACGTCATCACCCTGACGCCGCGGCAGAGCGTGGCCGAGCAGGACGCCGCGTACGGGCCGAAGCTCCACGACCGCGACCCCGACCTCTGCTGCAAGCTGCGCAAGGTCAAGCCCCTCGAGGAGGGCCTGGCCTCGTACACGGCCTGGGCGACCGGGCTGCGCCGCGACGAGTCCCCCACCCGGGCGAACACCCCGGTGGTCGGCTGGGACGAGAAGCGGCAGAAGGTCAAGGTCTCGCCGATCGCCCGCTGGAGCCAGGACGACGTGGACGCGTACGTCGCGGAGCACGGGGTGCTCACCAACCCGCTGCTGATGGACGGCTACGCCTCGGTCGGCTGTGCGCCCTGCACCCGCCGGGTGCTGGAGGGCGAGGACGCACGCGCCGGCCGCTGGGCCGGGAGCGGCAAGACCGAGTGCGGGCTGCACGGCTGATGACGACTGATCAGGAGACTTCGATGAGCGTGACGGAGACGGGAGCCACCATCTGGCTGACCGGTCTGCCGAGCGCGGGCAAGACCACCATCGCCCGTGAACTCGCCGGGCGGCTGCGCGGCGAGGGCCACCGCGTGGAGGTCCTGGACGGCGACGAGATCCGGGAGTTCCTCTCCGCGGGCCTCGGCTTCTCCCGCGAGGACCGGCACACCAACGTGGCCCGGATCGGCTTCGTCGCCGGACTGCTGGCGGCCAACGGCGTGAAGGTGCTCGTCCCGGTCATCGCGCCGTACGCGGACAGCCGGGAGGCGGTCCGCAAGCGGCACCAGGCCGAAGGCACCGCGTACCTGGAGGTGCACGTCGCGACTCCGGTCGAGGTGTGCTCGGTGCGCGACGTGAAGGGGCTTTACGCCAAGCAGGCGGCGGGCGAGATCAGCGGGCTGACCGGGGTGGACGACCCCTACGAGGCTCCCGAGTCGCCGGATCTGCGGATCGAGTCGCACCAGCAGACCGTGCAGGAGTCCGCGGCGGAGCTGTACGCGCTGCTGAGCGAGAGGGGTGCAGCATGACGACCGTCGCGACTGTGTCGGAAGGCACCGGCAATCCGTACGCACTCAGCCATCTGGACTCCCTGGAGTCGGAGGCGGTGCACATCTTCCGTGAGGTGGCGGGGGAGTTCGAGCGGCCGGTGATCCTTTTCTCGGGCGGCAAGGACTCGATCCTGATGCTGCATCTGGCGCTGAAGGCGTTCGCGCCCGCGCCGGTGCCGTTCACGCTGCTGCACGTGGACACCGGGCACAACTTCCCCGAGGTCCTGGAGTACCGCGACCGCACGGTCGCCGAGCACGGGCTGCGACTGCACGTCGCCTCCGTCCAGGAGTACATCGACGCCGGGAAGCTCCGCGAGCGCCCCGACGGCACCCGCAACCCGCTGCAGACCGTGCCGCTGACCGAGGCGATCCAGCAGCACCGCTTCGACGCGGTGTTCGGCGGTGGCCGCCGCGACGAGGAGAAGGCACGGGCCAAGGAGCGGGTCTTCTCGCTGCGCGACGAGTTCTCCCAGTGGGACCCGCGCCGCCAGCGCCCCGAGCTGTGGCAGCTGTACAACGGCCGGCACGCCGCGGGCGAGCACGTCCGGGTGTTCCCGATCTCCAACTGGACCGAGCTCGACGTGTGGCAGTACATCGAACGCGAGGGCATCGAGCTCCCGCAGATCTACTTCGCCCACGACCGCGAGGTCTTCAGCCGCTCCGGCATGTGGCTGACCGCGGGCGACTGGGGCGGTCCCAAGGAGCACGAGCGGACCGAGACCCGCCAGGTCCGCTACCGCACCGTCGGCGACATGTCCTGCACCGGCGCCGTCGACTCCGACGCCACCACACTGGCCGCCGTGATCACCGAGATCGCCGCCTCCCGGCTCACCGAGCGGGGCGCGACCCGCGCCGACGACAAGATGTCCGAGGCCGCGATGGAAGACCGCAAGCGCGAGGGGTACTTCTAAAATGACCACACCCATCCAGCTGGCCGAGCAGCTGTCGGCCACCACCCTGCTGCGGTTCGCCACCGCCGGGTCCGTGGACGACGGCAAGTCCACCCTCGTGGGACGGCTGCTGCACGATTCCAAGTCGGTTCTGACCGACCAGCTGGAGGCGGTCGAGGACGCGTCCCGCAAGCGCGGCCAGGAAGCGCCCGACCTGGCGCTGCTGACCGACGGGCTGCGGGCCGAGCGTGAGCAGGGCATCACGATCGATGTCGCCTACCGCTACTTCGCCACCGCCCGGCGCCGGTTCATCCTGGCCGACACCCCGGGCCATGTGCAGTACACCCGCAACATGGTCACGGGTGCCTCCACCGCCGAGCTGGCCGTGGTGCTGGTCGACGCCCGCAACGGGGTCGTCGAGCAGACCCGCAGGCACGCCGCCGTCGCCGCCCTGCTCCGCGTCCCGCACGTGGTGCTGGCCGTGAACAAGATGGACCTGGTCGACTACGCGGAACCGGTGTTTGCCGCCATCGCGCAGGAGTTCACCGCCTACGCGGCATCCCTCGGCGTCCCGGAGATCACCGCCATCCCGATCTCCGCGCTGGCCGGCGACAACGTCGTGGAGCCGTCCTCCCACATGGACTGGTACGGCGGCCCGACCGTTCTGGAGCACCTGGAGACCGTCCCGGTCAGCCACGACCTCACCGGCTGCCACGCCCGCTTCCCCGTCCAGTACGTGATCCGGCCGCAGACCCCGCAGCACCGCGACTACCGGGGCTACGCCGGCCAGATCGCCGCCGGGGCGTTCCGGGTCGGCGAGCCCGTCACCGTACTGCCCTCCGGCCGTACCTCGACGATCGCCGCGATCGACCTCCTCGGCACCAGCGTCGACACCGCCTGGGCCCCCCAGTCCGTCACCGTCAGGCTCACGGACGACGTCGACGTCTCGCGCGGTGACCTGATCGCGCCCTCGGGCGACGCACCGGCGGTCACCCAGGACGTCGAGGCGACCGTCTGCCATGTCGCGGACCGGCCCCTCACCGTGGGCCAGCGGGTACTCATCAAGCACACCACCCGCACGGTCAAGGCGATAGTCAAGGACATCCCGTCCCGCCTCACGCTGGACGACCTCTCCCAGCACCCGGCCCCGGGCCGGCTCGCCGCCAACGACATCGGCCGGGTCGTGGTGCGCACCGCCGAGCCGCTCGCGCTCGACGCGTACGCCGACTCCCGCCGCACCGGTTCCTTCCTGCTGATCGACCCCGCCGACGGCACCACCCTGTCGGCCGGCATGGCGGGCGCCTCCTTCGCCGCCGCCCCGGCCCGGGTCGCGGCCCCGGCGGACGACGACGCCGAGTGGGACTTCTGATGAGCAGGGACATCTTCTCGACCTTCGCGAAGGAGGGCGGCCGCGTCGGCAGCGGCGCCCTCGGCAGCGGCCAGGGCGGGGTTGCGCGATGTGCGCGATGACGTACGCGCACTGCCTGCGCGCCCGGCAGCACCAACCGCACCGCCCGCAAAGCCAGTTCAGACGAAGACCTGCCGACCGCCCGGCCGCGCCCCCCGACTTTCCGGGGACGTGAGCACCGGGCCTCCGAGAGGAAATCCTCCCGTGTCTGCCCCACGTACCACGCTGCGCCGCAGCATCGCCGCTGCCGCCGCCCTGCCGTTGCTCGCCGTGGCGCTCACCGCCTGCGGCTACGGTTCCGACGCGAAGGACGACGACGCCAAGAAGGCGAACGTCTCCGCCGGCGGAAAGAAGCTCTCCGCGGACACCGTGAAGATCGGCTACTTCCCGAACCTCACGCACGCCACCGCTCTGGTCGGCATCCAGGAAGGCATCATCGCCAAGGAGTTGGGCGGTACCGAGGTCAAGCCCTCGACGTTCAACGCGGGTCCCTCCGAGATAGAGGCGCTCAACGCCGGTTCGATCGACATCGGCTTCATCGGCCCCTCCCCCTCGATCAACGGCTTCACGAAGTCCAAGGGCAAGAGCCTGCGCATCATCGGCGGTTCGGCCTCCGGCGGGGTGAAGCTGGTCGTCAACCCGAAGAAGATCAAGACCCTGGACGACCTCAAGGGCAAGAAGATCGCCACTCCGCAGCTCGGCAACACCCAGGACGTGGCCTTCCTCAACTGGATCTCCGAGAAGGGCTGGAAGGTCGACGCCCAGAGCGGCAAGGGCGACGTCTCCGTGGTCCGCACCGACAACAAGGTGACCCCGGACGCCTACAAGTCCGGTTCCATCGACGGCGCGTGGGCGCCCGAGCCGACCGCCTCCAAGCTGGTCGCACAGGGCGCGAAGGTGCTCCTGGACGAGTCGAAGCTGTGGCCCGACAACAAGTTCGTCATCACGAACATCATCGTGTCGCAGAAGTTCCTCGACCAGCACCCGGACGTCGTCGAGGCGGTACTGCGCGGGTCCGTCAACACCAACGCGTGGATCAACGCCAACCCGGACAAGGCGAAGGCCTCCGCCAACGCCGCGCTCAAGACGCTGTCCGGCAAGGAGCTGCCGGCGGACGTCATCGATCCGGCGTGGAAGTCCATCCAGTTCACCGATGACCCGCTGGCCGCCACGCTCGACACCGAGGCCAAGCACGCGGTGAAGGCCGGGCTGCTGGACGGGACGGACCTGACGGGCATCTACGACCTGAAGCCGCTGAACAAGATCCTCAAGGCCGCGGGCAAGCCCGAGGTCGCCGACGCCGGTCTCGGCGTCAAGTAAGCACCCGACCGTTCCAGGATCTCCCAGGAGGTGACGACCATGGCCACGACCACGCTCACCACGGCCGAGGACCGTACGGCGGTCGGGCACGCAGCCCGTATCGACCACGTCTCGAAGTCCTTCGGCGGACCGCAGGGGCAGCAGCTCGTCCTGGACGACATCACGCTCGATGTCGCTCCCGGCGAGTTCGTCACCCTCCTGGGGGCATCCGGGTGCGGCAAGTCGACGCTGCTCAATCTGGTGGCGGGGCTCGACCGCCCGACTGCGGGGTCCATCGAGACCCCCGGCGGGCGGCCGGCCCTGATGTTCCAGGAGCACGCCCTCTTCCCGTGGCTGACCGCGGGCAAGAACATCGAACTCGCGCTGCGGCTGCGCGGCGTACCGAAGTCGGACCGCCGCGGCGAGGCGGAACGGCTGCTGGAGCTGGTGCGCCTGGGCGGGGCGCACGGCAAGCGGGTGCACGAGCTGTCGGGCGGCATGCGGCAGCGGGTGGCGATGGCCCGCGCGCTCGCCCAGGACAGCCAACTCCTGCTGATGGACGAGCCGTTCGCCGCACTCGACGCCATCACCCGGGATGTGCTGCATGACGAACTGACCCGGATCTGGCGGGAGACGAACGTCTCGGTCCTCTTCGTCACGCACAACGTGCGGGAGGCCGTCCGGCTCGCCGAGCGGGTCGTGCTGCTCTCCTCGCGGCCGGGCCGGATCGCCCGGGAGTGGACGGTCGACATCGAGCAGCCGCGCCGTATCGAGGACACCGCCGTGGCGGAGCTCTCCGTCGAGATCACCGAACAACTGCGTGGGGAGATCCGCCGACATGGCCAGCACTGAGACCACCGCCAAGAGCGGCGCCGCCGGGGCGGGCGCCCCGAAGGACGCCGCCCAGGACATGGCCGGCCTCGAAGCGGGGCTCGACGCTCTCGACGCCGTGCGGGTCAGCCGGACCCCGGTGCGCCAGGTTCTCACGCAGAAGGTGCTGCCTCCGGTGGTGGCCGTCGCGCTGGTGCTCCTCGTCTGGCAGATCCTGATCTGGGCGAAGGTCACCGACGACTACAAGCTGCCCTCGCCCTCCCAGGTCTGGGGCGAGGTGTCCGACGCCTGGGCCCAGGGCACCCTGCTCGGCTACATCTGGACCAGCGTCTCGCGCGGCCTGCTCGGCTTCCTCCTCGCACTCGTCATCGGCACCCCGCTCGGGCTGCTGGTGTCACGGGTGAAGGTGGTGCGCGCCGCGATCGGTCCCGTGCTCTCGGGTCTGCAGTCGCTGCCGTCGGTCGCCTGGGTGCCGCCGGCGGTCATCTGGCTGGGCCTGGACGACCGGATGATGTACGCCGTGATCCTGCTGGGCGCCGTGCCGTCGATCGCCAACGGGCTCGTCGCCGGCGTCGACCAGATCCCGCCGCTGCACCTGCGGGCCGGCCAGACGCTGGGTGCCACCGGGCTCCGGGGCACTTGGCACATCGTGCTCCCGGCCTCGCTGCCTGGCTATCTGGCGGGGCTGAAGCAGGGCTGGGCCTTCTCCTGGCGCTCGCTGATGGCAGCCGAGATCATCGCCTCGTCGCCCGATCTGGGTGTGGGCCTGGGCCAGTTGCTGGAGCAGGGCCGTGAGACCAGCAGCATGTCGATGGTCTTCCTCGCCATCTTCCTGATCCTGATCGTCGGCATCGCCATCGACCTGCTCATCTTCAGTCCGCTGGAGCGGTGGGTGCTGCGCAGCCGCGGTCTCCTCGTCAAGAGCTGAGGGGCGGCATGACTCCTCCGGTCCTCCTCGTCATCGCCCACGGCAGCCGCGATCCCCGGCACGCCGCGACCGTGCACGCGCTCACCGCGCGGGTACGGGCGCTGCGGCCTGGGCTTCGGGTGGAGACCGGGTTCCTGGAGTTCAACGCGCCGTCCGTGCCGCAGGTCCTGGAGCGGCTGGCGGCGCGGGGGGCGGGCGAGGTGGTGGCGCTTCCGCTGCTGCTCACCCGGGCCTTCCACGCCAAGTCCGACATCCCGGCGGTGCTGCGTGAGGCGCGCGGCAGGCTGCCCCGGCTGCGGGTGCGCCAGGCCGGGGTGCTCGGTCCGTCACCGCTGCTGAACTCCGCCCTGGAACGGCGGCTGCACGAGGCCGGGGTCCGCCCCGGTGACAGAGGCTCGACCGGGCTCGTCCTGGCATCGGCGGGCTCCACAGACCCGGAGGCGAGCGCAGTGATCGCTGAAATCGCGCGGGAGCTGCGGCACACCGGTTGGTGTTCCGTGCGGCCTGCGTTCGCCTCCGCATCCCTCCCCCGCACCGAGGACGCGGTGCGGGCCCTGCGGGCCGACGGTGTGCGACGCGTCGCGGTCGCCCCGTACGTCATCGCGCCCGGCCGCCTTCCCGACCGCATCGCGGCGGGGGCGGCGGAGGCCGGGACGGACGTCCTGGCCGGAGTGCTCGGCCCCTCGCCGGAGCTGGCGCGGCTGCTGCTCGACCGGTACGACGAGGCCCGGGTGGCGGACGCGGCGGTGGCGTCGCTCAGCGCGTAGCCGCCTGCCCCGTCCCCGTCCCCGTCTCCGTGTCAGCCGACGTCGAGGCTGCCCGTGCGGGTGCGCTTGAGCTCGAAGAAGTCGGCCTCGCCCGCGAGTACCCGGAAGCTGTCGAACAGCCGTACCGCGGCCGCGCCGCGCGGCACCGCCCGCAGCACCGGGCCGAACCAGACGTTCCCGTCGACATGGATGGTGGGCGTGCCCACGTACGCGTCCGCCGCCGGGTCCCTGCCCGCGTCGTGGCTGCGCCGAAGCGCCGCGTCATGAGCGTCGGTGTGCGCGGCGGCGGCCAGTTCGGCGGGCAGGCCCAGCTCGTCGAGGGACTGGGCGACGACCTCGTCGAAGTCCTCGTTCTTCTGCTGGTGGATCCGGGTGCCGAAGGCCGTGTAGAGGTCGCGCAGGACGGCGTCGCCGTGCTGTTCGGCCGCCGCTGCGGCGACCCGCACCGGGCCGATCGACTTGTCGACCAGGGTGCGGTACCAGTCGGGGAGTTCGTTGCCGGTGTTGTGCAGGTAGAGGCTCATCACGTGGAAGCGGAGCTCGATGTCGCGCTGCCGCTCCACCTCCAGCATCCAGCGCGAGGTGATCCAGGCGAACGGGCAGGCCGGGTCGAAGTAGAAGTCGACGACGGGCCTGCCCGGTTCCGGGCTGCGGTGAGTGGTCATGGCAGGAGCCTAGCCAGTCGGTGGCGCAGCTCCACGGGCCATTTGCAGGCCGTCGCACTGGGCCACTTTCAGGCGGCGGTCCACTGCGGATCGCGGCCGCTCAGGGCGATGGCCAGCTCGAAGCCGGACACCTGGTTCCCGGCGGGGACCTCGGCGGCGAAGCCGTCGTAGCGCCGGTAGAGCTCGGCGGACTTCTCCACGGCCTTCAGCACGTAGCCGGCCGCCTCGTCGGACAGCCGGAACTCCTGACCGGTGGCCCGTGCGACGTCCCAGCCGTGCAGCGCCGTCTCCATGATGAGCATCTCGGCGGTGTCTGCGGCCGGGGACGCGGAGTCGCCCTCCCCGATGGTGCCCTCCCAGACGGCCGGGTCGGACCACGCGGCGACGGCGCGGTCCAGCTGGGCCGCGTAACGCTCGGCCCAGTCGGCCTCCGCCGTGAAGTCGCGGGTGGTGAGCTCCTCGGGGATCTCCGTGCGCAGGGCGCGGTGCTCCATGCCGTACGAGGTGTAGAGCACCCAGTGGTTGATGAGTCCGCGCACGTCCCAGCCTTCGCAGGGGGTGGCGGCGCTGTCGAGCTGTCCGGCGCGTACGGCGCGGGCCACTCGGGCCGCCTCGGCGGCGCATTCGGTCATATGAGCGTGCTCGGTCTTCATGAACACCACGCTAGGACGGCGCCCGCCCCGGGTATTGAAGAAAGGCGACACCGACCGTCGTACTACTGTTTGCCCCATGTCTTCCGCATTGCGTTCCCCCGATGACACCTTTCTCCTCGGCGGCGAGCTGCCCGTGCGCCGTCTCGGCTACGGCACCGCCCAGCTGACCGGGCCGGGGTACTGGGGCCCCCGCGGCGAGCGGCAGGATGCGCTCGACGTGCTCAGGGCGGCGGTCGACCAGGGCGTGAACCTGATCGACACCGCCGACAACTACGGGCCAGGGGTGGCGGAGGAACTGGTCGCCGGGGCGCTGCACCCGTACCGCGACGATCTGGTGATCGCGACCAAGGGCGGCGTCGTACGGACCAGTGACAGCGCCTGGCACATCGCGGGACGCCCCGAGGATCTGCGGGCGATGTGCGAGGCCAGTCTGCGCCGGCTGCGGACCGACCGGATCGACCTCTACCAGCTGCACCGGTTCGATCCGCAGGTGCCGATGACCGAGCAGCTGGGCGCCCTGGATGAGCTGCGGCAGGAGGGTAAGATCCGGTACATCGGTCTGGACACCCTTACCGCCGACCAGCTGGAGCAGGCGCTCTCCCTGACCGGGATCGCCTCGGTGCAGAACCGGTTCAATCTGCTGGACCGTTCGTCGGACGCGGTACTGAAGGTGTGCGAGGCCCACGGCCTGGCCTTCCTTCCCTGGTTCCCGCTGGCGAACGGCGCGCTGACCGGCGAGGACGCCGCGGCGCTCGCCGGGATCGCGGAACGCCACGACGCCACCCGGGGGCAGATCGCCCTCGCCTGGCTGCTGCACCACTCCCCCGTGCTGTGCCCGACGCCGGGCACGGGTTCGCCCGTTCATCTCGCGGAGAACATCCGGGCCGGGGAGATCCGGCTGTCGACCGACGACATGAGCCTCCTGGAGGCCCTCGCATCCGCATGAAGGAGTACCGCACGTGACCACCACCGCTCCCCGCCCCCCTTCCTCGGCCACGGACCCGGTTCCGGTTCCGGTGATCAGGGCCGACGGCGTCACGCTCGTACGGGAGGGCAGGGTGCTGCTCGACTCGGTCTCGCTGACCGTGCGGGGCGGGGAGCACTGGGCCCTGCTCGGCGCCAACGGCGCGGGCAAGAGCACGCTGCTGGGGCTGCTCGGCGCGCTCAGGCACCCCACCCGGGGCACGGTGGAGGTGCTCGGCCGCACCATCGGACGGGTCGACCTGCGGGAGCTGCGGACGCTGCTGGGGCATGTCGATCCGCGCCATCCGCTGCGCTCCCCGCTCTCGGTGAACGACGTGGTGCTGACCGGGCTGACCAACTCGGTCGAGCCGGTGCCGCGCTGGTCGGCGAGCCCGGAACAGCGGGAGCGGGCGGCGCGGCTGCTGAAGATGCTGGGCATGGGCGGCAAGGAGGGCTCGCGCTGGCCGGCGCTGTCGCAGGGCGAGCGGGGCCGTACGCTCATCGCCCGTGCGCTGATGCCGCAGCCCCGGCTGCTGCTGCTCGACGAGCCGGCCACCGGCCTCGACCTGGCCGCCCGGGAGCAGTTGCTCGACAGCCTGGACGCGCTGCGCGAGGAGCACCCCGAGCTGGCGACCGTGCTGGTCACCCATCACCTGGAGGAGCTGCCCGCCTCCACCAGCCATGCGATGCTGCTGCGCGGCGGGCGGTGTGTGGCCTCGGGGGCGGCGGACGAGGTGCTGACCACGGACCGGGTCAGCGACTGCTTCGGTCATCCGGTGGAGATCTCCCGTACGGACGGCCGCTGGGCGGCGCGGGCCCGGCGGACGCCCCGGCGCTGACGTGAACCCGCCGCCTCTCAGCCGTCGGCTGCCGCCGGTCCGGTGACGAAGGGGGTGGCCTGGTGGTAGTAGAGCAGCCATCCGGTGCCGGTGAGCCGCCACAGCGAACTGCGGTGGGCGCGCTCGCCCTTGGCCTCGGTGTCGAAGGTGACGTGGACGAGTTCGTCCGAGAGCTGGACCCCGCGCATCCGGGAGGCGGTGAGCTGCCCGGGGCGGGCGCCGGTGCCGGTGATGAGCGAGGTGATGACCGTGTCCCGGTCCCAGTGCCGGCCGGTGGTGTCGACCTCGTGGAAGTCGGGGTGCAGGACCTGGACGAGGAGTTCGGTGGAGGCCCGCACCAGCGGGTCGAGGAGGCGGAGTTCGCCCTCGACCGCCGCGGCCACGCCGGGCGACGGCTCGCTCACGCGTCGCCTCCGGTCATCTCGACGAGTCTGGTGACGGTGTTCCAGTTGCGCGAGGTCGCGACGAGGCCCTTGACGAGGGAGGGCCGGGAGAGCGCGGCGGCGAGCTTGGAGCCGCCCAGTCCGCCGGGGGCGTGGAGGTAGAGGGCGCGCTCGCCGAGCCGGAACTCCTCGGGGAGGAAGGCCGGGGCGTCCAGCGGGGCGAAGCGCGCGGCGTCGACCGGCCGGTCGAAGTAGGTGACGTGGAGCTCCTTGGGCTGGAGCTCGGCGGCGGGGAACGGGCAGGCGTCGGCCACGGCCGCGAGATAGCCGCCGTCCCGGACCAGACACCGGACCTCGAAGCCGAACCGCTCCTCGATGGCCCGCTCCAGCCCGGCCGCGAGCGTGTCCTCGTCACCCGAGTCGCTGCTGAAGACCGCGTTGCCGCTCTGCAGGTAGGTGCCTACGCCGCCGTGGCCCAGTCCGGTGAGCAGCGTGCGGAGTTCGGCCATCGGGACCTTGCGGTGGCCGCTCACATTGATCCCGCGCAGCAGCGCCGCGTACATCGTCATGGGCACACCATAGGACGATCAGCCCGAGCCGTGCGGCCGCCGCGCCCCGTGGGGGAGGGCGCGGTGGCCGCCGGTCCGGGGAGCGGTGCTGTTACTCGACGACCTTCAGCAGCTTGTTCGCGGTGCCTTCGGTGGCGTTGCTGATGGCGTCCGGGGTGGCTCCGTCGGTCAGTGCCGTGGAGACCTCCGCCGGGGTGGCGTCCGGGTGTCCCGCCAGGTAGACGGCGGCGGCACCGACGACGTGCGGAGTCGCCATGGACGTACCGGAGATGGTGTTGGAGCCGGTGTCACTGTCGTTCCAGGACGACGTGATGTCCGAGCCCGGGGCGTAGATGTCCACGACCGGGCCGTAGTTGGAGAACGAGGACTGCTCGTCGTCCACCGTGGACGAGGCGACCGTGATGGCCTCCGGGACGCGGGACGGGGAGCCCTCGCCCGCGTCGCCCGACTCGTTGCCCGCGGCCACCGCGAAGGTGACGCCGGAGGCGATGGCCTTCTGGACCGCCGCGTCGAGCGCCTCGTCCGCGCCGCCGCCGAGGCTCATGTTGGCGACGGAGGGGCCCTGGTGGTTCTCGGTGACCCAGTCGATGCCGGCGACGACCTGCTCGGTGGTGCCCGAGCCGGAGTCGTCCAGGACCCGGACTGCGACGATCTTGGCCTTCTTGGCGACGCCGTACGTCGCACCGGCGATGGTGCCGGCCACGTGGGTGCCGTGGCCGTTGCCGTCGTCGGCGCTGTCGTCGTTGTCCACGGCGTCGTAGCCCGAGGCGGCCCGGCCCCCGAACTCCTCGTGCGTGGTGCGGACACCGGTGTCGATGACGTACGCGGTCACGCCCTCGCCCGCGCTGTCCGGATAGGTGTACGCGTTGTCGCCGGCGGTCTCGGCCTGGTCGATGCGGTCCAGACCCCAGGAGGGCGGGTTGTCCTGGGTGGCGCTGATGTGGAACTTCTTGTTCTGGACGACCTTGGAGACCGACGGGTCGGCGGCGAGCCGCTTGGCCTCGGTCTGCGAAAGGCCGCTGGCGGAGAAGCCGTTGATGGCGGAGCTGTAGTTCCGCTTGAGCTTGCCGCCGTACTCCTTGGCGAGCTTCGCCTTGTCGGCCTTGTGGTCCAGCATCACTATGTAGCTGCCGGATACGGCGGTTGCCGCGTCGGCGCCGTAGATCTTGCCCGTCGCGGGGGCGGGCGCCGCACCGGCGAAGGGGCTGCCCAGCATGGTGATGCCGGCCGCTGCGGCCACCGCGGTGATCGCGGCGGTGAGCTTGATCCGGTGAGCGCGCTTGTGAAGTGCCATGAAGAGGGGTCTCCTCGTCATTCTTTGTGGGGGGATTGGCCCTCGGCCGGAAGATCTCCGGGGGCTGGCTCGAAACCCTCGCCGATTGACGCGCTCAGATCAAGACCCTTCCTGCGCCTGTGCCCGCCTGAGCAAGGTTTCGTCACAAGAAGTCGACCAGCCGCACCCAAGTCCGACACACGCACTGCCCGTTACCGGCGGACACGCCACCGGTCCCGCTTCCGCGCACAGCACTCCGCCCCGCTCGCGATGATTCATCACGAGCGGGGCGGAGTGGGGCGGGCGGGTTCAGCGTCGGACGATGCGTACTCCGGTCACACCCATCAGCCCGGCGAGGGGGACGTCGCGGGACACCTGTGCGGGGTCCACCGTCAGTCCCCCGCCACGCACCATGTCGAGCAGCATCTCGGCGAGTGGCATCACCATGTGCCGCCCCCAGCACCGCTCGGACACATGGCCGAAGGGCAGGTAGCCGGGCTGATCGTCCGGGTCGAGGCTGTCCCAGCGCTCGGGCCGGAACACATCGGGGTCCTCCCAGAGCGCGGGGTCCCGGTGGCTCAGCAGGGGCAGGAGCAGGATGTCGTCACCGGCGCCGATCCGGGGGTCGAGCGCGGCGTACTCCGGGGACGCCCTTCGCAGGATGTTCCAGGAGGGCGGCAGCAACCGCATGGACTCGTAGAGGATGTTCCGGTTCGACGTCTCTTCGCCGAACGGCGATCCGAGCCAGAGCGCGTTGGCGACGAGCGTCGAGACGGTGAAGCAGACCGGGGCCGCCGCCCTGCGGTACAGGCCCATGGCGTAGCGGCGGTCGCCGTAGCTCTTCGCCTCGGCGGTCAGGCCCGCGATGGCGGAGACGGGGGCGCCCGGCCGGGGCCGAACCGGCAGGGCCGCCCCGGCGACGATGACCGACCAGGTGAGTTTGGGCGTCAGTTCCAGGGCCCGGTCCATGAGGACGCGGAGCCGGTAGGGATCGGCGCCGAGGATCAGGTCACGCAGGTATACGTGACCCACGCGCGGCCACTCACCGCGCAGGTCGGCGTGTTCGGGAACGGGCTTCTTCAGGGCGGCCCGCACGTCGCGGCCGATGGCCTGCATGACGGTGGCGGCCTCGGCCCGCGGAATGGACCGCCCCTGCAGGGGCTTGAACGTCGGGCGCTCGTCCTCGGTGGCCGGCCTGGCGGCCAGGACGCGGTCGGTCAGGCCGGCTCCGGCGACGGCGACGGTTCCGGGGTCGAGGCGGAAGACCTCCTCGCCCAGGTGGTCTCGCAGAAGCGCCTGGAGTCTCGGCGCGAAGACGACGTCCCGGGCACGGCTGCCGGTACCGGATATCTGCATCGTGTTCTCCAAGAAGCGGGAGGCGGCCCGTGCCCGGCGGGCCGGTGTGGGCCACGCCGGGCACGGACTCCGGCCGAGGAGCCGCACCCCTCAGCCGACTGGACTCACAGGCCGGCTCAGTACCAGATGTACCAGGCGTACGCCTTCAGGCTCTTCTCCGGCGTCATCTTTTCCTTCAGCTGAAAAAGGAACTTCATAACAGCACCTCCATCTGTTGCTCTGAATTTACTTCCCGGAACATGGCATGGCCGCACTTGCGATACGGACTCCCGATCTCGACAGGGAATCCGCACCACCGCTGACCGCCGAAAGGAGTACAGCCCAGAGCAATTGGAGTTGTCAATGATCTTCTCGCCGGAGAAAGCGGCAACGCGTTCCGTTTCAGTTGAAACCAGATAAGCCGAAGAGAAACGCAGAATTTCCCTGCGATACCCGTGGCCGCAGGCCCCGGCAAGAGCGTGAAGAGGCCAATTCATGCCGATGATTGACTGAATCACAACCGTTCAGCATGTTTGCCGCGGCTCCGGGCGGCGTCCCGCGACCGGATCACCCCCGCCTCGCGGCGGGAAAGATACGTACTGGTCGGTAATGGTCTGTCGTTCTCCTGCGAAGTCATCGCTGATAGCGGGCCAGCACCCGGTTCCCGTCCTCGACCAGACGCTTCCTCAGTTCGGCCGCGTCGATCGCACCGCTGTAGTACTCCTGGAGGGCGGGCGTGGCGACCTTGTCCTTCCACTCGGGGTAGCCGCGCACGGACTGGGCGGGCGCGGAGCGCAGCGCGCCCGCGAGGGCGGCGCCGGTCGACCAGCCCAGGTCCGCGGTGTGCAGCGAGGGGTCCGCGAGCGCCGCCCTGCCGGTCGGCAGCATCCAGTCGCCCTTGGCCAGGCGCACCATGTTGGCGGGCCGCAGCAGGAAGTCGATGAACTCCACGGCCTCCTTCTTGTGCGGGCTGTCCTCGGCGACGGACAGGGTCTGCGGGCTCACCCCCTGGGCCAGGCCGTCGCTGCCGGCCGGTGCGGGCAGCACCGTCCACTCGAAGCCCTTCGGGGCCTGTTCGGCCACCTGCTGGCGGTAGGAGAAGCCGAGCGGGACCATGGCGTACTTGCCGCCGAACAGGCCCGGAAGCGCGTCGCCGCCGCCCATGCCGAGCGCGGTGCGGGCGGCGCTGTGGTCGGTGTTGACCTGGTCGTGGATGGTCCCCGGCACGACGAGGTCGCCGTC